>CAYNFG010000067.1:0-1651 GCA_964396455.1 uncultured Nitrososphaeria archaeon | reverse complement strand
AGGAGTCGTCCTGATAGCCCTCAAAACCTGCTCAGAATCCTCTATATCAATATAGCGGTAAAACGGTATCCCGAATAACCCTATACGCTCCTGCCTATGAATAAGAGTAACAACTCTACATCCAAGCTTCTTCTCAAGCCTCCTAATCAGGCTAAGCCTAGCACCCTGAAGCGCCTTAAGCCTATACTGGGGCCAGAGGAAGATCAGCAAGAGGAGGAAGAGCCAGAAGAGAAAGCCGATATCAAATCCAGCATCCATAGCCTAGTTCAATCAAAGTAAGGCTAACTTCATAAAAAGATTATCCCAAAACGAGACCTCACACCAAATCCAGATATACGCCCAACCCCCTCTCCAACGCCTTCCTATATGCTAGATTGGCGGTCACGGCATCTTGGATCGCGAGGCCGGTCGAGGCGAAGACCGTAAGCTCATCATGAGACTCCCTCCCCTTCTTAAAACCTGCAATAATCTCGCCAAGCTCCCCGTAGATATCCTCCTTGCTAAGAATGCCTGATCTTATCGGAACGTTAACCTCTCCTCCATGAACCGCCTGCTCAAGATCATCGACGACGATCTTAGAAGCTCTCCTCAAAATCTCCGGATCAAGCTCCTGCTTACCGGGAGCATCAGCGCCCATACAGTTAAAATGAACGCCGCCCCCTATCCAATCGCTCATGACTATAGGCTTCCTAGAAGGAGTAGTAGTCACAACTATATCCGCATCCATAACAGCGCTCCTAGCAGAATCAGCTACCTCCATCGAAAATCCTCCAGGACAAATACCCTCAGCGAAATCTAGAAAAGACTTACCGGCATCAGAGCGTATATCGAAAACCCTAGCCTCGGATAGACCTGGCATGACCTCGAGAAGCCCCATAAGCTGCATCCTCGCTTGAGCGCCAGCGCCGATAAAAGCAACAATCCTAGAATCCTTCCTAGCAAGATACTTCGCAGCAATAGCGCCAGCAGCCCCAGTCCTCAAACCAGTAATCCAAGTCCCGCTCATAATCGCCTTAGGAAAACCGGTCTCAGGATCGATCAATAAGATGACGGCCATAACCGTCGGAAAACCCTTCACGCGATTATTCGGATGAGAATTAACAATCTTTACAGAAGACACGCCTAAGCCAGCGATATAGCAGGGCATAACCCTAAGATCACCAACCCCATCAAAGAAGAGATAAACCTTAGAGGGCATCTGAACCCTGCCGAGAGCCTTCTCCCTAAAAGCCTCCTCAACAACATCAATAACCTCCTTCATCGATAAAACGCTCCTAACCATACTATCCGAAAGAAATAAAGTCCTCATAGAACACTCAGTAAAAACTAAGCAAAAGCACAAAATAAACCTCAAAAATAAAAACAAAGAAAACAACCAGACTAAAATGGAAGAAAAGGCTAGATGGAGCCCCGGGCGGGCTTCGAACCCGCGGCCTGCGGCTTACGAGGCCGCCGCTCTACCAGCTGAGCTACCGGGGCTTACTCCGTATTTAAGGGACATTAGTCTTATTTCTAATTTTTCATTAGGGAGGCGGGGATAAAGGTAAAAAGATTCTTTGCATGATTCCTGTCTTGAGGGGCCGTGGTCTAGCTTGGTATGATTCG
Source organism: uncultured Nitrososphaeria archaeon (assembly GCA_964396455.1). Lineage (GTDB taxonomy): Archaea > Thermoproteota > Nitrososphaeria_A > Caldarchaeales > Wolframiiraptoraceae > Wolframiiraptor. The sequence continues at coordinate 46 of CAYNFG010000067.1, read as the reverse complement.
CGGCTTGGGCCCGCGAGGTCCTGGGTTCGAATCCCAGCGGCCCCAC
>CAYNFG010000066.1:0-1659 GCA_964396455.1 uncultured Nitrososphaeria archaeon | reverse complement strand
ATAGCGAGCACGGCCTACTCCACTACTATCTAGACGCCCACGTAACAAATTGCTGCGCTGCATGGTTCTGCCCAGCTGGGACGGGCGCAGGCTACCCCGAGTACGCCGCTAGAAACGGACCAGAATACGGCTACTACAACCTCGCCCTATTCTTCTATGGATGTAGCTTCGACTGCCTATTCTGCCAAAACTGGTCTCATAAGCGATTGAGCGAGGGCGGCCGGGTATCCGCAAGCGAGCTCGTAAAATATACTCTAGCCGATAGCAGGATCACCTGCTGGTGTTGGTTCGGCGGATCGCCGGAACCCCAGCTACCCTTCGCGATAAACGCCTCTAGAAGGATACTCGAGGAGAAGCCTGAGAATAGGATTATGAGGATATGCTTTGAATGGAATGGCTGCGGGGATAAGAGTCTCGTCAAGAAGGCTGGCGAGCTCGCCTACATCAGCGGAGGAAATATAAAATTCGATCTAAAAGCCTATACGCCGAGCGTCCATAAAGCCCTCACCGGAAGAGATAATAAGCGAACGCTCGAAAACTTCGAGCTAGTCTATCGGGAATTCTATGAGAGGAGGCGCGGATTACCCGTCCTGAACGCGACAACGCTCCTCGTCCCCCATTACGTCGATGAATACGAGGTCTCGAGGATCGCCGAGTTCATAGCGAGCCTTGACCCCGAAATTCCTTACAGCCTCCTAGTATTCCATCCGGACTACCTTATGAGCGATGTAACGATAACTCCTAGAAGCCAGGTTGAGAGATGCTATCAAGCAGCCAAGAAATATCTGAAAAACGTGCATATCGGAAATATAGCCCTCCTCGGATTAGCCGAGGCCGAGCTTTAAGATTTCGCCAAAAAGATAAATCCCGCAGAGACTAGAAAAAGACTTTGAATAGATGGCTGAGGTCGAGATCCTCGTCAAGCCTCCTAGCAAGAGAGCTGCTAGAGAAGCGTTAGAAAAAGTTAGGGAGGCCAGCCCTCAAGCGATATTGTTCAATCTGCCAGAGAATGTAACCGATCTCGTAGCTGAACTAGCGTCGGGGATGATCAGCTATGAAGAATTCTTAGAAGAGGTTAGGGGTAGGCTTCCAGAGCCTCCTAACGCCTGGTTTAAAGGCTATGAAGAGATCCTAACAAACCTATACAGGATTGTCGGAAGAAGCCTAGACGTATATTGTTATGGAGATCCCCTCACCTTTAAGATCGATTCTGAAAAATCTCTTCAACTAGCCCTCCTCACGCTCAGAAGCATGGTTACCGGCAGGATAGACGTGGATGAATGGCTTAAGATTCTCCGCGAGAGGGCGACGGTGGAGGAAGCTGCATCCAAGAGGGAGGCCGAGAAGGTGGCAGAGATCTCGACCAGCTATGAGAGATCGATATGCATCTCCGACTCCATGCCATCTCATATCAGAAAGAGGCTGAGGGAAAAGGGCGTTAAGCTCAAGGTGCATTATCTAGGCCAGCCATACCACTTCACGCCAATAGAAATTCTCAAGCGAAAGCTGGCCAAAGGAGACGTAGACGAAGAGGAGGTAGAGCATCTTATCAGAGAGCATATAAGCTTCGTCCGGGAATATCTCTATCGAAAATCCCTCCCAGAAGCAGTCGAAGAATGGAGCATGAGAAAATTATACTGGATTCATAGAAGATAGGCT
>CAYNFG010000065.1:0-1673 GCA_964396455.1 uncultured Nitrososphaeria archaeon | reverse complement strand
CGGTAGATCGCCTCCTTTCCGAGAGCTTTTACTACAAGTCCTTCGCAGCCGTTTTCTATTGCTTCATGAAAGAATTTTTCGAGGACCGCCGGATCATCCGTGAATATGGCCTTGCTAAGCTTTACTCGATCATCCTCCTCTATAACCGATTCGAGGATCTTTCTCCTATCCTCTATCGGTTCTAGGGTTAGGTCTCTTCCATTAAAGTAGAGGATGTCGAAGAAGTGGAGTCTCACCGGATATTGCTCGATCGCCTTATGTATATCGTGTTTTCTCTTTCGATGCATGAGCTCTTGGAAGGGTAGCATATCTCCCGTATCCGGGTCTATCGCAACGCACTCGCACTCCAGTATCGCCTCATCGGCTTTCACGTGCTTTTTCACGAGTTCGACGACATCCGGATACTGGGATGTGATGTTCTCAAGTCTCCTCGAGAAGATTATCACCTCATCGCTCTTCTTATGAATCTGCATCCGCTCTCCATCATACTTGTATTCGGCTAGGCATCTGCCTCCAAGCTTACGCAGGATCTCCTCCGCGGAGGATAACCTCTCCGCCAGCATCGGCCTAATAGGTCTTCCGACTGTTATCTTGATCTTCTTAAGCCCTTCAAGGCCCTCGAGGGCGGCGACCCTCGCCACGAAGCCTATATCGGATGTTAGGTTATAGGCTCTCTCAAACAGTTCTCGAGCCTCTTTTCCTCCGCCGAATAATATCGCTAACGCGTCTAGGATTGTCATGTCGGCTATGCCGAGCCTCATCTTACCAGTAACTATCCTGAGAATATACCTAGCCTCCTTAGGCTGAGCGGAGGCGAGGAGGCCGCTTAAGATCTGGACCTTCGTCTCCATAGACCCCTCTCCGCTGGCCCTACAGATTCTCTCTAGAGCCGAGTAGACGTCCTCGACCGTGAGCTGCTCCATGAAGAGCGTGGCCTGGCTACGCTTAGCGAGCATTCTTTCTCCAACTAGGCCGACGTCTCCAAGCTCCTTATACGCTCTATCTATCTCCTTCTCACTCATGCCGGATGCGAGCTTGATCGCTCTTAGGGCTAGCCTATCCGCAACCCCAAGCTCCAATCCCACGAAGGGGGGATAAACCTCTCCAATCGTCAGATATACTACCTTATCTATTATCTCTGGAGGCGTCCTCCTCAAAAGCTCTACGAGGAGATTCGTCATCTCTATCCTTCCACTAATCGCCTCAATCTTCTCATAGAAGCCGACGAGCTCGGAGAAAAGCATCTCCGATGAGAATATCCTATAATGGTCTAATTAAGGGTTCCCAGCCTCAGCCTCTATAAGCTAGCCCGAGGGTTATACCCCCAGAACATGAGACAATATCATTAGAGGACCCCCGATGTTCGGGGAAAGGAGATTATAAGGAGAGTTTAAGGATCGATTACTGGAGAATGGGGTTGAGGATCGAGTATAAGCCGATAGGGATAATTCATTCGCCATTTAAGGATCCTCGGGGAACCCCGATCCAGCCTAGAGCAGCGATAGGCGTTAGAGGGGTTGTAGAGGTATTTCCAGAATACGTCGATGGGCTAAAGGATCTTGAAGGATTCTCCCACATAATCCTGATCTACCACTTCCATCTAGTCAAAGGCTATAGGCTGCTAGTTAAACCCTATATGGATGATGAGCCGAGAGGCGTCTTCGCGACGAGAG
>CAYNFG010000064.1:0-2281 GCA_964396455.1 uncultured Nitrososphaeria archaeon | reverse complement strand
TGAGGGGGTGCCAGCACCCGGCTTTCGCGGGGGCTCCCGCACCCCACTACTCGCCAGGCGGGAGGGGGCTTGACTTCCAGGTTCGGAATGGGTCTGGGTATTTCCCCCCTCCCTATGACCGGCACCCATTAGAGTGGTCTTACTAGCCGTGTTTTTAACTCTTTCCATCTCCTGCTTATATCCTCCTCCAAGCTCTAGTAGCCTCCTCGAATAGATCGCGGCCATATACGTCGTTCGCCACTATCGCAGGAAAATCTTCAACCCAGATCTCTAGGAGGGCTTCTGGGCCAAGATCCTCGTAGGCTACCAGCTTCACGGACTTAATCCTATCGGAGAAATAGGCTCCGGCTCCGCCGATCGCAGCCAGATAGACTGCGCGATATCTTTTCATAAGCTCTCTCGCAAGCCTACTCCTATAGCCTTTCCCGATCGTCGCTTTAAGCCCATGTTTTAGAAGAGGCTCTAGATAGGAGTCCATCCGGATCGAGGTTGTTGGGCCTGCCGCTCCTAGGATCTGGCCGGGCCTCGGGGGCGTTGGAGCCATGTAGTAGATGATCGCTCCCCTCAGGTCTATCGGCGGCCTCCCCTTCTCCTCGATCTCCCGAACCAGCCTCTTATGAGCTGCATCTCTCGCGACGTATAGCCTTCCGCTTATCAGGACTCGGTCGCCTACTCGCAGATCCTCGACATCTCGGTCGGTTAGCGGAGGTGTTATCCTCTTCATAGCCTAGCCCAACCCACCCTATGGATATGGCAGTTCAAATTTACTGCTACGGGGAGCGAGGCCATATGGCAGGGTAGATGCTCGATCCTCACGTCTAGTGCCGTGATTCTTCCGCCGAAGCCCTGCGGACCTATCCCAAGCCTATTCACCTCCTCTAAGAGCTCCTCCTCGAGCCTCGCATAGCGCGGGTCTGGGTTTCTCTCGCCCCAGCTTCTGAAGAGGGCTTTCTTCGCAAGCCAGCCGACCATGTCTAATGTTCCGCCGATCCCCACGCCTATGACTAATGGAGGGCACGCGTTCGCCCCAGCCCTCGACACCGTTTCTAATACGAGCCTCTTAACGCCTTCGATCCCCTCCGCAGGCTTTAGCATCTCGATCCTCGACATATTCTCGGCTCCAGCACCCTTAGGCATAAAGCCCAGCTCTACACCGGACCCCGGGACCAGCTCTAGATGGATCATCGCCGGAGTATTATCTCCGGTGTTCCGCCTCTCGAATAGGGGGTCGGAGACCAGCGATTTTCTCAGATATGCTTCCCTGTAAGCCCTTGCAACCCCTCGATTAACCGCCTCGTATAAGCTTCCTCCATATAGCTCGACCTCCTGGCCCAGCCTTAGGTAGATTACGGCTACCCCCGTATCCTGGCATACTGGGATTCTCCGCCGCCGGGCTATCTCGAGGTTCTCGAGGAGGATTTTGAAGGCTTCTCGGCCAAGCTCGGACTCCTCACGCTCTAACGCCTGCCTATAACGCTCCTCGAGCTCATCTAGATTCGAGAACGTGTCTAGGATTAGCTTTCTCACAGCCTCCTCGATCTCATTCACATGGATCCTCCTCAAGGCTTCTCGACGGAGATTCCTCCGAGGACATGTCGATAATAAGATTACTTTCTGCAGGCAGCAGGGTTTTATGTATTTAACTGGGGGATTGGGAAGATTTTAGAGGGAGTTGAGACTTGGTTTTTCTCGGAGACGCCCTTAGCATGCTAAGCCTTTCGCAGATCGGCGGTCAGCAAGACATCTTCTCGGTGCTCCTGAACCTCATCTGGTTCCTATTCATAATCATCTTCTTCCTCTATCCAACCTTCTCTCAGAAGCTTCAGCTATCCTATATTCTGAGGGATTTGGAGCGGAGGCTTTACCGGATTAAGTCTATCCGGGATGAGGTTCGAGGCAGGACACTCGAAGCTCTTCGGAGATACTCTGATGGAAGCGTGAAGCTCGATGAGGAGCTTGATAAGCTTCTGCACTCCTTCGCGATCGAGCCGGAGTCCATGGATCCCTATGGAATCGTCTATAAGCTCGAGCATATAGTCAATCTCTGGGAGGACACCTTCGAGGAAAACGTTCGAACCATATGCTCTAAGGCGGATAGGGAGCGGGTTAAGACCCTTACGAACCTCGTCGAGGTTGCCCGCGGAATAGATTACCTCTATAGGCTTATCAGGCATTACTACCTCCTCGGGAAGAAGACCTCGAACATCTACATAGTCCTCCAGGTCCAGATGCTTATGCCCCAGCTTATGGAGATAGCCGAGGCGTATAGGCAGGCGTGCTA
>CAYNFG010000063.1:0-2384 GCA_964396455.1 uncultured Nitrososphaeria archaeon | reverse complement strand
TATGATTCGCGGCTTGGGCCCGCGAGGTCCTGGGTTCGAATCCCAGCGGCCCCACTATTGTTTTTGTGTCTTTCTGTTTTCTGTCTTGGGTGAATGGATATTATTTGGCTTGTTGGGTGTATGTTGATGTTTGTGGATACGCCGAGGGGTATGGATGATCTATTGCCTGGGGAGATGGTTTTGAAGCGGAGGATTGAGGATGTTATTAGGGACGTCTTTAGGCTTTATGGTTATCTTGAGGTTGAGACTCCTACGGTTGAGTATTATGAGCTTTTTGCCGTTAAGTCTGGTGAGGAGATTCGGGAGAGGATGTTCGATTTTATCGATAAGGGTGGTCGGAGGCTTGTTCTCAGGCCGGAGGTTACGGCCTCTATTGCGAGGCTTGTCTCTACGAAGCTTAAGGCATGGCCTCTCCCCCTGAGGCTTGGATATATTGCTGATTGCTATCGTTATGATGAGCCTCAGTGGGGTAGGAGGAGGAGGTTTTGGCAAGGTGGATTCGAGCTTTTCGGAAGTAAAAGCCCTCTCGCGGATGCCGAGATACTTCAAGTCAGCTATGAGGTTTTTAATAGAATCGGGTTGAAGAACCACTTCTTCAAGGTTGGGCATATAGGGATCTTAAGGAGGATTCTAGAGAGGGAGGGAGTTCAGGAATCGGAGCAGAATAGGATCTTATCGATGATCGATCGGAAGCTCGTCGATCAAGCCTTTGAATATATGACGAGTCTAGGAGTTAGCAGCGATGCCGTAAATTCTATTGAGAAGCTTCTAAGTCTGGAGGGATCTGATAGCGAGAAGATCTTTAGACAGGCCTCCGATATCTTATCGTCCTGGGGGGAGGCTAATAGATGTCTCGAGAATCTTCAGGAGATCGTTGAGGTTGCTAGGGCTGGCGGCGTCAGCTCCCCCATAATCATTTCACCCGGATTAGCTCGAGGGCTAGAATATTATGATGGATTCATCTTCGAGCAGGGAGTCCCTGATGCGCAGATCTCCTTTAACGGAGGCGGGAGATATGATCGGCTTGTAGAGCTTTTCGGAGGCAAGCCGACGCCAGGAGTTGGATGCGCGATAGGGATTACCAGGATCCTACAATATCTCTTGGATAAATCTCCTGAGAAGCCTGCGCCTAGAAGACCTGATATCCTCCTCGTCGGAATTCCTAAGGTTTCCATAAGCTATATGGCGGAGGTGGCTTATAGGTTGAGGTGCATGGGATATCCTCTTGAAGTAGATGTCGTTGGTAAGAGGGTTCCAACAGCGATCGAGTATGCTTTAAAGCAGGGGATGAAGTTCGTTATCCTCGTCGGCGAGAGAGAAGAGGAGGAGAGGAAGATCTCGATAAAAAACTTGGAGAAGGCGGTTCAGGTAGAGGCTGCTTTAGATGATGAGAAGAGTATCAAGGAGGTTCTCGGCGTAGTTTGTTCGCATTAGATCTAGCATCCCAGCTAGAGGCGTTAATAATACTCTCAATAATCGCTATTCTAGCCCTGAAATTCAGGCTACTTGATAGGCTGGGAGTAGCAGCATCCATACCGATAGGCTATATCACGATAGTATTCGCGGGCTTACGCTACTTCCTAATCCTACTAGCATTCTTCACGATTTCATCGCTTGCAACCAAGTTTAGGGTAAAGATTCTTGGAGAAGAATTTATCGAGAAGGATTGGGTTAGAGGTTGGAGAAACGTTCTCGCAAATGGGCTGGCATCAACATTCATAATAATCGCTCCGTTATTCTTTAGCCAGCTCACCTCGCAGCTCATGACCATAGGATTTCTTGGAGCCTTGGGAACAGCCTTCGCAGACACCCTCGCAACCGAGATGGGCTTGCTCTCGAGGCATGAGCCTAGGATGATTATAAATCTCAGGAAGGTGGAGAAGGGAACCCCAGGAGCGGTAACGCTCTACGGCTATCTCGGAAGCATGCTAGCTCTCCTAATTCTCTGCAGCTTAGCCTGGATACTTCAGCTCGCAGACCAGCTAATGATCGTGATAACGATAATAGCGGGGATACTGGGAACAACGATAGACAGCTTACTGGGAGCAGGACTCCAGCAAAAATATAGATGCACCGTATGCGGGAGAATAGTCGAGAACCCCAAACACTGCGATAAACCAGCCGAGAAATACTCGGGGATAAGCTGGATAAATACCCACATCGTAAACCTCCTCTCAACAAGCATGGGAGCTATGATAGCCATGCTCCTATACATCCTCCTAGCCTAGATAACTCCAGATAAGCTTAAAGACAGGCATTAAACTAGCATAAGACGGAGGGCCCGTGGCCTAGCATGGATAAGGCGGTAAAATACTTTAGAGACCGAGAGATTAAGTAATAGTTGGAGGTTTGTCAGTAGATCCTTGGCACGTCACGACAGGTAT
>CAYNFG010000062.1:0-2422 GCA_964396455.1 uncultured Nitrososphaeria archaeon | reverse complement strand
TTAAGGAGGAAATCATTAGGATTTCAAAGACCTTATACGATAGATCTCTTATCACGGCTTTGGGAGGGAATATTAGTGCTAGGCTTCCTGGAGCGAGCGAGTTTTGGATTACTCCTAGCCAGGTCTTTAAAGGAGCTTTGAAGCCTGACGACCTGGTAAAGCTTAATATGGATGGCGAGATCGTCGAGGGGGTTCTTAAGCCATCCATCGAGTGGCCGATGCATGCAGCGGTCTATAAGACTAGGCCGGATGTTAATGCTGTAGTTCATGCTCATAATCCGATGGTTCTAGGATTGACTCTTGCTGGTAAGAAGCTTAAGACGACGATTACGGATGAAGCCGTTCTACTGCTGAGAAGGATCGAGGAGGTTGAGTTCAAGTTTCCAGGAACTACGCAACTAGCCGAGGCAGTCGCCGAGGCGGCTTCTAAGGGCGCCCGAGCGATAATCTTGAAAAACCATGGAGTCTTGGGATTGGGGACGAACCTTCTAGAAGCAGAGGCGATAGTCGAGCTTCTAGAAGCTATAGCGACGATAGAGTTCGTATGCTATGTCTTAGGTAAGGAGCCTGTAGAAGTTCCTCCAGAGGAGATAGAGGTTGCTAAGAAGTATTGGGGGATCTAGTTGAATGAAGTGCTATCGTAGGAGGATAGCCTACATAGACCTTACGGATGGAAAGGTTGAGAAGAGGAAGGTCCCAGAAGAGTGCTTACTGGGCTTTATCGGCGGGAGCGGGCTGGCGGCTAGGCTAATCTTCGATCTCGTAGATCCAAGAATAGATCCATTCTCGCCTGAGAATGCTCTCATCTTCATGACCGGGCCTCTGACCGGGACGCTAATGCCCACCGGCGCGCGGATGACCGTCGCCGCGAAGTCTCCTCTGACAAAGGGTTGGGGCGAGGCCCATGCGGGCGGCTTCTGGGGAACCGAGCTTAAGAGAGCCGGATATGATGGCGTAGTAGTCGTCGGGAAGGCTGAGAAGCCTACCTACATCTATATCCACGACGAGGAGGTCGAGCTTGGAGATGCGAGTAAGCTATGGGGATTAGATGTCTATGAAGCAGACTTAGAGCTTAAGAAACTTCTCGGAGAGAATGTTAGATGCGCGATCATCGGACCAGCTGGGGAAAACCTCGTAAACTTGGCTGGGATATTCTTCGATGCTAGACCCGATGGCCCGAGGGCTGCCGGGAGATGCGGTATGGGGGCGGTCATGGGTTCTAAGAATCTGAAGGCGATAGCGGTGAAGGGTTCTGCCAAGGTCGAGGTGGCTGATCTTCGAAGGCTGAGAGAATATTTGAGGAGGATACTTCCATCGATAATGTCGTTTCCGACAACCCAGCTCTACGCAGCCTATGGAACCACATCGGAGGTTGGGCCGCTCTACACTTATGGAGATTTTCCGATAAAGAACTTCACCATGGGCGTCTGGGATGGCGTGAAGAATCTCGAGGCCGAGTCCGTCGCCAAGAAGATCGTTAAGGGTCATAGAGCATGCTTTAACTGCCCGATCGGATGCTGGAGATACGTTGAATGTGAGGTTGATGGAGAGAAGGTCGTCGGAAGAGCGATAGAGTATGAGAGCCTTGGAGCTTTAGGATCCCTACTTCTCATAGATGATCCCGCTAAGGTTGCCAAGCTTCACCAGCTCTGCAATAAGCTCGGCGTAGATGTGATCTCGACCGGCGTGACGATAGCCTGGTTTATCGAGGCATATGAAAAGAAGCTGATAGACGAGAAGCTTCTTGGAGGACTTAAGCCTAGATGGGGAGATCATAAAATCGTCGAGGAGATAATAAGAATGATCGCGAGGAAGGAGGGTATTGGAGAGCTTCTAGCAAAAGGTGTTAGGGAGGCTTCAAAAGCCATTAAAGGCTCCGAGGCTTTCGCGATGCATTCTAAGGGCCTCGAGATACCGATGCATGACCCGAGAGCATTCAAGGGCATGGGACTGCAATACGCGACCTCGAATAGGGGCGCGTGCCATCTATACGGCTTCGTTCTGAGAATAGAGCAGGGAGAGAGGGTAACGGATCTGGGAATCCACGAGCGGGTCCACCGCTTCGATCTAAAGGGTAAGGGTAGGATTGTCGCGATCATGCAGGATTGGAGCGAGGTGATAGAGTCGATGGGGATCTGTAAGTTCCTTCAAGTAACCCCGGGCCACGTAGCCTCGATATACTCTCTAGCAGTTGGAAAGAAATTCACCGCAAGAGACTTGCATGCGAGAGGCACGGCGATATTCAATCTAAAGAGGCTATTCAACCTCGCCTGCGGAATGGGGAGAGAAGATGATAGCCTGCCGGAGAGGCTTCTTAAGGAGCCGCTATCCGATGGCGGTGCAGCCGGACAAGTAGTAGAACTCGATCAGATGCTAAAAGAATACTATGAATACCGCGGATGGGATGAGAACGGCTATCCGA
>CAYNFG010000061.1:0-2591 GCA_964396455.1 uncultured Nitrososphaeria archaeon | reverse complement strand
TAGTTGTAATGTGATTGGGCGAGGATTATCGCGGCATCGACCCCCATTCTCGCGGCCTCCCTTAGGATGATCCCCTTTATCCCCGCGATAAATCCATCCTTAAACTTATTCACGCCATTAAGCTTGATAAGCATCTCGGTTATCTCCGGCCTACTCCCCAAGACGAATATCTGAGGCTTATCTATATCAAGCCTATTCGGCTCCGGGAGTCCCGAGAGGGATAGGATCAGCCTCGCGTCCTTCTCCTTAGCCCAGCTTACAAGCCTATGGCCCATAGGCTTAATCATGGCTGGAGGTATAGGGATATCCGAGACTATCGCGATGATATTCTCCTTCGAATAGATCCTGATAAGCTCCTTAATCCTCTCATCTCGAATCGAGATTATCGGCGGTAGAAGCTCGGCATCGATATATCCAACCTCCTCCAAGCCGAGTTTATCGATCAGATAGGATGTCGCTATAGTCCCAACCAAGCCCACGTCGGGAAACCCTTCCAAGATCACGAAGCCTCGACCATCGATAGGCTTAACCTCAACTATCCTTATCAAATCCTCCTCAATAGATCTTCTAGATTCCTCCATCAATCTGAATAAATGCTCCGGCCACTAGATAAAATATGCGGGCTGCAAGCTGGGAGGGATATAAGCATCGAGAAGATATGGGAGGAAATCCTTTTTAGAAAGGCTCAGTATCGGCAAGACAGGGTGATGACCTTTTATGAGCGAAGAGAAATCTTCTGTAGCAGCAGCAGAAGCTGAAAACAGATATTATGGTCAGAAGCTTAAAGAGCTAAGAGAACGTGCTTTAGAAAATCCGGAGGAATTCTGGGCTGAGATTGCTGAGAACCTAGTCTGGTTTAAGCGTTGGGATAAAGTCTTGGAATGGAATCCCCCGTTCGCGAGATGGTTTATCGGAGGAGTATTAAACGCCTCCTATAACGCGTTGGACGTAAATCTTAAACGGGGATTAAAGAATAAGGTTGCGATCTTCTGGGAGGGTGAGGAGGGGGCGACCAGAACCCTAACATATTATCAGCTCTGGAGGGAGGTCAATAAGTTCGCAAACGTTTTGAAGGAGCTTGGCATAAAGAAGGGGGATAGGGTCTCGATCTACCTCCCGATGATTCCAGAGCTCCCGATAGCGATGCTCGCATGCGCTAGGCTAGGCGCCCTCCACAGCGTAGTCTTCTCAGGATTTAGCGCAGCAGCCCTAGCAGATAGGATAAACGATGCAGAGGCCAAGGTCCTCATCACAGCCGATGGTCTCTATAGAAGGGGAAAGGTTATCCCGCTGAAGAAGACCGCCGACGAGGCGTTAAGCCAGACGAAATCGATCGAGAAGGTCGTGGTCGTTAAGAGGGTCGGCCTCGAGGATACGCCGATGAAGGAGGGAAGAGACTATTGGTGGGATGACCTGATGAAGAATGCCAAGCCATACTGCCCGCCAGAGCCAGTCGAGGCAACAGACCCGCTCTTCATCCTCTACACAAGCGGGACAACCGGCAAGCCGAAGGGAGTAGTCCATAGCACAGGCGGATACCTAGTCTGGGTCTGGGCAACCCTCAAATGGGCATTCGACCCAAGACCCGACGACATCTGGTGGTGCACGGCCGATATAGGCTGGATCACAGGCCACAGCTACATAGTCTACGGCCCGCTCCTCCACGGCCTAACCCAGATAATGTATGACGGCGCTCCAGACTATCCTGCTCCAGATCGATGGTGGGAGATAATCGAGAAGTATGGCGTAACAGCATTCTACACGGCTCCGACGGCGATCAGGATGCATATGAAGTTCGGCGAGCAGTGGGCTAAGAAGCATGATCTAAGCAGCCTAAGGATACTCGGAACGGTTGGAGAGCCGATAAACCCGGAGGCATGGAGATGGTATTACGAGGTTATAGGGAATAAGAGGTGTCCGATAATCGATACGTGGTGGCAGACCGAGACCGGAGGCTTCATGATCTCGCCGGCAGCCGGGGTAGACCTCGTCCCGCTTAAGGCTGGCTCCGCAACCTTCCCGCTACCGGGAGTCCATGCAGAGGTAGTCGATGAGGATGGCAAGCCCGTAAAGCCATTCGAGAGGGGCTATCTCGTAATCCTAGCACCATGGCCTGGAATGCTGATGACCTTATGGAGGGATCCGGAGCGCTATAAGGAGGTCTATTGGTCGAAGTTCCAGCCGAACGACGCCCTAGACTTCAAGATCAAGCCTCCAGCGATCTACTACACCGGAGACTATGCGATGAAGGATAACGAGGGATACTTCTGGCTAATGGGCAGGGCGGATGACGTGATAAAGGTCGCAGGCCATAGGATTGGGACAGCGGAGCTCGAGAGCGCGTTCGTAAGCCATCCGGCAGTAGCCGAGGCAGCCGTAATAGGGAAGCCGGATCCAGTTAAGGGAGAGACGATAGTAGCCTTCGTGATCCTGAAATCAGGATACCAGCCGAGCGACGAACTTAGAAACGAGCTAAGACTGCATATCAGAAAGACCATCGGCCCGGTCGCGACGCCCGAAGCAATCTTCTTCGTCTCATCCCTACCAAAGACCAGAAGCGGAAAGATAATGAGAAGGCTGCTAAAGGCCGT
>CAYNFG010000060.1:0-3026 GCA_964396455.1 uncultured Nitrososphaeria archaeon | reverse complement strand
CCTGGCAGGATCCTATGCTTCCTGAGGGCTAGAATCGTTATAGTATATCCTATGAGGAGCGAGATAAATGCTGGGATCGCTGGGATAAATCCGAGATATCGCTGGATGGCTGAGAGGGTGAGGGAGTAGAAGAAGAGGTCTCCAAGCCCTATTATCAGATCGCCTACCTCGACCGTCAATCCTCTAAGCGTTGAAGCATCCTCCTTCGTTAGGGTTGAGAGATGGCCTTTATACACGGCTAGGATGTCGTATATCGAGATCCCGACGGTTAGGATGAAGAACGTCCAGTAGGGTATGCCCATGCCTATAGCTGCTCCAGCTCCCGCCGCGAGATAGGATGCCGCCAGAGATGATGCGAGACCCCGGCTGGAGAGCATTAGATAGGCTATGATCGAGGCGGCTGCCACGCTTACCGGAATCCAGAATCGAAATATCCAGAAGCCCAGCACGAAGGCGAATGTTATGAAGATGAAGACCGTGACGCCGAAGGAGAGAAGCCAGATCAGGGATCCTACAAGTATTCTGAAAAGCTTAAGCCTCTTTCTAGCGAGATAGAGCATCACCAATCCCGAGAAGGTTATCAAGCCGATTATCAGGAACGTGTTAAGATAGGGTGCTGGGCTGGTTAAAGCCTCGCTCGGCGGCGTCATGGGGCTAGGCTCCTCGGCCGGAGTGATGACGGGTCTGGGATAAATTAGCCCGCTTTCCGAGGAGAGTATCGTCAGAACCCAGCTTAGGAGAAGAGAGAAAACTATTGGAAGATAGGTTTTCGGGGTGATTTTAACCTCGGCTGGCAAGTCTATCAAGGCATCTTGGCATAATCCATGAAGATAAACCTTAATCCATGAGCAATGCTACTTCAGCTAGATGAAGTATAGGCTCATGGATCTACTAGCCTGCCCGATCTGTAAGCATTTCCCGCTCGAACTCCACGTATTCGAGACTAGGCGAATAACCGAAGAACTCAGAACCCAGAAATGCGAACTCTACTGCGGATACCTCTCAAAATGGCTCGAGGAGATGATGCTTGGAGAAAAGCCTCCCTGCGAGGAGTGCTGGAGAATAGAGATCGTGAACGGCATAATATTTTGTGAAAGCTGCGGACGCTGGTATCCCATCATAGATGAGATACCGAGAATGCTCCCCGACAATCTCAGAGATAGGAATGAGGATATCAAGTTTCTGGCAAGCTGGAGAGCTAGAATTCCGAAGAAGATACTCGAAAACGGAAAGCCTTTTAATCTATCAGAGTAGGGGCTACCGAGAAAAGTTTTTAATGCTCCCATTCTGGGTTTAGGCTTGTACGAGGTGATCGAATGAGCGAGTCCTCCGAAGCGGTTATCCTCGTTGGAAGAAAGCCGACGATGAATTACGTTCTGGCGACCACGATGCCCCTCGCCGAGGGGAAGAAGGTCGTTCTGAAGGCTCGTGGAAGAGCAATAAGCAAAGCCGTTGACGTAGCCCAAGTAGTTACCAGGAGATTCATGCAGGACGCAGAGATAGAAAGCGTAAACATCGGAACCGAGGAGGGCAGGGTCGGTCAGGACGGGAGGCCGAGAAGCGTCAGCACGATAGAGATAACGATAACGCCGAAGAAAGGCGGCTCGAAGAAGAAGTAGGCGAAACCCCCTCCTAAACCAATTTTATCCCAATTATGTATAGGTTCTAATATATCGCTGCCGAAGATCATATTCTTGGATGTATAAGGTGGTTGATGAGGAATTCGTGAAAGAGTGTATTAGACCTCGAAGGGCGGATTCCCATAAGGGCGATAACGGCGTGGTTTTGGTGGTTGGAGGAAGCTGGATGTATCATGGAGCGCCGTTTTTAGCGGCTATGGCGGCTTTAAGATGCGGAGCAGACCTGGCGTATATAGCTGCTCCAGAGAAGATCGTTCCATCCATAAGGGCGCTCTCACCAGCGATTATCGCGATACCCCTAACCGATATGAAGCTTACGAGGGGCGCCGCTAGGAGGGTTCTGAAGATTCTTCCTAAGGTCGATTCGCTGGTTATAGGGCCGGGGCTCGAATCTGGAAGCGAGCCTGGGATAGAGCTTGTGGTTAAGGAGGCAGTAGCCTTGGGTAAGGGAATAGTTCTCGACGCCGGAGCGCTCTATCCGGATATCCTTAGGTATATCAGCGGTGGCAGGGTTGTCTTAACCCCTCACGCCGGAGAGTTTAGAAGAGTTTTCGGGGTAGAGCTTTCAGATGAGCTTGAGAAGCGGGTGGAGGCGGTCAGGGAGCAGGCTGGGAAGAATAAGGTTACGATATTGCTGAAGGGTAGGAGGGATGTGATCTCGGATGGGCTCGAGGTCATGGTAAACGAAACAGGATCTCCCGCCATGACTGCGGGTGGAACCGGCGATATATTATCCGGGATAGTCGCCACGTTCCTCGCATGGGGGGTTAGCCCGCTTAAGGCAGCGGCATCAGCAGCATGGATCAACGGTAAGAGCGGGGAACTCGCAGCCGAGAAGCTCGGACTACACATCATAGCCACAGACCTAATAGACTGCATACCCCAAATTATGAAAAGGTTCGATAGGATCGAGGAGTGAATAGACGATGAACTCGGAATACCTTACCCTGACGAGGATAATCGTGTTAGCAGCCTGCATGATCTACGCCTCATATAAGGATTGGATGGAGAGGGAGGTAGATGATCTAGTCTGGATTATAGGAGGATGTGTGGCAGGAATCCTGACGGTGATAGATCTAGCCTTCTATAGCTGGAATACGCGCATCCTCCTAGCCACGATCCTCTCAATAATCCTCTCGTCTGGACTAGCCTTCACATTCTACTTCCTCGGGTTATATGGTGGAGCCGACGCTAAGGCCATAGCGATGATCTCGATAGGACTACCGCTATACTATCCGCCGATAAGACTACATCCATTCACGGGTCTCGCAACCCTCTCAAACGGCTTAATCATATCCCTAAGCCTCCTCCTAATATTCCTCCTCTGGAACCTCATAGCTCTAGCGAGAGGAGAGAAGATATTCGAGGGATTCGAGCATGAAAGCA
>CAYNFG010000059.1:0-3084 GCA_964396455.1 uncultured Nitrososphaeria archaeon | reverse complement strand
CTTAGCCGCTCGATCTCTCGCTCTACAGCATCGTAGCCGGATTTACTAGCGATTCCGGCGAGATAGCCTGCAGCGGCTAGAGCGTTAAACTTCTCCACGTTCCTCGATAGCATTGCGAGAGCTACAGCTATCAACGTCCTTAACCCCACCTCGTTTAACGGTCTATCGATCCAGCTAATCTTCCATCTAGAAGCCCCGACCAGGTAATCCACCCTGTCTCCCAAGATGTATATAGGGTTCTCGATCTCTGACGCCTTCCTAGTTAGTACCTCGTATTTCTCATGTAGGTCTTCTTCGGATCTTATTCCCAGTCTTCTCCATCCCTCATCCCATTTCATTATCGAGATCAGCTTTGGATTATTGATGTTTCCGCCGATCCCAAGTATGATCGATGCGTTCTCGCATTTATCGATGAGGTCTAATCTCTCCCCGATATAGGCTATCTCGCTAGAGCCGTCTCCGATCCTCGATCCCAGCAGGCTTATCAACCTCTTTGCCTCGGCTGGAAGATCTTCTAGAAGAGCTATCTCGCGAACTTCATCGCTCATGGAGAGGATCGCCTGCCTGGCGTCCCCAGGCCCCATCACAAGCTCTGCTTCAGGAGGTATTCCTATTGGAGCTATTATCACCTCGCCGCAGTAATCTGCTGCGGCGGGCATGCCGGCTTTAGGTCTATGGAATGTAACGGTTACATCGGCATTAACGCATATATCCCTCACCCTGCCGGTATTCGGATCGATCCCCGAGGGAATATCTACGGCTATCTTCAAGCCTTTAGCCGAGTTGATTAATTGGATCGCCGATCTCCAAGGATCTCTAATCTCGCCCCTAATACCCGTCCCGAAGATAGCATCTACTATCGCCTCCGCATCATCTAGAAGCCTCCGTATATCCTCTAAATCCTCAACCGATCTTACTATGGAAAGCTTTATCGACTCCTTCATCGAGCATAAGGCCTCGTAATTCGCTCTAGCTTCCGGGGTTCTAATCTTTCCGGGATCTCCTAGAAGAATTACGTGAACGTTTGCACCCAGTCCGGCTAAATGCCTTGCGGCGACGAACCCGTCTCCGCCATTATTCCCAGTCCCGCAGAAAAGCAGTATCTTCTTGTTGGATATGCCGCCAAGCCATTGATATGCTATTCTCGCAACCCATGCTCCAGCATTCTCCATTAGGAGGCTACGGGAGACGCCGAGCCACTCAGAGTTCTCGTCGATGGCCGCCATCTCCGATGATCTTATCCCGCCCCATCTACTCAATTCACGACACCGGTAAGCCTAGGCTATACTAGGTCTAAAACTCTATCTCGGAGGGGCTAGTTCCCTAGGGCGTCGGCCCCGGCGATTCGGGTTGTGGAGCTTCTTCGGGGATCGTGAAGAAGGCTATTATCGAGAAGATGGTAGCCAGAAGCGATAGGATTAGGACTATTATCAGAGGCCAGAGGATCGAGAATAGTATTCCTAGGGGGAAGCCTCCCGGGGGCATCTGGCTTAAAATCCCCTGCAATCCCATCGAGAGTATCGTGATCGCCATTAGCGGTATCGAGATCGCTAGGGCTATTACTGCGCCTATTCTGAACCAGCCGCCGAGCTTAAACCACTTATTATCGAATATTCGCGCAGCCCTAAAGTGGGCGATTATATCGACGACGAAGACGGCTATAGCTAGGG
The DNA here is from genome assembly GCA_964396455.1 of uncultured Nitrososphaeria archaeon. Classification (GTDB taxonomy): domain Archaea; phylum Thermoproteota; class Nitrososphaeria_A; order Caldarchaeales; family Wolframiiraptoraceae; genus Wolframiiraptor. The sequence continues at coordinate 1,414 of CAYNFG010000059.1, read as the reverse complement.
CTAGAATCGCCACACCAGCGGCGATTAAGGCCCCGAAGAATGCTCCAAGCCTTGTGAATGGAATGGCTCCGGGAGCCGGCGCACCCATCGGGAGTAGGGCGAAGATCGACGCGAACATGGTTATCGCGAGGGCGATGCCCGCAGCAAAGAGGACTATCAAGAGTATTCCGAGAACCGTGAATATCTTTTCGCGAGTATCCTTACCCATCATAATCCATGCTATCGCCACTAGGATTGAGGAGACCACGCTTACATAGGGTATGAAGCTTAGGATATAGCCGATCCCACCCAACCACTTATAGGTTCGAGCCATAAGCAGTTAAAGAGGGAGCATGGAGCTTTTATGTCTTGTTCCCTGCTCCCCGCCTTCTAATACCCATGAAGGAAAGCGTTAGCTTGAAGGCTTCCCACGATCCCTTCTCTCTCGCAATCTTGATAACCTCCTCCCAATCAACCCTTAAGAGCAGTATTGTGATCGCTATCATCGCGGCCATAGCTATTATCACCGCCTCCAATCCCCCGCCCTCCCCTAGGAATAAGCTCGCGAGATCAAAGTATAGCCTGCCAGCATATGCGACGATCCAAGATAGAACGATCTTGCCAAGCATATTGGCTATCATGAAGCGTAGGATGCTCAAGCCTGTTAATCCTACTGGAATATAGATCACATCATCCGGCAGCGGCGTCAGGGCGAAGAGGAAGACCGCAATCATCCCATATCTTTTAATCGCCTCCCCAAGGATCGCCGTCTTCTTCCGCCTCTCCTCGCTAAGAAATCTTCTACCAAACCTCCCCAGAAGATAGGATGTTATCTTGCCTAAAGCTCCTCCAGCTCCGGAGACTATTCCGAGGATGAATGGGTCGAGAATTCTGGCCATAAGGACTATCGGGATTAGATAGGGGACTGGCAGGAATGGTATAACGCTTCCGAGAACAGATATTATGAACGCTCCTAGGTAGCCGTAGGCTTGAAGCATTCCGAAGAGGGCGCCGTAAACCTCCTCCATCCTCCGAGATCGGGATCTATAGCTTCAGCATAAAATTAAGGGATTTTGGTTCCCGCAGCCCTGCGAATAAGCTTTAAGGCATCCTCGCCGAGACCATGCTGCTTCACACCCCGATACATCGCGGAAAGATACTCTCTAGATGGATGAACTCTACCTCCTCTAGGATTAACCGCTACATGGGTTACCGCTTTCAGCTCTCCTATCCCCTCAACCGCTATAAGGACGCTTCTTCTAGCAGCTCTCGATGGAACGCCCTCAAATCTGTCAAGCTTCTCAAGCTGCTCAGAAGTAATCCTATACGCAACCCCGTATATCTTCGAAGCTTCATCCTCCTCAAGATTTGCTATACCGCCCCTCCAAGAAGGAGAATAGACGTTAAAGACCAGCCTAAAGCCTCTCAAGACCGC
>CAYNFG010000058.1:0-3613 GCA_964396455.1 uncultured Nitrososphaeria archaeon | reverse complement strand
TAACCGCCTATCTTCTACAGGCTTTCGGCGAGAATAAGCCTAGCGGAGAGGAGCATGTTAAAAGAGCCGCAATCCTCGATGGATTATCATTAGATTACCCAAATAGCTCATTTATAGATTCGGCTAAAAGAATTCTAGAGCATGCTGGTTTCATGGTCGAGGTTTACAGCGGCGATAACGTTACTCTAAATCTTCTACAAAAGCTGGCGGCGGGAGATTATCGCCTCATAATCTTTAGAGTTCATGGTGGGCGAATAAGGCAGCCTATAGGCTTATTCATCGGTGGAGGTCTATTCATCGAGAGATGCTCGCCGGACTCTCATAGAAAGGATATCGAATCCGGATACATTCTACTTGGTAGACCGTATTTCTCGAATGCCACATATTGCGTTATCCCGCCTCATTATATCCTGGATAAGCTTAGGGGAGATTTCAAGAAGACCGTGATAATAGCGATGTCATGCTTCACCGGGGATGACGAGGTCTTGGCAGACGCGTTCTTTAAACGTGGAGCGGAGGCTTATATAGGGTTTAAGGGAAAGGTCTCGCCCCCATATATCGATGCATTCACCATGCGGCTTCTTCGGAAAATCTATGTTGAGGGTCTCCCGCTGGAGGATGCTTTCGCCGAGGTAAAAGAGGAGCTAGGCTCAGATCCGCGCTATGGCGGAACCCCGGTATTATATCTGCCTTGAAAGATTGCTCAGCTCTCGGGGATAATGGTTTTTAAGCGATTCTAGAGAATTCGATCTTAGTGAGGGTCTTTGCCGAGGCTAAGATCCCCGATAGTCGCGGTTTTGGGTCATGTCGATCATGGTAAGACTACGTTACTTGATAAGATGAGGGGGACTCTCGTCGCCGCGAGGGAGGTGGGAGGGATCACCCAGCATATCGGCGCCAGCATGTTCCCGCTAGACGCTATAATCGAGACCTGTAAAACGCTTCTAGGAGAGGTTAAGGTTAAGAAGCTTGAGATCCCCGGCCTCCTCTTCATAGATACCCCAGGCCACGCCGCATTTGCAAATCTTAGAAGGCGCGGCGGATCTCTAGCGGATCTAGCTATTCTAGTCGTTGATATAAATGAGGGGGTTCAGGAGCAGACCCGGGAAAGCATAGAGCTTCTCAGGGCTAGGAAGACCCCATTCGTGGTAGCTGCAACAAAGATAGACCTGATCCCGGGCTGGAGACCCCAGGGAACAGTCCCCTTCCTTAAAGCGTTTCAAGCTCAATCCGAGCTAGTTCGAGAAGATCTCCAGAATAGGATCTATACGCTTATGGGAGACCTATCCTTCTACGGGTTTAGCGCAGACCTCTACTACAAGATCAAAGACTTCACGAAGACTCTCGCGATAATCCCGGTTAGCGGCAAGACCGGCGAGGGGATACCAGACCTCCTCCTAGTCCTCTTAGGTCTCGCGCAGGCGTTCATGAAGGAGCAGCTTATGGTAGGAGAAGGCCCGGCCGAGGGCGCTGTCCTAGAGGTATTAGAGGAGGAGGGGATAGGGCCGACGATAAACGCAATAATCAGCGACGGGGTTCTAAGGGTCGGCGATAGAATCGCCCTAATGGGGGTTAACGGCCCCTTCACGACCCGGGTGAGAGCCCTCCTCCTACCGAAGCCTTTGGATGAGATGCGGGATCCGAGAGATAGGTTTAATCGGGTTGAGCATGTTCAAGCCGCCGCCGGCGTAAAGATCGTCGCTGAGGGATTGGGTGAGGCGATAGCAGGCTCGCCGCTCTATGTTGTAGATTCTCCTGAGAGGGAGAAGGAGATTCTAGAGAGAATAAGATCCGAGGTCGGAGAGATAATCCTAAGCACGGATAAGGTAGGCGTAGTGATCAAGGCCGATACTTTGGGAACCTTGGAAGCCGCGATCCTAGCATTAAAGGAGAGGAATATCCCGGTTAGGAGGGCCGGAATAGGAGACATCTCGAAGAGGGATATCGTGGAAGCGGAGGTCGTAAGGATGAAAGACGAGTTCAAGGGCGTGATCCTCGCATTCAACGTAAAGGTGAATCCAGACCTCGAAACCGATGCCAAGAACCGGGGTGTGAGGATATTCAAGGAGCGAGTCCTCTTCAGGCTTATCGAGAATTATCTAAACTGGGTTGAGGAGGAGACCCGGAAGCGGAGGCTAAGAGCATTCGAGTCCTTGATAAAGCCTGGAAAAATCAAGATCCTAGAAGGCTATGTCTTTAGGAGGAGCGAGCCAGCGATAGTCGGGGTAGAGGTATTAGCTGGGATGATCAAGCCGAAATACCCTCTAATGAATGAGAAGGGTAAGGTCGTCGGAACGATAGCCCAGATACAGGATAGGGGGCAGAGCATACCCCAGGCCACAAAAGGGATGAAGGTCGCGATCTCGATGAGGGAGCCGGTAATCGGAAGGCATGTCCGAGAAGGCGAGACTCTCTACGTCGCGGTTCCGGAGAACGATGCGAGACTCCTCCTAAGAGAGTATAACGACATGCTCGAAGAAGATGCTAGAAAGGCCCTCGAGGAGATAGTGGAGATCCGGAGGAAGATAGACCCGCTCTGGGCTAGATAGCGTCGATACAGGCCAAGATAAAGGGTTATTAAGACGGTTAAAAGCATCATGGAAGGATGTCAGAGAAAGCCGCGGCGCCAAAGCTAGTCCTCTCAAACCCCGAGGATGGAACTGCCAAGACAATAGAGCTCGACCCAAAGGTATTCAGCCTATTCATCGGAAAGAAGATAGGAGACGAGCTAGACGGCTCGATCCTAGGCTATAAGGGGTACAGGATCAGGATAACCGGGGGAACGGATAAAGACGGCTTCCCGATGAGGCCGGACGTAAGCGGGGCGAGGAGGGTGAGGATACTCCTTGCAGGAGGCGTAGGCTTCAGACCATATGAAAAGCCCCCGTCGAAAAAGAAGAAGAGGAGACAGCGTAGGAGGAAGAAGGGGCTTAGAAGGAGAAAGACCGTTAGAGGAAATGTGATAAGCGAGGCGATAGCCCAGATAAACGCAGTCCTAGTCCCGGCCAAGAAAGAGGAGGCGAAGGCAGCATGAACATAGAGGTAATCCAAGATCGGAAAAACCCGCTCCTAAACCGGAGAGAGCTAGACATACTCATAATCTACGAGTCAGGAACGCCGAAAAGAGACGAGGTAAGAGAAGAGCTATCAAAGAAATATGGCGTGGAGAAGGAGAGGATAATAATCGAGAAGATGGAATCCCTCTTCGGAGCAAATAAGGCCAAGGCACACGTCCACATCTACGACTCAATAGAACATGCGAAAATGTATGAAAGAAAGCATATCCTAAGAAGACATGGGCTGCTCGAGGAGGAGGTGAAGCAAGCTGGGTAAGCAATCCCAACTCTGGAAGAAATACAAGGTTGAGAACGGGAAGTTGATCGCAAACGTCGTCTTCTGCCCCAGATGCGGGAAAGGATACGTAATGGCCGATCACGGAGACCGCTACTACTGCGGACACTGCCACTACACGCAATTCAAGACAGCTCAACGAGCAGAAAAACAGTAATAAAAACGCTCTAATCCAATTCGCGACAAATTCTCAAACAATATCCAGCAAAACTCCTATCTCCCATAGATCGATAAATCATAGGAAAACAATAATATTGGTAGC
>CAYNFG010000057.1:0-3703 GCA_964396455.1 uncultured Nitrososphaeria archaeon | reverse complement strand
CCGAGAAAGGAGACACTCGAAAAACTCGGACTTCTGAAATGCTTGGAGGAGAGCAAATTCGAAGCATATAAGGAGATCCTCGACAGGATAAGCTAGTCTAGAACCAAAAATAAAAGAATTTTTGGTTTTTACTCGACGATCTCCCAGATGGGCTGAGGCTTTTCTCCCCTCCTTAATACTATTGGCTTTATCCCGGCTATCCTGCAGTATGTTACCAGTTTCTCGACGTGATCTCCTGGAACCCCTAGAATATGATTGCATGGGAATATTGAGACGAAGTCTTCGAAGTCGCAATCGAGCTTAACGAATACATGCGGCCAGGTCGGATTCGTCATCTCAGCCAATCTCCTCCGCTCGGACTCCGGCAGGTCTGGAACGGTTCCTCTGACTATGACCATGTAGATTTTATCCTTCCATATCCCGAGCCTAGCGAAGGTCATATCTCCGGGAGCCGCGTCAAACTCCACGGATGCGCCGCCAGCTCTGAAGTATAGCTCTAGAGCTGGGTGAAGCCTAACCTTCTTAAAGTTCTCCTTCGGATCATAGCTTCTCGAGGCATACCAGCTTGGATGATTGCCAGAGTTGCAGAAATCCCATAGATCCTTGTCCGGATGATATAGCCTTACGTCGGCGAAGAGCGGCGGCAACCCTCCGCTAATATACTTCAGTATCTGCATGGTTATTGCCGCGAATGAATCCGCCTCCGTGGCGCAGACGAATGGCTCCTTCAAGCCGTTCCAATCATATGGATCGTTCATGAGCATCTCTGCGACATCCGTTATGCAGACGTATTCGGATAGCTCTCGCTGGCCTTTTATCCCGCAGAAGTCGAAGCCGTATTCTTCATTAACCTTCTTCATGGCTAGGTAGAGCCTTACCTGCTTCTTTAAGGTCTCAGGCGTAAGCATCTTGCCATCGTATTTTATCCTGTCGCCGAGCATCTCGTTAAGCCACTTGAATCCCTTCTCGACCTCCTCATCCGGAATCTCCTTCATCTTCTCGACAAGCCATAGCTGATCTATCTGATAGGTCGTTATCCCGAAGGTTCTCTGGATAGGAACTAGATGGAAGTATCCGGTCTCCATCCCCATCGAGTGACCGCCATACATTCCGTAAACCTGCCCTCTCATCGAGGCGTATGCCTCGGCAGCCAGAATCCAGTCGATAACCCGCTCCTGGATCTTCGGATCCTCTATATCGCCGACAATCCTATGAGATCTTATCCCAGCCTGCCTCAAAGCTCCATCCGTCGCTAAGAGTCCGACATTCCCAGGATAAGCCCCCTCGTTATTCGATAGATTTAGAATCGGCTTATCCTTGCCCACGGCATTTATGAACGGCCATACGAGATATGGATAATTCCAGATGTAATATACCAGGATTACGACCCCGACCCCGGCTTTCGCAAGCTCTTCCCCAACCTCTTTCGCGGTCTTTATCGACGTTATTATCTTCGATCCCACGACCAGCTCAGGCTTCTCATAACGATAAACATCCGAAATCCTCTTCCTTATTATCTCTGTAACCTTTTTGAGGTTTTCCTCGCATTTCGGTATCAAATGCGGATGGAGAAATTCTCGCTCATCGCCTAGCATAGCTACTCCTATTGGAGAAAGCTTCATACAAGCTAGGTTTTCTAGGAAACTTATATTCGTTTCTTTTGTTTATAGTCTATTCGGGAGTCGAGGCTTCGATATAGAGGCTGACATATTCTCTTAGGCTATCGAGGTCTAGGTCGAGCTTGGGTATCTCTTGAAGTGGAAGATCGATATCTATTTCGTTAGGCTTCAATCCTTCTATAGCGCATTTGCAGCATATGGCTGTCCCAAGACCGGTTATCTCGGGGAGAACTGCTTTAAACACTTTATTCTCCGGTAGGAGGGTGGAGAGTATCGATAGGTAGATGTCATTATTTGCGAATCCTCCCAAAACTATTATATCCGGTCTCCTCTTCTCCATTATCAATTCCATCGCGACATAGGATTGTATTGCCAGGCTCAGGTTTAGAAGATGATAGGCGAGGACAGGATCTTTGTGAAAAGCGTCGCCTATGATCCTAGGCTTAGATTTTTGGAATTGGCCCGTTCTCTCGATTAATCCTGGAGTAATGAAATCTTTCTTATCCTTGATGATTTCCTCCAGGGCTTCGAGTTTTAGGGGGATCTTCCGAGGATCTATCTGGAATTTTTCTCTGATCAACTTTGCATAATGGTCGTGCTCGTATCCTCCGGCGAATCTTGAGGATCGTATCGGTTCTCCATAGGCGCTGACATAGTATACTACGTCTTTGTCTAGGTCTTCTGGTCTTGGATTGAAGCCCGCCTTGGGATACATGAATACGCACCATGTTCCCGTCGAGGCTAGGAGAACGTCGGCGTCCTTGGAGATGAACGGTAATATCGATGCATTGGAGTCATGTATTCCGGGCCCTGCAATTATTCTCGAGCCTTGAAGCTGGAACTCCCCTAGGCTATCCCAGACATTTACGAGATCTGGCGATAATCTATCGACCTCAAGGCCTTTAGCGACGGAACTCCAATCCATCGTTCTCAGATCGTAGAGGTACGTGTGGCAGCCTATGCTGGTTATCTCGCTCGCCTCAAGACCTGAGATGCTATAAGTTAGGTATTGTGGGAGGAAGAGAATTCTATCGACCTTGGAGAAAATTTCTGGATAACGTTTTCTAAACCAGTATATCTGGACGCCAGCTATAAAGAGCCGGCCGTAGAAGGGGGTTCCTGTAGTCATGTATAGGTCGAGGGGCGATCCGAACTCTTTATAGAATTCATTTCTGATCTCTGGCTCGATATCCTGATTATAGGAGATTATTGGAAAGGCTAGAGAACCTTTAGAGAGGTATGCTAGCGTAGCTCCATGAGTCGAGATATTCAATCCTCTAATCCTATATTTCCTACACGCATTCCCAAGCCTCTCCCTGAACCATTTCTCAATCCCCTCATGATCATCGCATAGTATGTTATCTCTGCGGACCTCGCCTATCCTGACGCTCTCCATATGGATTAGGTCGAGCGAATCTGAGAATATCAGAAGCTTCTTATTTGTCTTCCCTATATCAAAGATGGCCATAGCGTATTCCATAGCCCATTCATCTAGACTATCCTACGATATCTAAAAATCTTTAAGAGCCGTAGGGTTTAGCGAAAATTAAATGTTCAGTAAAGCTGGGGTTCATCATCGAGAGTTGCTCAGGTGGGTGGGATTTCATCACTCACCAGAATCTCATTTCAGCCAATATATCAGCATCAAGGGGGTCTTCATCGCCCTAAGCTCAGCTAGGTGGACAGGTCATCATCCGATAATATCCCTATCATATAATCGACCCTTAACCTTTATCCTAGCCATTTCCTATCCAATGGGCTGGCGAAGGTAAATATTGAGAGGCGTTTGAGAGAATGCTGAGATTTTACATTCCCGCGATGATGTAAGATGAATCCGGTCGGATGCTTATGATGTCGGGGGCCATAGCTGAGCGGGATTTACAGGGAAAGGCATCCTGATTAAAGTGGTTTTAAGAGCTATGCCCCGGGTGGGATTCGAACCCACGACAACCCGGTCTTCAGCCGGGCGCTCTCCCTCTGAGCTACCGGGGCCCACTTTCTGAAAGTATATCCGTTTCTTAAAAACGTTCTTTCCATTGATTTCGGCTGGATTATATGCTTGGCGATTTCTGGATAATATACCC
>CAYNFG010000056.1:0-4038 GCA_964396455.1 uncultured Nitrososphaeria archaeon | reverse complement strand
CTCGTCCAGGGATTAGACTATTACCTACAGACAAGCTTCAAGCAAGCCGAGAACAAACCCTAGGCTGGAAGAGGTTTTGAGATTATTTTCGGCTCTTTTCCTTCAGTAGCAGGGGAGTCTATTACTTGTCTTCCTCGGATTCCCTATACTCGAATAGGTCTTCTATCCTGACGTTGAATGCCTTGGCGAGCTTGAAGGCGAGCTTCAGGGATGGGAGATATTTCCCATTCTCGATCGCGATTATAGTCTGCCTCGTAACCCCAACCCTTCTCGCAAGCTCCTCCTGGGTCATCCTATACCTAGCCCTAAACTCCCTGAGCCTATTCCTAATGATCATCTCCGGGGCTCAGCCCTCCACGCACTTAAACTTGGAATAGTAAATGTAGGCGGCATAGTATGCTAACACGAGCATCGCTAGTGCGAGTCCTGTGCCGGGAAGCAGAGCATTAAATATGTCTGCGAGCTGCCGGCTATGAAGGATATATGCTGAGATCCATGGGCATAGAAGCGTTAAGCAGAGCATGGTAACCGTGGCCCTGAAGGCGAGGCTTCTAGACTTCTCCCGAATCCTGAAGTATCGCTCATCATAGAGAACCGCTTTTTCCACGGCGGCTCTTCTCCTGATCGCCGCGCTCAACAGGAGGATGACGGCAGCCCCGAAGACGGCGCTGAGCAAAGCCGAGGAGAGGTCGCCTAATGCGGCGAAGGCTCCCATGAAGGCGCCCATAAGGACTATCGCGAGATAATATGCGAGCTGGAGGAGCTGGATTTTCTTCACCGCATGCACCTGTAAAGAATGCTTGACATAATGTATATAAACCTTTACATGCTACCTGACAGAAGCCGCCCTCGGCCATTCTGAGCCCCTCCAATCTTTATGTCGTAAAAGGATGAGTAACGGGGAGTGAGGAGCTATGAGCAGCTACAAGGTTGTGCGTGTTTCGGAGGTTGAAGCTTCTAGGGTTGAAGAGGAGGGGGCGGAAAAAGCTTGGATCAAGTGGCTTATATCGAAGGATGATGGAGCGCCGAACTTCTCGATGAGGCTTTTCGAGCTTGAGCCCGGGGGAAGAACCCCGCTACATAGCCATCCATGGGAGCATGAGGTATTCATCCTATCCGGGAGATGTAGGGTGATCTTAGGCGATGAGGAGAGGGTCGTCGAGCCTGAGACCGCGATATACGTCCCGCCAAACCTAACCCATAGCTTCCTGAACATAGGCTCGGAGAAGCTCCGCTTCCTATGCCTGATCCCGCATAAATAACCCTCCTAGCGATAATCTGTCGGGAATGCGGGAGAGACATGGCGGTAGTAACTGCGTGATGATAATCCATAAAGCCTTATACCCCCTGCGGCTTAGCCTAACCCGGAGATGATACCGATACTGAAGGTCTCGGGGAAGGGGATCGCGGAGGCATGGGAGAAGTCGCTGCTCGAATTATGGAGGCATGGAGCAAGAATAAGAACAGAATATGATGCGGAATCCGATCCGCCAAGCCTAGATGCGACGATGATAATAGTCGTCGAGAATCCGCTGGCCGAGCCGAGAATCCACCTCTCAATACCCTCATCCTTCAAAGACCTCTGGAAGTATAGGCGAGAGGTAGTTGATGGAGTTCATGATCATTGGATCGACCCCGAGAGCGGAAAATGGAGCTACACCTACCATCAGAGGCTCTTCAAATATCCCATAAACTCGATGGAGATCGATCAGGTAAGCTACATGATAGAGAAGCTGGCCAAGTCCCCATACACCCGCCGAGCCCAAGCCATAACCTGGAAGCCGGATCTAGATCCTAAGACCGATTATCCTCCATGCCTCCAAAGGATCTGGCTTAGATGCACGGAGGAGGACGGCGTTTTAACCTTACACATGAATGCGCATTGGAGGTCGAGGGATGCGTATAAGGCCGCGTTCATGAATATGTTTGCTTTAAGCGAGCTGCATAAAGAATTTGCTAGAATGCTTGCGGAGAAGACGGGGAGAGAGGTTAAGGTTGGGAGGTATGTGGATATCTCGGACTCATATCACATTTATGGGAAGGATCTGCAGGATTTCGAGAGGAGATTTCTAAAAGCTGTGAGGGAGCGGAGATTCTACTCTGAAGACATTAAATCGTCTAGGACTATCCGCCTGGATCATCCGATAGTCCAGATGGAGATAAGGCTCGCGGATGAGGAGCTGGCGAGGGAGAAGGCTGGCGAGGCAGTAATCCTCCCAGAATGATCACCCTATAATGTTTCCATAAACTCGTCCGACGCCTTCTTCATAGCCTCCAATATTTTCTCGACAACGTTTATCGGCGTCCTCTTGAACCCGCAGTCTGGATGCACGAGCGAGATATTCTCGACGCCCACCCTCTCGCTTATCCGCTTAAGCCTACTGAAAGCCTCTTCAGCGGATTCAGCCTTAACATTCGAGATGAATCCTGCTCCAAGCTTCTTCCCATGATCCTCTAAAGATTTTCGGGAGACTATCTGGAGATTCCTCTCCTCCTTCTCGCTGCTGAAGGCGAGGCTTAAAACGTCTAGATCGAGCCTTAGGAGGGCGTCGTATAGGCCGGGGACATCAATTAACGGGCCGCAAACATGTATCGCCAGCTCCCTTCCCACATGGATCTCCCTAAAGAATTCCTCGAGTATCTCGCCAGCGATCCTAGGGGGGAGAAATCTTCCGGTAAGCCCAGGCTCATCCACCTGAACATAGCATCCCATCCTCGAAGCCTTCTCGATTATTGGGATGAGCGAGTATGCTAGATCGAGATACAGGGATTTATCGAGTAGGCTACTATACGGGCCGAGACCTCCCATAGCATAGGTGAATCCTAGGGTTACAGGCCCGGTTATCGTGATCTTAACCTTGACGTCTGTTCTACCAAGCTCTCTAAGATAGGAGAAGACTTTCCTGCAATCCGCCAGCTTATAGAAATCGTCCAAGTCTTCCGGAGGCTTTATCCTATCAACTATAGCCGGTCTCCCGGATCTCCTGCCTAGGCCGGGAATCTGCTCAAAATACTTTATCAGGTCTCCTCTCTGCTCTCCATCGGTCACTATCTCTATACCGTATCTAAGCTGGAGGTCGATAACCCATCTTATCGCCCTATCCAATCCAAGCTCAGATATCCTGCTCGGAAAGCTTCCGATAACGGTCCGCCTAAACGCCATCCTCGCATAAAACGATTGTTCCAACAGCTCTTTAATCTTATACCCTTCGAGGTGGGAGGAGAGCAGGGCTTCAGCGTTCTATGATGCGGAACGACGTGTTCCAGCCTATGGCATTAAATCGAGTCTCACGTCATTATCCGTGATGGGGGCTGCGATGAGGTCGAGGATAATCATCTTAATCCTTCTGCTAGCAGCTTTAACGGGGTTCCTAGTCTATCTGGGGTCGATCCACAGCATCTCCAAACAGCGGCCGGAAACGGCTAAAGCCAACATGACCCACATCACTTCAACTTCGGAAACCTCGTCTCCCAGCCTAGGACAAGCCTTAGAATTCCTTGAAGTCGGAGAAGTCTATAGGCGGCTAGGCTATCCAAGGATAAGCTGGAATCCTCGAAACCCGAACTACACGGTATCCTATCATTATCTCGGCGACCGCCCCATCCACTACCGGCTAGGCTATCTTAAGATGCCCGCGATAGATCTAGAGGAAGCCCTAGAGATCGCCTCCAAGGCCGCGAATATAACTCCGCAAAACTACAAGCTCGTCAGCGCGTATTTCAGCCCAGGCCACGTGGTCAATGGAAGCCTGATTATTGAGCCGACCTGGTCCCTCCATTTCGTCAGGACATTTAAGGGATATTGGATCTGGGGAGGCTTCGGAGACTACTCGGATATCGAGGTAACTGTGGATGCTTTCAGGGGCGTAGTGAGGCAGGTATCCAGATACGAGGAAGACCTCCCGCCAAGCAACGCGAGCTTCAACCTAAGAATAAACTCATCCCAAGCCCTAGAGATCCTGAGATCATCGAATATTCCAAACATCCCAGTCCAGCTTCTCAGGAAAGGCGCGGTCAGGTTAATAGATCTCAGGATAG
>CAYNFG010000055.1:0-4431 GCA_964396455.1 uncultured Nitrososphaeria archaeon | reverse complement strand
GAACAGGGGATCCCGCATCCCGACAACATGCTACCGGATGGAACAATAGATAAAAAACTGAAGTGAAAGATTACACCCTAGCCGGGATCATCATTAACGCTTTAGTTTGGGCGTCATTTTTTGCTTTCTTCTCCTTATTTGGCTCGGTTTAAGATGTTTCCATAGGAGAAAGTAGAAAACGGGTATAAGTCAGCGAAACCTTGCGTCTTTTTATCTCAGATGGATTTTCATTGTCAACATGGTTCTATCGTTGATGGCGGCTTAGAGGTGGCGGCATACGCTACCATGGTCACCTTCGGTACCTCCCTGGTTATCCTATTCGAGATTCTTTCGAGGAGGTTGTGGTCGATTTTATGCCAGTCGGCTGTCATTCCATCAACGCTCTCAACTATCCTGACTATGACTATGTATCCCTCAACCCTCTCATCCCCCATAACGCCAACCCATCTATCGTTACAGACTACGGCGAATCCCTGCCAGACCTTCTCGTATAAGCCGCTTCTCCTAAGCTCCTCCTCGACTATCGCATTCGCCTCCCGGCATATCTCAAGCTTCTCCTCCGTAACCTCTCCTATAATCCTGACCGCGAGACCTGGGCCTGGGAATGGATGCCTATACACGATCTCATCCGGCAGTCCGAGTCTTTTAGCGATCTCCCTAACCTCATCCTTATAGAAGTCTCTCAACGGCTCGATCAGCTTAAGCTTCATGAGCTCTGGAAGCCCTCCAACATTATGATGGCTCTTGATCAGGGCGGCCTTCCTGCTAGCCCTACCGCTCTCAATCCTATCAGGATAGATCGTGCCTTGGGCAAGCCATCTAACGCCGGGTATCTTAGACGCCTCCTCCTCGAAAACTCTGATGAACTCCTCTCCAACGATTCTGCGCTTCTCCTCCGGATCCGCTACTCCCTTCAATCTTTCTAGAAACCTTCTCCGAGCATCGACTATTATCAGGTTTCTCACGCCCAGCCTTCTCAAGCTATGCTCAACGCTTTCCCGCTCGCCCTTCCTCATCAGGCCGTGATCTACGAAGATGCAGTATAGCCTATCGCCCACAGCCCTAGAGACTAGAACCGCTGTGGTCATCGAATCCACTCCACCGCTCACGGCGCAGATCACCTTCTCATCCTCCGGTATCGTCCTCTGGATCTCCTCAACTATCTCGCTAATTCTATCGCTAGGATTCCACCAAGGCTTTATCCCGCAAACCTTCTCGAGGAAATTTCTGAGAATAATCTTGCCATGCTCGGTATGAACTACCTCCGGATGGAATTGCAGGGAGTAGATCTTCTCAGCCTCATTACTCATCGAGGTTATTATCCCAGCCTCACTCCTACTAGTAACCCTAAACCCTCTAGGAGGCTCAACAACCGTATCTCCATGGCTCATCCAAACGCTAAACCTCCTAGGAAGTCCGTCTAGAAGCCTATCATATTCGAGTATCTCGATCCCAGTTCTCCCATACTCTCTAAATCTTCCACGCTCAAGCCTCCCTCCCATGAGCTTCGCTATAAGCTGATGGCCATAACATATTCCCAAGATCGGGATACCCTCCTCCATTATAGGCTTGAGATCTATGCTTGGCGAATCCTGCTCGAAGACGCTTCTAGGGCCTCCCGAAAGTATTACCCCGCCGACATCCCCCCTCTCCAGCTCATTCTCGACGAATTCCGGCTCAACTATCTCCGAGTATACTCCAAGCTCCCTACACCTCCTGGCGATCAGATGCGTGTATTGGCCTCCGAAATCCACTACTAGAATTCTACGCCCTTTCTGCATGCGCTTCTCCACCCATAGAGGCGCTGCCCGAGGCAATAAGTTTAGCTCATGGGGGAAATCTTCTTCTAGCGCTAATCCGAGCTTGAAGATATGTCGGCTGGCGGCTTCGTAAACGTCTCACCTTTATCAGCCTACCATTTACTCCATCCAAAGCCGGCAATCCTAGTAATCTCCGCAGACGCGGCCGGAAGGGTTAATGGGATGATAGCAGCCTGGACTACCCCCGTATCCCACTCCCCGCCTCTCGTTGGGGTCTCCATAGCGCCCAAAAGATACACCTACGAGCTAATTAAGGAGTCCGGAGAATTCACCCTAAACATAATGAGCAAGGAATATGCAAAGCAGATACACTTCCTTGGAACCGTTTCTGGGAGAGATCGTAAGGATAAGCTAAGAGAATCAGGGCTTACGATCTCGAAATCTAAGAAGGTTAAGGCTCCTCATGTTGAAGAGGCTTTAGCAGTACTGGAGTGCAGGGTTGAAAAGCTCGTCGAAGCCGGAGACCATGTATTCGTTATAGGAAGAGTCCTCGAAGCTTACGCAAAAAGCGGGGTCTTCGATGAAATCTATAGACCTGAGAAGGCCAAAATCCTACTACATCTAGGTGGAGCATATTATACGACGATATCCGACGAGATAATTACCCCATAATTTCGGCGAGATTCTCCAAATTTTATCCCGGGCAAAAGAATACGTATATGGCGTGGAAGAACCTTCAAGCAGCTTTCTCAGGCTCATCAAGTAAGATAAACGGCATGGATGCGCGGTCCTCTACCTTAATTTCCCTGCTATGCCTCGGATTTGCTAAACATGTAGGCGCCGAGAAACGTGGTGGCGACGCACAGCGATATCGTAACCGCGATGTCGATGATAAGCGGTATCGATGAGATGCCTACTAGGAATCCGCGTAGTCCATCGACCATATAGGTGAGCGGGTTGATGTAGATCACGTATCTCAGCCACTCATTTACGCTTTCTAGGGGGAAGAAGGCGGTTGAGAGGAAGACCGCTGGCATGAGTATGAGGTTCATCAATAGGGGGAATGCATGCGGATCCTGAAGTCTCGCGGCTATGCCCAGCCCGAGTCCTACGGCGAAGAATGCTATCAGCAGCATGAAGATGAGCGCGGGAGCGAGGCCGATGAGCGAGATCTTCACCCCGAGAATCGCGCTGACAGCTAGGATTATCAAGCCCTGGATCAACGCGACCGTCGAACCGCCCAAGGTTCTCCCGACGACTATAGAGATCCTGCTCACAGGCGCGACGAGCACCTCATTAAGGAACCCGAACTGCTTATCCCAGATGACCGAGATGCCCGCGAACATCGACGAGAAGATCACGGACATGGCGATCATCCCGGGCGCTAGGAAATCGAGGTATCCGAATCCGCTCGATAATCCCGGTAGGGTTATCGAGCGGAGGCCTAGGCCGAGGAACGCGAGGAAGAAGAATGGCTGAATTATGTTCGCTATCAGCCTGCTCCTAGCTCTGATGAAGAGCTTGATCTGCCTAAGCCACATCACGTAGATCGCCTGAAGGTTCGGGGAATTCACCTCCTCCACCTCCCCCTAACCCTCATATTCCTCATCTTCTCGACTACGCTCGCCTCCTCCTCTCTAATTCTTCTTCCAGTAAAGTGGAGGTAAACATCTTCGAGGGTTGGCTTCCTGAGGGTGACTGATTCTATTTCCACTCCGAGTCTTTCGGCTGTCATTATTATGTCGGGTATCTTCTTCTCGCCGAAGTCGACGTAGATGTTCACTTCTCCTCCACGAACCTTAACTTCTTTCACCCAATTCGATTTTCCGAGTTCTCGCGCCAAAGGCTTTGGATCGGAGCAGCTCACGATCACTATATCTCCGCCTATCATGTCCTTCAGATTCTTCGGCTTATCGACGGCGAGTATTTTCCCGTGGTCTATTATCGCGACCCTGTGGGAGAGATAATCCGCTTCTTCCATGTAATGAGTGGTGAGGAAGACTGTGATCCCCTCCCTCCTATTCAGCTTCAATATGTACTCCCAGATCGCCCTCCGAGTCTGAACATCTAAGCCGAGGGTTGGTTCATCGAGGAAAAGCACCCTAGGCCAATGTATGAGTCCCCGCGCTATCTCGAGCCTCCTCTTCATTCCACCCGAGTAATTCTCAACCAGTTCATGGGCTCGATCCTTTAATCCCACTAGCTCCAAAACCTCCTCGATTCTCTCTTCCCGATCTCTCCCATCCAGCCCATAGAGCCTTGCGTGGAAGTCTAGGTTCTCCCAGCCTGTCAACCTATCATCCAGGGCCGGCTCCTGGAAAACCACCCCAATCACCTTCCTGACCGAGCTCGGCTGCCGGACGACATCGTAGCCGCAAATCTTGGCCTCTCCCTCACTCGGCCTAAGGAGGGTTGTCAACATCTTTATCGTCGTGGTCTTTCCAGCCCCATTAGGACCTAGAAACCCAAAAATCTCCCCCTCTTCAACATCCAAGTTTATGTGATCCACTGCGGTGAGACCGTTAAAGCGCTTGGTAAGGTTCCTTGCCTCTATTATCCCCATCCCGGGCTAAGCAGCCGCCGGCGATAATAAGAACATTTTGTAACTGGAAGAGTATTCTTCGCATGTAAAACGCAAATGGGCCGGGTGGGATTCGAACCCACGACCTCC
>CAYNFG010000054.1:0-4488 GCA_964396455.1 uncultured Nitrososphaeria archaeon | reverse complement strand
GCTTTATCGATGTTCTTCGGAGACTTTAGAAATGAATCGACATCATCGACGAAGACGTAGTCGAATGGCTTGATGCTCATTAGGAGGTCTCCGCGATCCACGAGGAATCTATCGGTCGTTATTAACAGGATTCTATCCAGCTCCTTGATCTTCTTAAGAGCCTCCTCCTTCTCGCCTTTCGTCAAGCCCGCATGATACACCACTATATCCTCCGTCTTTCTTATCCCAGCTCTCTCCGCGAAGCTCAAAGCCTTCTCGTATAATTGTTGAGCGAGGATGCTGCTAGGCGTTATGAGATAACATCTCTTATGCTTTTCATAGAGGTAGAGCGCCATGATTAATCCTAGAACCGTTTTACCCACCCCGGTCGGGGCGACTATAGCAAAATTATCTCCAGAGATAATCCTCTTAGCCCAAACCTCCTGAAGAGACCAAGGCTCAAATCCTAAAGCCTTTTCAAAAAACTTCTTAAAGCGCTCGTACTCGAGCTGGATCCGGAGATATTCTTTAAGCTTCCTGATCTTCCCCGAGGATTTTAGACGCTCCGCTATTTCCAATAGGCTTCCGGAATCTCCTCTAAAGCACTTCTCACATACCCCAACCCTGGTAAGCCTAGCATCCGTTATCTCTCCGCCGCAGTTTACGCATGCGAAGTTGTAGATCGCTCTAACTTCTTCCATTCCAAAAGAGGGTTCTCAATGCACCGCTAAAAACCATTTCCTTTTATCATCTCTCGCTCTAAAAACTTATTATCTGGATCAACAAAATTATCACCATGCCTACAGCATTCGTATTGATAAATACCGAGATAGGCTGTGAAGAGGAGATTTTGAAGGAGCTGAAGAAGATCCCGAACGTGAAGGAAGCGTATGCGGTCTATGGAGTATATGATATCGTGGCTAGGGTCGAAGGCAATACCATGGATGAGCTGAAGGAGGTAATCTCCTGGAGGATAGCGCCCTAGCCCCCCTCTAGGGCGCCCTCATACGGAGGCTGGATAAGGTTAGAAGCACCCTAACGATGCTAGTGATCTCCGAGTAGCGGCTCGATGCTAAGAGGCTTTGTTAGATGTCTTCGAGCCGATGGTGGGACCTCGTAGAATCCGGGTTTAAGCTTTCGCGGAATTTTTATAATTTCTCCGGCGTC
Source organism: uncultured Nitrososphaeria archaeon (assembly GCA_964396455.1). Lineage (GTDB taxonomy): Archaea > Thermoproteota > Nitrososphaeria_A > Caldarchaeales > Wolframiiraptoraceae > Wolframiiraptor. The sequence goes on along the minus strand of CAYNFG010000054.1, from coordinate 3,342 downwards.
CTCCCCGACCTTTAGCCTGCAGGTCTTACATCTATAGCCTTTATCCTTCCCAAGGCTTTTCATACGCTTCCCGCAATTAGGGCATAATGGCGGTCTCCTAACGATCTCCTCTGCAAGCCTTCTTATCAGAATCTTTTCGAGGTTTAAGGTTAGTCCCTGGGGCTTCTGTTTAACCGCTCCGAAGACCGTTACCTCGTCGCCTGGGATTAGCTGTAGGATTATCTTCCTAAAGCTTTTGGTAGGCTCATAGGCTGCGCAATGGATCTCTCCGGTCTCGTCTTTTAGCTTGAAGAATACGTGCCCGCCTATATCCGTTCTAGGCTTCTCCGAGACCACGCCATCGACTATCGCGCTTATCGAGTCTCTTAGATCGGCGATTCTAAGCTTCTGGTAGTGGGCGTCGGTCGCCTGATTGGTCTCGAAGATCGTAACATATTCTACGGGTTCATGGATTCTTAGCATCTTGAAGGCTTTCTCGAGGATTTGCGGATTAACCCCTCTTATCCCGAGGAGGACTGGGCAGGGGGTGTGAGGCGCTATCCTTATCTCTCCGGTCTCGTAATCCACGTTATCGAACGTGTATGGTCTGGTAGCCTTATCCATCTCATAGACGGATTCTGGATCTATCCTCCTAACGGTCCCCCAATATTCTCTGGTTCTATGGGCTATGAGCTCGTAGGTTTTGCCCTTACCGAGGTCTGCTCCTATCGCTGCTAATGCTCCGATTATCCCCCTCCCATCGCCATAGTATATCATCTCCGCCCCGATCTCTCTTGCGAGGCTAAATCCATCCTCAAGCGGTATGATCTCCCTGACAGCCCTCCAGTAGAATTCTCGAAGCCTATGATCCGGCTCTCCTCGATGGAATACGATGCCTGTCTCAGCCCCCTCATCGAGCTCCGAATACTCTTCAACGACCTCTCTGACAACCTTCTTGAGAGGCTCTATCGACTCGGCCTCCAGCTTCATGGAGATCGCTGCATTACCCCTCGTCTTATACGGGCAGTTCGGATTTAGCCTAATAAGCCTAGGATAGCCTAGAAGCCTTACGCCGAGCCGCTCAAGCCTCCTTATGAGAACCGCGGCTATATACGTCGTGCAGCCGCCCTTCTTCGAATCGGTATCGTCTATGCCGATCCAGAGATGCATCCTCCGAGACTAAGCCTCTCCCCGGATCCATTTAAACCGACTCTACCCCTCTATAACCTTGAGGAGGTTATCGGCGAAAGCCTCAGCCCGTCTTAAATCCTCTTCATTCGGCCTCCCCCTATTCATTCCGCCAAGCTTCTCCAATACTCCATGAGTATTATATCCCCTACAGCTAAACTCGCCTACTATCCGGAAGCCTTTCCTCCTAAGCATCCTGAGAAGGGGCTTATGATAATCGTGTAGGATTGGTATTCGGGGTAGCCCGCTTGTCGAGAAGATGAATGCCGGCATACCGGAGGTCTCCGGGGCTTTCTCGGCGAACTCGAGCAGGCTTTTATGATGTCTTCCAAAATATATTCCAGAGCCGAATCCCGCAAGCCTATAATCTCCCAGATCTTCTGGTATAATCTCATCGGGCTTCACGATCTCCGCGTTCAAGACCTTTGCAAAGACCCTCGCAAGCTTGAGAGTATTCCCATGATGAATCGAGACGCATACTATGATCGAGGAAGCCAACCCCTCCCCCCTTCAGGGATAGGATTTCTCAAGCCGATGTAAGAACCTTTCAAAGATCTGGGATGCCGGACTGGCTAGTCTCAACGTTTTTAAAGAGGCGGCTTACCCCTTTAGAGCAGGCTAGGAAATGGCTCGGATGCATGCTAGGCGTCGTGGGAAATCGGGTTCTAAGCGGCCTATAAGCAAGACCCCTCCTTCATGGCTTAAGGTAACCCCGGAGGAGGTTGAGGCTCTAGTCGTAAAATACGCTAAGGAGGGCTATCCGCCGAGCATGATAGGTGTCCTACTAAGAGACCAGCATGGAATCCCCCTAGTCAAGCAGATAACCGGGAAGACCATTAAGCAGATCCTCAAGGAGAATAACCTGCTTCCCCAAATTCCCGAAGATCTCGATAACCTGCTTAAGAAGGCTAGGCGGATGAGAGCCCACCTAGCAAAGCATAAGGGAGACAAGTATAACCGGCATAGGCTCCAGCTCGTCGAGGCCAAGATCCATAGGCTCGTCAAATATTATAAGCGGGTAGGCGAGCTTCCGCCAGACTGGGAGCCGGAGCTTGTCTACGCATACAGGTAGCCCCGCTTTAGGATCAGCTATTTTAGGCTCATCCTCCTCCTAGAACTAGGATAAATGACTCTAGACAAGTTTAGGGATGAGCTTGGGTTTCTCTCGAAGGCTGGCGAGATCGCTGATAGGATAAGATCTATTATAGATGAGGGCTTCTCCTTCATGGTTATCTGCCATAATGATGCTGATGGGTTGGCTGCTGGAGCGATATGCTCCACCATGCTTCTCCGGGAGAATGCGCGCTTTACCACGAGAGCCGTTAAGGGCCCTGATGAAGCCTTAAAGAATCTGGGAGAGCTTCCGGAGAGATGTATCCCTATTTTAGTTGATATGGGGAGTGGTTATCTAGCCGAGGTCTCGGAGATGATTAAGGATAGGCAGGCGATAATCCTGGATCATCATGAGCCTATGGGCCAGGCTTCCGAGAATATTCTCCAGCTAAATCCTCATCTATATGGCATAAATGGGGCTGAGGAGATTAGCGGGGCTGGAGTAGTCTATCTCGTGGCAAAAGCGCTTAACGAGGAGAATGTAAAGCTCTCGCCCATAGCCGTCGTAGGCGCCCTAGGAGATCTCCAGGATAGGGGTGATAGGAGGAGGCTTCACGGGCTTAATGAGCTAATAGTGAAGGATGCGGTCGAGAACGATCTGCTTAGAATCGAGGAGGATCTCCTGCTTTATGGCCGAAGCTATAAGCCTCTCCACGTAGCCCTCGCAAGCACGATGAACCCGTTTATAGTCGGGATCTCGGGGAACGAGGCCAACGCCTATAGCCTCCTAACCGAGATCGGCATAAAGATAAAAGAGGATGACCGATGGCGAGTCCTAGCCGAGCTAAGCGAGGAAGAAAAGAAACAGCTCTACAACGGGATCCTAAAGCATCTCGCCTCGCTAGGGCTTCCACCCAGCATAGCGAGAGAGCTCATAGGATGCGTCTATGAGCTCGTCCGGGAGGAGCCTTGGACCTATCTGAGGGATGCGAGGGAGTTTGCATCGCTTCTAAATGCTTGTGGGAAGACCGGGAACGAGTGGCTCGGCCTAGCGATAGGGATGGGTAGCAGGGGAGATCTCCTCGAGGAGGCTCAAAGGGTCTTGGAGGAGGATAGGAGGAG
>CAYNFG010000053.1:0-4610 GCA_964396455.1 uncultured Nitrososphaeria archaeon | reverse complement strand
CTGAGGCTCCTGTCCCGTAGGGGTTCGTGGGTTCAAATCCCACCCCCCGCACCATCTCCCTCATGCTTGAACTTACCCGTCCTCAGATCTCCTCAAATAATCTGATGAACCTCCTCGCAATTTCTGTCTGAGAATTTTTCTCAGCGTATTCTCTTGCAGCTCTTATGGTTTCTTCGAGATCGTATTTTCCTTCGAGTATTTCTGCTAGGATCTTTTTCAGCTCCCGTGCATCGCGATACTTTATCACCTCCTTATCTAGGAATGATACGAATTCCGTATCCGATGTGAGTATCGGGGTTAATGCTCCTAAGCACGTTAGAACCGAGCTCGAGACCACTATTTCTCCTTCTCTTACTTCTTCTGGCTGCTTATGTATTAGGCAGATATCCGCTGCGTGGAGATAGGTGTAGAGTTTTTCTAGGGTCGGTCTCTCATATCTTATGATCATAAAGTCCTCGGGCTTTATCCTGTCTACCGCATTTGGATCTACTAGGACTAGATAGGTGAATTGGTGGTTTCTCGCGAGATCGCTTAGGTGGGGTAAGATTGGCGTTACGTGGAGTTCTGGTGCCCATCCATAGCTGAATATTATCTTCTCCTCTAGCGGCAGGTTTAGGATTCTCCTCGCCTCGAGCTTGTCTCCTCTTCGAATCTTCGGGACCGGATATGGTATGATCCGGATCTTTTCTGGGAAGATCCTAGACCATTGTCTCTTATATCGTTCGTCAAAGCAGACTATCGCATCCCAGTCGAACTCGTAGAAGATCGGGTTCGTCGGCGGTTTCCGCTCATGCACCACGTAGACCGTTCTGGCTCTTCTCCTTATCTCTGGGAAGATTTCCTTTAGGAGCTTTATCGGCGCCCACTCAATTCTCTGGGCGACGAATATCTCGTAATCCTCTGTTAGGAATGGTGTTGGATCTAGAAATGGCTTACCTGAGCCGTTTCCTTCATCCGAGAAGCATCTATAGACGTATCCTTCATCTCTGCCGACCGGCCGGATATTATTTGGCGCGAACACTATTAGCTTATGCCCCATTTTAACCCATTCTCTTCCAACTAGCTCTGCATGAAGGGATACGCCGCATGCCGTATTCCATCTCGATAGCATCCCTATCTTCATCGGAGCATCTCATCTAGTAGGTCGCTGATATTTATGCTGGCGGCGCAGCAGTATTTATCGGCGGCGCCATAGAAGACTATAAGCTCATCCTCCACTAGAACCGCCCCCTCTGGGAAGACGACGTTAGGGACGTCGCCCACCTTCTCGTAATCCTCCTCAGGCTCTAAGATTGGCTCTGGAAGTCTTGCCACTACCTTCCAAGGCTCTCGGAGGTCGAGAAGAGCTGCGCCAGCTCGATAAACCTCGTCCTCATCAACTCCGTGATAGATTAGTAGCCAGCCCTTATCGGTCTTTATAGGAGGCGGGCCCGCCCCGATCTTCTTATATTCCCAATTCTGCTCAGGCTTCATCAAGAGCCTATGATCATACATTACTCCCGGTATCGAGTCCAGCCAGGAAAACCATATTCCAGGGCGATTTGTGGGATAGCCGGCCCCCACCCAGTTTATCGGCCTATGGAGGGCTGCATATCTTCCGCCGAATCTCTCTGGAAAGAGGACGAGATTTCTCTCTTCGGCATCGTAAGGTGTGATGGAGCCGAGCCTTCTAAACTCTTTGAAGTCTTGCGTCGAGGCTACCGCGCATCTAGAATATGCTTGCTGGGGTTTTGGTAAGCCGAGCTTCCGCCTAATAGGCCATGGAGGAGCCGGGGTAATAGTCGTGACATAGGTTACATATATCTCGCCATCGATCATCGTTATCCTAGGATCTTCTATCGAGAGCTCCCAGAGCTTTAGATTAGGGGTTAGTACTGGGTGGCTACTCCTCTCAAGGAGGTTTAGACTCGTGTCGAGAATAGCGTGGCCTAGGCTGGAGGCATATTTAACATAGTCTCCCACCGCGCGGTAAAGGATGTGGATCTTATCTCCGAGCCTTATCGCTCCACAGTTGAAGACTGCTAGCGCTTCCCAATCATCTCCGCGAGGAGCTAGGATCGGATTCCTCTTAAACCTCTTAAGCTTTACGGCCATCACCCTGATAGGCTGGAGGCTCGGCTTAAGTAGATTGGTCGAGGCAAAAGAGACAATATTTAATCCGCAGAAGATTCTTCTTAAACTCAAATGCCTAATGTTAATCGCGTCGCCATACCTGAAGCCGCCTGGGCCGGGGAGAGGGAGAGGGTTCTAGAATTTCCCTCGAGCTGGAAGATCGAACTCTATCCTATGAGAGGTTATAAGGGTAAGCCTATAGGTCGAGAGAAGATTCTCCAAGCTCTTAGAAACCCTATTGGGTCTAAGCCTCTTCGAAAGCTCGCCGAGGGAAGGGAGGAGGTGGTGATAGTATTCGATGATCATACTAGACCTACTAGAGCCGGCTTTATTGCGCATATCGTGTTAGAGGAGCTTAAGGCCGCCGGGATAGGAAATGAGCATGTAAGGTTCATAGCTGCGACGGGGGCGCATGGTGCGATGGATCGGATGGATTTTGCCAAGAAGCTTGGGGAGGAGATCTTGGAAGGGTATCCGGTCTATAATCATAACCCGTTTCATGGATGCGAGAACATCGGCGAGACGAGCCGTGGAACCCCTATAGAGGTTAATGGCGAGTATCTTTCATGCGATCTTAGGATAGCTATAGGATGCATAGTCCCGCACCCCATGTTCGGGTTTGGGGGAGGGGCGAAGATAATCCTCCCCGGAATAGCGTCCATAGGGGCGATAAATCATAACCACGCGATCGTAGGCGGATACGCTGGCGGGAGAAAGCCGCATAGCTCGACCGGATGGGGTAGGGTCGTAGGAAACGTCCTAGTGGAAGATGCTAAGGAATTCGCCAGAAAATCGAGGCTCGATTTCAAGATAGACATCCATGTTAACGGATTTAATGAGCCGATAGACGTATTCTGCGGAGACTTCGCAGAAGAGCATATCGTAGGATCTGAGAAGGGTAGGCGCATATACTCATGCGAGAAGCCCGAAGACTACGATGTGATAATTCTAAACGCATCAGCAAAGGCGAACGAGGCGCTCCTAACGCTCTCGGCGTGGACGCCATTCATCCATGAGGGATCTTTAGTAGTGATAATAGCGAATGATCCACGAGGACAAGTTACCCACTACGCGTATGGAAGATTCGGGAAAAGGAATTTCGGAACAATCTATAGACATCCCGAGCGGCCGGAGAAGATCGGCAAGCTCATAATTTACTCAGAATATCCGGAAGCTGACCCGCAGCTACCTATAACCGATCCCGAGAGGCTTGAATGGATCAGGGATTGGGGAGAGGTTTTAGAGGAGATCTCATCTACGATCGGTAAAACCGAGGTCAAGGTTGCAATAATACCGAATGCCGATATACAGTGTCCGGAGGAAGCTCTGCTAACCTACTAGTAGCCTTTGTAGATTTTCGGATAAAATGCCTTAGCTGAGCCGTAAGGATTCCTTTCTTAGGAGAAAGGAGGCTTTTTCCGGAGATCGCATATTCGGCTGGGTCTGAGAACATTATATAGCCGTTGTTGCATCCTCTATGGGGGAGGTGGTTCGAGACTGCCGATACCGATCGGCGTGGTATCGAGCGGGGCGAGCGAGGCGAGGGCATCGGTCATCCTATACGATGGGATGGAGAAGATAGTTAGGAATGAGAGCCTAGTGGTGATTAGGAATAAGAATGGCGGCGACGTATTGGCCATATGCAGGGGAGGGAAAGGGGTTAACGAGAACGTTAAGACCGCGAGCTTCTCCCCAGGCGTCGCCTATGCCAAGACCGGTAGAACCCCGAGCAGCGTGAAAGAGTTCTATACGTTTAATCTCGAGATAATCGGCGTTATAGGCGAGGATGGGATAGAGCAGAACAAGTTCATAATAGCCCCGACATCCCTCGTCGAGATGTATACCAGCGGAGATGATCCGATGAGGTATCTCTGCAGATCCGATCTATATATCGGGCATTATTGGGCTGAGCCTAGCTGGAAGGTTCCGGTTCTCAAGCAGTATATCAACTATCATATCGGGATATTTGGGGTAACGGGTTCTGGTAAGAGCTATCTCGCGAGATATGAGGTTATACCGCTTCTCAGGAGGGCGGGATATAGCGTAATCGTAATGGATTGGAAGGGAAGCGACTACGCGCCATACTTCGAGAACACGATACCTTTGGATAAGATTAAGGTTGATGACTCGACGGTCTTGAGATACTTCAGCCAGCTTACGAAGAACTTCGGATACTTGGATAGGGAGGATAACCCTGTATCCATGGCCGTCGAGAGAGCTCTTAGGAGTGTTGAGTGGCGTGGTAAATCTCCGGAGGAGGCTCGAGAGAAGATATACCAGCATGCTAAGATGATACTCCAGCAGAATGCTGAGAGGGTTAAGCGTGAGACCGGGATGCTCTGGCTCGATCGACTAGACTCGGCGTTCGAGCTGATAACGGAGGAGGAGGTTGAGAGATTCCTAGGAACGATCGAGCCTTGGAGGATACTCGCCGAGGCAAAGGATAAGGGCATAGTTGTTATAGATATGAGTAAGGGGGAGAAGGAGCAGAAGCTCGC
>CAYNFG010000052.1:0-4615 GCA_964396455.1 uncultured Nitrososphaeria archaeon | reverse complement strand
GCCCCTCTGCCTGGATCCTACTCTTAATCCTCGGCATGGTGAATACTAGCTCAGCCGTAACTCTCTATCTCTACGGCCTCGGAATGATAGAAGCTCATAAAGCTGTAATCCTAACCTATCTAGAGCCAGCAAGCGCAACATTATTCGGACTCCTCTTCCTAGATCAAATCCCCAGCCCTCAAGATATTCTTGGAGGAATCTTAATCATCATATCCGGCTTAATGGTCTCAAGATCCTAGACCCCGAATCTATCAAGCTTCTTCCTAACCTTATCAGGCGCTCCTATCTTAAATCCCGCCTCCAAGGCTTCAGGCTGCTCCCTCTCCTCAGTCCTACGCTTCACGAAGAGCGCGCATCTACCATCAGGCAAAAGCTTCCTCTGAACGCAGAACGCGTAATTGCATTTATATCCCGTGCAGGGCGCCCCAACCCAATTACACCAAGGCGGATTCCGCTTGAAGTCAAGCATCCTCCTACCACATCTAAAGTACCTGCATTGCGGATTACAGATTTCCGTTGGGCTTCTACTCAGAGTCCATTCAGGCTTATCCTTCCTAGCCTCCTCACTTTGAGTCAAGTAGGCTCATAAAAATTGAAGCCACGAGGTTATTAGCCTTTTCTCCTAACCCTCCTCAATAATAGAATTGCCGAACAGGCTATGGCTAGAAGAGCTAGTAGGGAAGCTATCCCGAAGCCGAGAACCTCGAGCTGTAGAAGCCCTCCAAACTGTAGGTAATCTCCCAGCCTTATGGTCTTAGATCCAGGCTCATTAACGTAGATTCTTTCACGCTGGATGAGGTCGCCAGAATCAGAATATACCTCTAAAGTCAGTTCAGCCGGATATGGCATTTCGAGTATCAGCTCCTTTCCAGAAAGTCTTTCCTCTACGAGGGTCTCCTCCCCAAGGCGGACTCTTATAAGACCTGAAGTAATGGGATTGCCAAACGAGTCAGTAACCAGCATCCTTAATGGGAAGTTTACTTCATCGAGCTTAAGCTCTACGGACTTTTGCCTAAGGTCTATGAACCTTGAATAGATCAGCTGTCCATCGGCTCTATAGACTCTCAGCTCATAGGGTCCATAGAAGATTTTGAAGGATGCTTCTCCAAGCTCGTTTGTCGTGCTGTTAACGGTTTCTCGGGTTAGGATATCGGTTAAGGAGATCATATAGCCTATGAGAGGCTTTCCGTGATAGTCCAAGAACCTAAGCTTCACAGATCCCCTCCTCACCTTTAATAGGATGGTCTCGCCCACCTCTAGAATTTCCTGCTCTTTCTCCCCAATAATTCTCCCAGCCCTAAACGCTTGGATAATATATGTTCCAGCATTCACCCTATCCCTGCTGAGAGGTACCCTCCTGAATTCAATCCTTCCATCCTTATCCGTTTCTCCGGATGTAAAGTTCGCCAGAAGCGAGTTGCTCAAACTGACTTTAACATTCTTAATCGGAGTTCCCTCCTCATCAATCACCTTAACGATTATTCTTGCTAGATCTGCGATAAGCGATAGACTTTGACTCTCTGTAAAGCTCCGCTTCTCAGAATAAACGAGCATGTCCCCGGCCTCGGTTCTCATAGTGATATTAACCGTATAGTATCCTACATCCTCAAGCTCGGATGATGGTATATTTTCGAAAAACGCTGTTCCATTCCCAGATTTGCGTTCTGCAGTATAGGTTTTTGAGGAGAGCTTAAACGTTATCCTCGGAACAGGCTCTCCTTCAAGATCTACTAGGGTGAGCTTAAGGCTTAGAAGCGGGACGCTGATATTTCTCGATATAATCGGCTCGGCGACCTTTATCCTATCCTTGTAGATCGTCGTCTCCTTCAGCTTAAGCTCTAGGCTATAGGATCCCGCTCCCTTAAGCTCGCTATAAGGTATTCTCTCCAGCCTGATGAGACCATGCTTATTAGACTCGGCGGTCTTCTCATAGCCTCCCTCGCTCCTCAGGAGAAGCTTAACGCCTGCAACAGGCTTACCATCCAGATTTAATATCCGGAGCTTGATAACGCTGATAAGCGCTGTTAAGTCCATCTTATCCACGTCGGGTATCCTAACCCGCCTCTCGGCCAAGGTTATATTGTCGAGCTTTGCTTGAACCAGATACTCTCCGGCGGTCAAATGCCTGAACTCCGCATATCCGGTCGAGTTCGTAACGAACTTCCTTACCTCAGCGCCCTTTACCAGATGAACTTCGATCCCATCCAAAGGGTTTCCTAAGGGATCGAGGACCCGGACTATTAGGGATGCCTCGGCGTTCTGCGCATAGATCGGATAGATAATAGAAGAAGCCGAGAGAAGCGCGAGAAGGATTATGAAAAGCCCTACTCGGCCTAACCTCCTCATACCGTTTTCACTTCCCCTAAGACCTTTCACGACGTAATAGCTTTGAGTTTTGGAGAAGGAACTCATGAGCTTCCCGGAGAGTATCCTTAGCCGTCTTAAAAGTTAATCTCCTTAAAGCATCCCTATAGCCGAGCCACGCGTAGCCCACATGCTCATATGATAAGGTAACGCTCTTAGTCGGAGATCTAGCGAGATAAAAGATGACCGTCTTCCTTACAAGCTGCCCAGACTTCCGGTAAAAATAATGTATCATCCTTCTAAACCCCGGAATTATCTCTATACCGCTTATGCCGGTCTCTTCCCAAACCTCCCTCCTAACCGTATCGAGCTCTGTCTCGCCAGGCTCAATAGCCCCCTTCGGGAAATCCCAGTGGCCAGCCTCATAATGAAGCAAGAGATACTCGATAACACTCCAATCATCGGTATAGAATAGGACGGCTCCAGCCGAGACCTCCCTAAGCATAGGCTCCACCCTCACACTAACCCGAATATTCTCCGGCAAGGAGAGCTTAAATATCCTAATCCGCAAAACCTCCCCTAAAACATTTAAAAGACATGCCGAATATCAACCTCAGCGGATAAGACTTGGAAAGCGAACCCAAGAAAAAGATCCGAGACCTATTACAAAGGCAAGAGGAGTCGAAGACAGATAAAGCGGCCATAGACTTGCTAAAAGCTCTCCTACTAATGTACGGCTCAGCCTGGGAAAGCGAGCTAAAAGATATGCTCATGATGATCTGGAGCATAAGAGGACTAGGATTAGACGAGATGGGAGAGATGCAAGCCGCCCTAAACGAAGCCGAGAAAATACTCCAAGAAGCCGGACTAATAACCATAGAAGAAAAAGCTAGAGGAGACCTCGGAAAAAGCGAGCCAATAACCGAAAAACTCTATACCACGAAACACCTATTCCTCCTAATGAGGCTCCTCAGAGACTCAGAATTGGATAAACTAAGATTCCAATTACAAGGAGGAGAAATCTAACACAACCATCTCAACAGTCAGAGAGACGCTTTACAACTATTCTCCGGAAGGATAGTTTATCCTGTGCCAACCGTTTTCAGACTTGTTCATAGCGGCAATCTGCGTAAACAGGAATGAGGAGCTACTAACAAATGATGAAGACTTTAAAGACATAGTGAAGATATCAAGGCTGAGGTTGGGGAAATAGTAGTATCCGCATTCTCATAATAAGCTTTACGCACCAATCGTTCACCACGTTTTTATCAACACAGCTCCATGTATCTGACGTGAAACCGAAGGAATCATTAGCGATGATCGCCATAGGCTTGATAATGGGATCCCTCCTAACCCTAGCCATCCTCAACCTCCAGCAGATCCAAGAATCCTCTCAGAACCTTCCCGAGGACTGTCTCAGCTGCGAGATCTCAGCGAGCATCCCAGAAAAAATCCAGCCAAGTATACCGCAGATAGAGGAGTTCAAGGAGGAATATTCGAGGAAGAGGTGGATGGGATACGATGTCTTCAAAGCTCACGAGCATTATGTAAGGGCTTTGGACGCCTATAAGCATGGAGAGAGGGATGAAGCTGTCGAGCTCTTCGAGAAGGCGGTTGAAGCCCTGAAGAAAGCCGAGCTACTTCCAAGCCTTCCAAAGAGAGACTGGGAGATAACGAGTAGTAACATCATGGTAGATGATGTCCCGACGCCCCACGACTTCGTCCCAATCGGAACAATTTATGTGAAAAGCGAGAACGGTTACATAGCATATCCGTCGAATGAGCCCAGATGGAAGCTGAGCTGCTTCATCTACGTCGCCTATGGAGAATCAGAGGATGGAGATGTATTCGTTTATCATGGAAGACTTCCATTTACAGGGGAAGGACCCCACAGACCAAGAATCTGGCTCAACGATGAGTGGATTTATCCATTCCCAACCTTCTACTCACCGATGTATTATGATGAGGAGGAGGTGACGGTCTACAACTATGACGCCTCCCACAGATATATCCAAACCCTGACCTATGATCATGAGAAGAGATTATGGATTCACGAGATAAAGCCGATTGAAGGAGATGGGCCGAGATTAAAGATAATTGGGAAGGCGATGGGGAAGACTTTCTGGATGGGTAGATGGGATGGCCCATTCATAGTGCATGGAATAACCTTCAACAAGAAGGACATCGATATCTGGGGAGGATTCTGGGACATAGGGGAGATGACGGCGGAACTCATCCTAAATGGGAAGCGATACCTGTTCAAGGGAAGCTTCCTATTCGATAGGGCGAGCCACCTAACATACTACTACGA
>CAYNFG010000051.1:3200-4666 GCA_964396455.1 uncultured Nitrososphaeria archaeon | reverse complement strand
ATTCGATTCGGATTAGCTTATGGATGGCGGGTTTTAAGCTAAGGGTTTTAGATGGAGCGAATTGCGTGGGCGGTAATAAGATCGCTCTGATAGCTGGTGGAGAGTCCATTCTCCTAGATTTTGGGGTTAATATGAGGAAGAGGAGGGAGTATGTTCTCGGTTATAGAGCCTTAACGATCGCCAATAGACTCTACTACTATCTCTATTCCGAGATCCTGCCAAGAGTTTCCGGAATTTATCGAGAGGATCTACTCGAGGTTGATGAGAGGGTTAAGGCTTTACTTGATCGAGGTGAGAGACTGGAAGCATCCTTATGCATAATTTCTCATGCTCACCTCGATCATTATGGATCAATAGGATTTCTATCTAGGAATATTGGGATAGCGATAAGCAATTCTATGAAAACTATTATGGAGGCCGTGCTTGAAGCCTCCGCAATAGCCGACGTCGAGGCGGAGGTTCTCCAGATAAAAGATAGGAGGGAGAGGAGGGCTCAGAGGGAGGAGAGGCCGGTCGAGATATTTGAGGAGGGCTCTAGAATAGCGGGTGCGCCTCTAAGCATAATACCCTATCCGATAGATCATTCGATACCAGCATCCTTCGGATTCCTGATCGAGGAAGCCTCCCTAGCGTATACGGGCGATATTCGAAGACATGGTATTCTGAAGGGGCTTACGGATAAATTCGTCGAGGAGATAGAGGGCGTCGATTATCTGATAATGGAGGGGACTAGGATAGATTCATCGATAAGGATCTCGGAGGCAGAGGTCTCGGAGGAGATTGAGCGCTATGCCTCGGAAAAGCCCGACAAGCTCGTATGCGTAATGGTTTCTGCGACGGATATAGATCGGATAAGAGATCTTATCCAGCTCTCCGAGAAGCTTGATAGAATTCCGGTTATATATCCGCGATCAGCCCATCTCATAGACAAGCTCTCCGACTCGGGGACGAAGATAAAACTTCCAAGCCTAAAGAATGTGGGGATATATTTTGAGAGAAGATCTCTAGGAGGATTCGGATATGATCTGAACTCGCCATACTATCGAAGCTGGTTAAGGAGAGTTTATCTTGATAGGGTTGAGGGGAGGAGGGATGGGGAGCTGATTAAGCCTGAGGAGATTTCTAGAAGGCAGGAGGATTACCTCCTTATAATGAGCGGGCTCGATTACGTCCTCGAGCTAGCCCAGATAAAGCCTAAGCCGGGGTCGAGAATAATAGTATCCACTAGCGAGCCTCACGACGAGGAGCAGGAGATAGAGTGGAGCAAGTTTGAACGGTGGGTAAATCTGCTTAGGCTCGATATGAGGAAAGCTCACTCATCAGGTCACGCCGATAGAGAGACGATAATCGAGATGATAAATGAGGTTAAGCCGAGGAAGCTCATACCGATCCACACCGAGAACCCATATGAGTTCCAGAGGCTGGCGAGAATCGGAGAGATCAGATGCGATGTAATGCTTCCGAGG
>CAYNFG010000051.1:0-3100 GCA_964396455.1 uncultured Nitrososphaeria archaeon | reverse complement strand
CCGCCTCCGAAGCTCATCCTCGGAGAATGCTATAAGCGGGGTATAGACTGGAAGCCGCCTATCAACGAGGAGAATCGAGAGATCTTCAACGTCTCCTGAGCTTCCAGCCCTCGATCCCAATACTATTCCCGGATAGTTATAGTGTTCGGCGACCCCCTCACCAACCCTAAGCATGAACTCTCCGAATAACAGGGATAATACGTCTGACGGAACTTTATCCGCATATCTCATGAACGGCTGATCCGATGCGAGGAATAGCTTAAGCGTGGGCGAGTATTCAAGAATCTTATCAAGGCATCTTCTAAAATCGGATTCCAGTAACACGTCTCCCCGGGCGGGACATAGATGCAATAAATCAACCCTACACCCCCTCTTCATCATGAACCAGCATGCCAAGGCGGAGTAAGCTCCTCCGGAGAATAATCCTAAAACTCTTCCAGATGATCCCAGCGGCAGACCTCCAGGCCCCCTCAGCTTCTCGAACGAGGCATAGATGCCGTCCTCGGTTATCTCGATGAAGATTCGGGCCTCCGGATTTTTTAGATCGATTCTTACGCCGGACTCCGATGCCAGATACTTGCCAATCCTTCTAGAGACCTCTATAGACGTTATTGGAAAGCTTTTATCGCTTCTCCTAGTATCTATCTTTAGACTCCTAGGCTTAAGCATCGAGATCGCTTCCAAAAGCCTTTCCTGAAGCTCCTCAAGAGATCCCGCTTTTATCGCCGGCGCATACCAGACTACCCCGAAGATCTTGCCAATCCTCTCCAGAAGGCTCTCCAAGGGTCTCTCTTCTTCCAGTTCTATTACGAATCTGCCCTGCAGCCTTTTAACGGGCAGCCCCGTCATGGTTCTAATGTTTTCTTGGAGGATTCGCTCGAATCTCCCACGCTTACTTCGTTTCAGGGTGATCTCGCCATAATGAATTACTATCGCGTCGAATTTTATGTCGCGGTATCGCATCCGCATCTAACTTGGATCTTTTAGCTTATTACTGCTATTTCCTGAGGCTCTGTAACGCGTTTAAGCTTCGCCATCAGGCAGTAGGGTCTGGCGGACTCGATCTCGACTTCCACGATCCTTCCAAATAATTCTCTTGCCGGCTTGTCTCGGATTATGATGGGTCTATAGGTTATGTTTCTCGCGATCGCCTCGCCCCTCTCGCCTATCTCATCGACTATCGCGTATCCATTCCATCCGATCCATCGCTCGTTATTCCTTAAGGCGATCTCCCTAGCTATCTCGCTTAGAATCCTGCTCCTCCGCTTAACCTCCCTCGGATCCAGAGGCTTAAGCTTCTCTGCCGGGGTTCCCGGTCTGGCGAAGAATCTTGAGATGTTTATCATATCGGGCTTAATCGTTTCGACAAGCCTTATCGTCGCCTCGAAGTCGTCTTCATCCTCGGTCGGATACCCCACGATTATATCTGTTGAGAGGGTGATATCGGGTATCCTAGATCTCATCTCATCGACTATCCGTCTGAAGATCTCGACTGTATAGCCGCGCCGCATCTCTCTTAAAACCTTATTCGATCCGGACTGGACTGGTAGGTGGAGGAATTTGAAGACTTTTTGGGATAGATATGCTTCTGCGAGGTCTCTCCTAACGGGGTAGATGTATAATGGGTTCATCATGCCGACTCTTATGAAGAATCGGCCTTCGATCCCGGCTATCCGCTTGATCAGATCGGGAAGCATGCTCCTCCCGGACTCTATTCCATAGCTTCCCATGTCCTGGCTCGTCAGCCAGATCTCCTTCACACCCTCTCTAACGGATCTCCTAACCTCCTCCTCGATCAGATCCATCGGATAGCTTTTGAAAGCCCCTCTCGTTCTAGCGACTATGCAGAAGCTGCAGAGCCTCCAGGAGCAGCCCTCTGAGACCGGGATTATGGCGATTATAGGGTTCTTCCTATGCCTTGGATAGCCTAGCTTGACGTCATCTAGGGGGGCTGGTAGGCTAACGCCCTTCTCGACAGCTTCCCAGATCCTCGTTATAGCTCTCGGGTGAACCATTACGGCGTTGGGCGCGATGGCTCTGACCTTATCCGGCTCCCCCGGGGTGATGCAGCCGGCGACGATAAGCCTTTTACCATACTCATGTAGCCTCGCTATCCGATAGAGCATCCTATCGCTCGTCGGCTTCTTAACGACGCATGTAAAGATTATCAGGATGTCGGCATCCTCCGGTCTCGAAACTATCTCATGCCCCCTCTCGCCTAGAATACCTAAGGCTATCTCAGCATCAGCGACGTTAGCAGCACAGCCATATACCTCTGCGTAGATCTTCAAGCCCCGCCCTCTGGGGAAGGAGGTCTAGACGAAAAATTAAACCTATTCCGTTATCGGTGGATTACGGGTGGAGGCTAGGACTTTCTTAGCCTTCTCCACATCCGACTCTAGTATGGCTGCAAGCTCCTCTAACGCCTTCTCCTCCCCAAGATGCTCTATGAATTTGCTCGCAACCTGCCGAACCACCTCACGCCTCTCCCAAGGATAGATTATCCATGCATCAGTCAGCTGGACGTAATAATCCGGCTTAAACCTGCACCAAGGCTTCATATGTAATGTGGCAACCCTAACCTCATCCGGGTTCTTCGGAGACAGCTCCTGCTCGATCACAGCTTTCAAGGTTAGCCCCTCATCCGCAACATCATCCACGAGTAGAATCTTCTTACCGGAAAGATCGCTTAACGCCAAAGGACTATAGACTCTAACGCTAAAACGCTTAGCAACATCAACATAGCTATTGCAGCCGATCGGATAAATCACCCTAAAGCCTAGAAGATCTGAAAGGAGATGCGCAACAGTCACCCCTCCCCTGAGAATGCCGACGAGGATATCAGGCTCATAATCGTAGGCAATTTTATCAGCAAGCTTTTCTGCAAGCTCCTCAATATCCTTCCAAGAAAGATGAAGATACTTGACACCGCCGACCTCGAAAAATCTCATACAAGAAGCTTTTGAAGCCCTGATTAAAATTTTTCGATATCTAGCCGAGGAAAAATTCGGAGAATTAGCCGATTAAATCTTTAAGGGGCTTATAGAATGAGCGTAAGAGGATTGTCAAGCTCTTCGGAGAAGGCTTATAGGAAGCAGAT
>CAYNFG010000050.1:0-4803 GCA_964396455.1 uncultured Nitrososphaeria archaeon | reverse complement strand
CTCGATAATCCGCCGGACCTGCTCGAGCGTGCAAAGCTCTATGCCATCAAGTATAGGAACGGCGCCCTCGGCTGGGCGTCGAATATCTGGCATAGATCCGAGGCCGGGACCGCCGTGATAGAGAAGGATGAGGATCTTAGATGGGAGCATAAGCTTCTAATGCGCCGAGTCTTAGAGCATATCCTAGCGCAGGGGCCGTTAATCAAGGTTGATGGAATTCTCGGTAAGCCGGGGAGCCGGGTCGAGCTTCGATGCAGGCTCTACTGCGATCCCCAGTTCCCGGATATCGCCTATAGGTGGAGCCAGATAGCCTTTCCAGGAGACCCCTCCAAGGAGCCTGAGGTCGAGCTCTTCTGCATACCGCATTATCTTGGTAATCCGGTTAATCCGGAGACCGGCCACCTCCTAATGGTCTTGAGATTTCCGAATCACGATTATACGATAGTAACCTGCTCCTCCTATCAAGGCGAGGTTAAGAAAGGATTTCTAAGCCACTGGATACTCCACGTCTATAAGCGTGGAGGGGTTGGAGAGCACGCCGCTCTCCGGGAATTCACGGTAAAGCGTAAGGATGGAAGCGAGAAGAGGATGGTTTTATGCATCTGGGGGCTGACAGGCTCCGGAAAATCCACCCACGGCTTCTACGTATGGGATAAGGAGAACGTCAAAGCCTACATCGAGAACTTCGGGATAAACCCCCTAGACTACGTGAAAGATCAGGAGATCAAGAACGATGATATAATCGCGATCTTCGAGGATAAGGTCATCGGCTCGGAACGCGGCTCATGGACCAAGACCGAGAATGTTGATAGGCGGCAGGTCGCGATCTGGAGGGCCGCCATGTCTCCGAGAGCATTACACGAAAACACCGAATTCGACGAGAACGGAAACCCATCGCTAGCCGGGAAGCTCTACCAATATCATAGCATGTTTAACCGCAACGCTCGATCAGTTTTCTTCCTAGAGGACACCGGATACTTCCGTGGAGACGTGGAGTCGAGCGGGCCGCTGAACATGGCGATCTTCATCTCGCCGGGCTACTTCACGGACTATGCGTGGGTTAAGATAACGGATCCGGCTTTCGCGGCGAAGGTGCTGGCGGATGGTAGAACTATAGGCCATCCAGCCCAATCGAAGGATGCCGTCGGCGTAATCTTCTCGACGAGATACTGTAAGCCATTCACGATGGGTGTTCCATCGACCAAGCACGTCCTAAGATTCTACGAGATCATGAAGAAGAGGATTGAGAAGGGCGATCCGATAGAGGTCTATCAATTCAATACGACGGGCAGGATCGTGGCGAAATACGAGTGGGTTAAGATTAGGCTCGGCGAAGAGGATCTCGAAGTCCCTCAGCCGATCTTTAGGAAGGCGCCGGATGGAACCATGAAGCCTGTTGGCGGAACATCTCCGACGATCGAGGAGACCGAGCTATTCATCCTCCAAGCGGCTAGGGGTGCCGTCGAGTATGAGCCTCACCCGGTCTGGGGCGAGAAGGTCTTAATCCCGGTCGAGGTCGAGGGCTTATCAGAAGAGAGGTTGAAGGAGCTTATGCCGACAACCCATCTCTCGATGAACGAGTTTAAGAGGCTGCTGAAAGCCCAGATAAAGCTAAGCAAATACCATCTCGATAAGCAGTGTCCGGGGCTGCCTCCAGAAATCTATAATGCGATGGATTTCTAAGGCTTCTCAAGGCTTAAGATCGTTACGTAGGCGAAGTGGCCTGTCCCGCCAACGTTATGGACTAGGACTTGGCCTTTTTCTATCGGCGCCTGCCTACCCCTCTCAACCTCTTGCCTAAGCTGCCTGACAGCCTCGTAGATCATCCCGAGGCCTGACGCGGCTATCGGATGGCCTTTAGCCTTTAACCCGCCATCGGTATTGACTGGGATTACGCCGCCGATATAGGTCTGCTCCTCTCTCGCGAGCAGATAGCCTTCGCCGCGTTTGGCGAATCCGAGATCTTCGTAGGCTAGGATCTCCGCTATCGTAAAGCAGTCGTGGACGAGCGCTAGGTCGAAGGATTTCAAAGGGTCTTCTATTCCGGCTTTTTGGTAAGCTTGCTTAGCCGCCTCGACGACGCTTTCCAAGGATAGGAGGTTCTTCCTCATGGTTAGATTCGCTGTTCCGGTCGCGACCCCCTGCGCCTTCACCCAGACCGGCGTATCGGTAAGCTTTGACGCGATCTTCTCGGAGGCGACTACGGCTGCAGCCGCTCCATCGGTTATCGGAGAACAGTCGTATAGCTTTAGAGGCCAGGCGATATACCTTGAGTTCAATACATCCTCGACGGTTATCCTCTTCTGGAACTGGGCTTTAGGATTCATCGAGCCATAGTAATGGTTTTTCACAGCTATCTTGGCGAGATCCTCCTCGGTCGCCCCATATTCCTGCATATAGGCTGTCGCGAATAAGGCGTAGTATGCTGGAAAGGTTAAGCCGAAATTCTCGAACTCCCAGAAGAAGTTTCCGCCCCTACCCAGAAGCTCAACGACCTGAGGGGTTGGAAGCTCGTTCATCCGCTCAGCTCCTACGGCCAACGCTATATCCGCGTAGCCGGACTCGACGACCATGCACGCGACGGCTAGGGCAGCGCTCCCGGAAGCGCATGCAGCCTCAACCCTCATCCCGCCCCTCGGACTTAACCCCGCATACTCGCATACTATTGGAAGCGGGAAGAACTCCCCGCTCCACCCGCCTACATTCCCGAACGCGACATATCCTATATCCCTCCTATCCACCCCGGCATCCCTGAGAGCATCCTCGATCGCCTGGAAAGCCAGTTCGGGAAGCTGATGCTCTAAATTTCGACCAAACTTCGTCATCCCGACGCCGATTATGGCTGCGGTCATCAGCCTCATATAAGCCAGAATACTCCATTTAACCCTTCCTCTGGCAGAAACCATTTAAACCTCCTCAAAATCATAAACGATAACCCGATGAACATCGAATCAATACTCTTCGACTTCGATGGAACGATTATAGACTCAAGCCTACGGATAGCCGAGGCTAAACGAGACTTCCTTAAGCGATTAAAGGAGCTTGGGATAGATCCGGGTAGGATAAGTTCGAGGAAGCCCGCCGAGCTAATCATAACCTATCTCGAAAGATATCGGGCGGTGGATAGAGGCTTTTTAAGACAAGTTCTCGAGGAAAGCTTTAAACCCTATGAGATGGAGGCTGCCGAAAAAGCGAGCCTCAGACCGGGAGCGAGAAAGGTCTTAACGAAGCTTAGGCTGATCGGATATAGGATCGCCCTAGTCTCGAATAATAGCAGAACATGCATCAATAGAGTGATGGAAAGGCTAGACCTAGAAAACCTGTTCGACATAGTAGTCTCGAGAGAGGATGTTAGAAGGCTTAAACCCCATGAGGAGCCGATCCTCAAAGCAGTAGATCGTCTTAAATCAGCTCCCTGGAGATCGCTTTACGTCGGAGACTCCATAGTAGATGTTATTGCAGGAAAACGCGCGGGAACCCATGTAGTAGCTCTAGCCGATATAATGTCCTCCGATAACCCGCCTACGGAAAACTCGCATCACCCTGATTACATCATAGAAAGGCTGGAAGACCTCCTTGAGGTGGTAAGGCTATTGGAAAAGCGAGATTTTTGAATCAGGGATCCATGATATGTTGGAGGAAGCTTGCCGGAGAAAGTCATACCGGATACCAGCGTCATAATAAGCGGAGCCTTACTAGAGCTAATAGAGTCGGGCAGGCTCTCGGGCTGTGAGCTAGTAATCCCCCTAGCGGTCATAGACGAGTTACAAGCTCAGGCATCTAAGGGTAAAGATACTGGGCTTAAAGGGCTTGAGGAGCTGAAGAAACTTCGGCAGATAGCTGAGGAGAAGGGGATAGTGATTAGGTTTTCCGGGGAGCGGCCGGGGCTAGAGGATATCAAGCTTGCTAGAAGCGGTAGAATAGATGCCTTGATAAGGGATGTCGCGAAAATGGAGAACGGGAAGCTCTATACCTCAGACTACGTCCAAGCCCTCGTCGCGGAGGCGGAGGGCGTTCCAGTAGAATATATCGAGCCATATGAGCGAGCAGAAGAATTTAGCTTTAAGAAGTATCTAAGCTCGAATACGGTCAGCATCTATCTAAGAGTCGGCTCGCCTCCGCTTGCTAGAATAATGAGCAGAGAGGGTTTAGAGTTGGTAAGGCTGGAGGAGAAGCCATGCGATGAAATCGAGCTGAATAGGATCTTGGAGGAGGTCATGGCATCGGTCAGAGTTAGGGAAGAGGTCGACGTGGTAATGCTTAAGCCGGAAGCTATGATAATCGAGACCAAAGATTTTAGAATAAGCCTCTCCAAGCCTCCGTTCTCGGATAGCCTCGAAGCCATAATCCATAGAAACCCCCTCCACCTCATCCCAGAAGAAGCCGTAGTTGATCCAATAGTAGGGAAATGCCTCTCAGATCGCAGAAGCCTACTGATATTAAATGTCGAAAAGCTCTACCTATACCCCATCGCAAGGAGAATAGCCGAGAAGCTCCATGAACACGGATTAATAGCTAGGATAGTAGGATATGCGAGAAGAACGATCTCCCCCGCATACTATTATGGGCCGATCGAAGGAGATCTTGAAAAATCCGCAGACTACCTCCTCGCAAACCTCCCAGACTACGTGATATTTGAGGAGATTAGAAGATCCAAGGATCTTAGGATTCTGAAGGAGCTTAAGGCAGCCGGGTCAGGGATAATAGCCTTCATAACCTCCAGCTCCATCAAATCCGCTATAGTTAAGCTAGCTGAATCGATGAAGCTTGGAGAGATGCCGGACCTATTCGACGAGCTGATAA
>CAYNFG010000049.1:0-5293 GCA_964396455.1 uncultured Nitrososphaeria archaeon | reverse complement strand
CTCGCATCTTCTCAGATAGTCTATTGGGGTTGGCATGGATGGGGCGCGTGGTCTTGATGCTTCTTTCTCGGCTTCTTCCCGATCTTGCCTAACGGCGTCTATTGAGATGCTCATCTTCTTTAGCTCCATCTCTCGATATAGGTTTGGGAATAGTTTTCTGAAGGTCTCTCTATCGATCTCCATCTCCAGGCTCCTCCGGTATGAAGAGCTTATCCGGCTCCTCTTCCAAGACTCTCCTCAACTCCACTTGGTTTAAACCTTTCTTAGTATCGCCGAATATATCGCATCTCGGCGGGTTCAGATACCATTTATGCTCCTTTAGGATTATCTCTGCCTCCCCATCCTCGGTCTCGACTTTTATTCTCCATAGGCTACCCTGCCTGAGAGGTTCTGGAACTTCTATTGCTTCTTCGCCTTTTATCTTATAGCCGCTTTCCTGGAGAGTCTTTTTTATTGGTTCTGGATCCGTGTAGTCTACTTCTATGTCTATATCGCTTCTGGGCTTTATTATTCCGCGCCATACGCTTCCGACGAGCCTCGGCTTAAACCTCGAGAGTGTTGTCATCAGTTTTAGGGCTTGCTCTCTAAGCTTTCTCAATCTCCTCCAGTAGTTTTCCCCTTCTATCAGGAGGGCGTATTCTAGGAGCTTGAGCGCTATCTCGGAGTTTTTCGGCAGGTTTTCGTAGCCTAGCTTTTTTGCCGCTAGCCTCTTGGCCTCGATATATTCTTTGCAGGCGCCGTGGTAGAGTAGTTTTGCTGCTTCGAGTGCTATTAGCTCTCTAGCTCGCTGATGCCTCTGCCTCTGCTTCTGGCTTAGCTTGATCTGCCTGCACCTCCTCGATTGGAGGCTTTTCTCCGCTATATACCCAGTCTGGTATATGGAGGACCTTGCTCTTTATGATGCCTACATGCCTTAGGGCGGTTATCTTCTTCGCCTGCTGGTAGATGTCGGATGCGGTCTTTCCTAGAACCATTTCCTGGGAGAGCTGGGAGAGGGCGAGCTCGCTCGCAGCCTTCTCCAAGATCTCCTTCATTATCTTCCTGATCGTCTTCGCCTTCCAGGAATGCCTTCCGATTCTATTATAGGTGAAGGCTGTTGATTGGACTCTTAGATGGAATCCGTCCTTGGTTACGAGGTTTGTTATCATGTCTATTCTGCTTGTTCCTCTTCTTACTAGGCTTCGGACGAATTCTCTTCCATACTCGTGGCCGTAGAAGACCGTCTCGGCTATCGTATCCTTGACTCGGACGATCTTGAACCTTATCAGGAGGTGTTGTTGGGAGAAGTCTCCGGTTAGGGTGTAGAGGCTTACCCAGATGGTTCTTCCTATAACCTGCTCGGGGCTATAGGCCCAAGTTGTTCCTATCTCCTTATAGCCGAAGTATTCCGGCGAGTAGATCGTGTAGATGATCTTAGGCGGCTTCCTCTCCGCTCTCGGCCTTCTCGACATTTCTCGAAATCGAGGAAGTGCCGTATAATAAGAGCTTTTCCCGATGAAAGTTTTATGCCATAAAACTTAAAGCGATCCACCCCGTCCCATAAGTTTGGATGGGGAAAACCTCGAAGAAGCCCACACTCATGCCAGTAATCCTCTCTCTAGCGATCCTCCTAGCCATAATCTCCCAAGCCAACGCCCAACCCCAAGGAAAGATACTGGTCTTAGTCACGGCACCGCCATTAAAATCGATTATAGAGGAGGTTGGAGGAGAGATCGTCGAGGCTAGAAGCCTTCTCCCAGCCGGAGCGGATCCGCATAGCTATGAGCCTGGATCTCGAGAACTTCTAGACGCGATAGCAGGCGCATCCCTGATAGTGATGACGGGACCTCATCATCTACCGGTGGAGGAGAGTATTGGGAGGCTTAGAGAGGAGGGGTTCATCAGGATACCGGTCTTAGACTATAGGGATTATCAGGAGGCTGGGCTAATACTTTTGAAGATACCTGGAACAAACATCTCGAATCCGCATGGATACCTATATTCAATTATGGGGATTAAGGCGATAGCGAAAGCCTCAGCCCTAGAATTATCACGGATATCTCCTGAGCATTCAAGCTATTTCGAGGAGAGGCTTAGAAAATATCTGGAGAGGCTGGATTCGATAAGAGCCAAGGTCGAGACCATGGGCGTGGAAGAGGTAAAGGTTGTTTTGGGCGGGCCTGATCTACAATATCTTGCGGAGGATCTCGGATTAAGGGTTGAGGGATTTATTCTGAAGGCTCACGGAGCTGAGCCTAGCATGGGCGATATAATGATTGCTGTAGATGCCGTTAGAAGGGGGAGGGCGTCGCTAATCCTATTGAGCGATCTAGAGCTTATGGAGAATCCGGAGCTTACGAGGATTCTGGATGAGCAGGATGTCCCGTATCTGGTAATACCCTTGATTGAGCTTGCTGATGAGCCTGAGCTGGCCCCGGTTCTGGCGGCCGCGCTTCTTAGGAGCAGCGTCGAGAGAGATATGGAGAGCGCGTCGGCGGCCTCGACGAGCGTTCTCGAGCTTATAGCGGTCCCCTCTCTTCTAGCAAATCTTATCCTGCTTCTATTCCTAATCCTTCTAGTGATGAAGGTGAGGAGATATGGCTGACGTCGAGCTGAAAGGCGTTTATTATAGCTTTGATGGAAAGCCTGCGCTGGAGGACGTATCCTTCGAGCTGGATTCGCCCTTTTTCTGCGCGGTGATGGGGCCTAATGGGGCTGGTAAGACTACTCTGCTAAAGCTTATGCTCGGATTGCTTAAGCCTCGGAGAGGCTCGATTAGGATATTCGGCTATGATGTCGTTAGGGATTCGGGGGCTGTTCGCAGGCTCGTAGGTTATGTCCCGCAGATAATTAACGTTGATCATCATATTCCGATGACCGTTGAAGAGGTTATAGCTATGGGGGCTTTGGCGAGGGATCTGCCGCCGAGGTTCGCGACGAGAGAGGTTAGGAGAAAGATTAAGGAAGTTCTCGAGCTCGTCGAGCTCGATGATCCATCAGCCCTGTTCTCGGAGCTTAGTGGAGGGCAGAAGCAGAGGGTTCTGATAGCTAGAGCCTTGATAGGAGACCCTAAGCTTCTCCTATTAGATGAGCCATACTCCATGCTCGACTTCGATATGAAATGCGAGATCTCAGAGCTGCTCTATAGGCTTCATAAGGAGAGGGGCGTCGATATACTCCTAGTTGCTCATGAGCTTAGCCCATGCATACACCTCGAGCCTATAGTAATCCTGCTGAATAAGCGAGTCTATGCTATTGGGAGAGCTGGAGAGGTATTGACCTTGGAGAATCTTAGGAAAGCGTATCCGGGCTTAACCGAGGTTCCGGCCGGATTCATACTTGGGGAGGATCATGGCTAGCCGGACTGGAGGTGGATGAGGTGCTCGAGCTAATTCTCTTAGCTTATTTCTCGGCGATCGCCAGCGGGCTGCTCGTAGGATCTATAAGCCTGCCGCTAATACTTTCGAGAAGCACGTTATTCGCCTTAACCATGACCCACTCCGTTCTAGGCGGAGCGATCCTCGGAGTATATCTGAACGTCGTCTTCAACCTCGGAGTCCCCGCGCCGATAATAGCATTCATAACAGCTCTACTGTTATCGATCCTCGTAGCCGAGCTATCCGAGAAGATATTCTCGGAGGACGTGGCGATAGCCTTGGTAGTCGCGATCGCGACGACTATCACGGTCATCTTCAGCTATCTCGTAGTCCAGGTCTCCTCGACGGGGCTGGCTCAGGCATGGCTATACGTTGCTGGAAGCTCGGCGGTATCCACGATGGAGGATCTTCAGAAGATACTCTCGGCGCTGGTGGTCGTCGCGCCGCTTATGCATCTGATCACCCGAGAACTCAAATACATCGCATTCGACATGGATGGGGCTATAGCCATGGGATTGAATGTCAGGGTCTATCGATACCTATTCTTCGGGCTAAGCGCTCTCGCAACAGCGATCCTAGCCTCAAGCATAGGAATCTTGGCGACGCACATACTATTGGCGGTTCCGGGAGCGCTCGCGATAAAGCTTACAAGGAGGATGCCGTATCTCGTATCCTACCTCTCGGCGATCGGCCTCTCCCTCGGAGGCTATGCGATCGCACAGCTCCTAAACATACCCCCAAGCGGGGGGATAGGAATCCTATCGGCTATAACGATAATCGGGATGGTGGTGAAGCGTGAGTAAGCTAAGCCCTAGAAGGATAGACTATCTAATCGCAGTCTTCAAATGCTCTAAGGGGAAGGGGTATGCGAGGCAACGCGAGATAATCGAGGAGCTGGGAATCGCAAAGCCTACAGCATCCCTGATGATAAAGAAGCTTAGAGAGGAGGGTTATCTCGAGATTCGGGAGAGGAGGATATTCCTAGATAAGAAGGGCGAGAAGATGATCGAGGAGGCGCTCTGGAAGCATGGGGTCTTAGAGAACGCCTTCGTGAAGCTCGGCCTCTCATCTAGAGAGGCATGCGAGATATCTTGGAGAATCCTAGATAGAGTTCCTAATAAGATCGTTGAGCGGATCTGGAGGAATATTGGAATGCCTGATCGATGCCCATGCGGATACCTGCTACCAACAGGAGGCCGAGAGGATATTCTGAACTTTGAAGTCTGTAAGACCTCTGATAGCTTAAGGAGATACGGCTCTGATAGATCTAAGAGCGACTAGGGTCATGACGATTATATCGTCGATCGTGGCTAGAAGCGAGCTTACCGGACGCTGTGACGAGATTCTGAAGATGACTCTACTGCCATCTCGCCTAACGCTTATCGCAAGCCCTCGTGGAAGCGGCTCATTATCAGGCTGAAGAGATCTAAGAATAAGCTCTGCCAAGACCTCGTCCTCGAACTCCATGCATAGCTCGGCTTCGCTCCCAACGCCATACTCCACCATAGCCTATCACCGGACCCCTAGCTCTTTAGTCTCGGAAGCTCCTCCTCGATTATCCGGTCTAGCTCGAGTAGGAATAGGGCTTTCCGAGTCTTTGGAATGTTTGCTCCAGCCGCTATATCGTGGCCTCCTCCCCTACCTCCCACGAGCTGGGCGGCTCTCGCTAGAAGCTTTCCCAAGTTTAATCCTCTATCCACGAGCCTCCTCGGAGATCTTGCAGAGATCTTTATCGAGTCCTCCGACTGGGCTAGGGCTAGCAGGATCTTATCCTCTCCCTGAACATTCATGGAGGATAGCATGGATGCGACGGAGCTTACAAGCCTATCATCGATAACGTTTCCGCCATCTATCACGATCAGGTTCTTAAGCTCCTGCCTATTCTCCTCCCTCATAGCGTATTCGATCGCCTCCGCCATCCTCCTCCTATACTCCTC
>CAYNFG010000048.1:0-5424 GCA_964396455.1 uncultured Nitrososphaeria archaeon | reverse complement strand
CTTTCCATTGATTTCGGCTGGATTATATGCTTGGCGATTTCTGGATAATATACCCCCATGATTTTTTGGTGAAGGCATAAATGCGAGATTACCGATTTTTCAGCCCGTCCAGTAGAGAGGAATATGCTGAGGCTGAAGGTTCACGGCGATTCTGATCTTGATCTTCCTATAGTGATCCTAACTTGCACTATACTCTCACGATGGCGATAGCAGTAGCCTTAGGCGGGAGGGTTAGGCTGCCTGAAGCATTCCTCAAGCCGTGCTTTAGAGGGTGGAATGTGTTTTCGCAAAATCTTCTATCCGCCGGATTAGGGCTTCTATATCTTCTTGAGTATGGGCTGCTGAGATGAATAGATGCGGATTTTCCTGGGTTAGATAGATTATTCCGCTATCGAGAAGACTTTTGAAAAGGCTTCTAGCAAGCCTCCGATCCCCTTTAAGCTGGGCATATCTAGCATCCCTAGGCTTTTTAGGGGTGAAGTGTATTCCTATCATGGAGCCTATGCCGGTGGAATGCCCCCTTATCCCCCATTTCTCGAAAACCTCCTCAACCTCCCTTCTGACGCGTTCTCCGAGCATGTTTATCTTATGATAGATCTCGGGCTTCTCCTTAAGCTCTTTTAGAAGAGTGTAGCCGGCTCTAGTTGTTAGAGGATTTGCTGCGAAAGTTCCTCCCTGAAATGCTCGCTTATGAGGCTCTGGGTATTTTAGCTGATCCAGAAGCTCCATTATATCTGCTCGGCCTCCGAATCCGCCGACCGGAAGCTCTCCTCCGCCGAGGATCTTGCCTAAGATCGTTAAATCCGGCTCGACTCCATATATTTCCTGAGCGCCTCCTGGCGATAATCTAAACCCGGTGATAACCTCGTCGAAGATCAGAACTGATCCCAGCTCGTCGCAAAGCTCTCTCAATCCTTTAAGAAAATCTCTTTCAGCCGGTATTGCTCCTCCAGCTCCGAGGACGGGTTCGACTATGATCGCCGCTAGATCAAGACCCTTAACCCTTTCATAGACCTTGTCGAGGTCGTTGTATGGTAGGAGGATAGTGTATCTAAGCTGATCCTCAAGTATCCCTAGGCTTCCGGGAAGATCATAGGGTGGATGGACTCCGATATGGAGGCAGTCGTAGCCCCCATGCCAGCCTCCTTCAAATTTTCCGATAAACCTTCGTCGAGTATATGCTCTAGCGAGTCTAACCGCATACATCGCGGCCTCGGTTCCGCTATTCGTAAACCTGAATAACCTGATGCTCTTGATCATCTTGGAGACGAGCTTGGCTAGCCTGACCTCCCACTCATGAGGAAAACCTACATGAAGGTATTCCTCGAGCTGGCTTCTAATAGCCTCAACGACCGGAGGATAGCTATGACCCATGATCAAGGCTCCATGACCCATCCAGTAATCAACGTACTCGTTCCCGTCGAGATCCCAGATCTTCTGGCCCCTAGCCCTAGACACGTAGATCGGATATGGATCGAAGTATCTAATCGAGTAGGAGACTCCTCCTGGGAGAACACTCTTAGCTTCCTCGAATTTAGCTCTAGAAGTTGGAGACCTAGCTCGATAATCCTCCCCACGCATCAAGGAGATATCTTATCCTAAGGGATGATTAAATGCTATCTCGCGGCAGGGCGTCATCGAATCAAGCCTATGCTCTCAGGGAACTCCTCACCGCACTTCGGGCATCTAATATAATCGCAGGAGATCGCGGATGGACATCCCTTACATGCAAAAGCCCTAGCATAGCTGACCTCGAAGACGAATCCGCAGCCAGGACACTTCAAAATCTTCTTCCTAGCCATCAATTCGAGTATGAGATCGAGGATGTTGAAAAAGATAATCTGGAGACCTAAGAAGATTAGGAAGGGGGTCGGCTCAGCCAAGCCCTATCATCTAGTCAAGCGGTTCGTGGATTCCTCATCCCCCGCCACATATGGCGGGAAGAGGATGGGCCGGGTGGGAGTCGAACCCACGACCTCCGCCGCGTCAGGGCGGCGTCATAGCCGCTAGACTACCGGCCCATCTTCCAGAGAATTCACGCCATCTTAAAAAGTTTAAGAGAGAAAGGCTAAGCTTCTCGATGATATAGTTTTTCAACTTTTATTGCCGGTTTTTTCCTTAGAAGGGTGAGGCTGGATTTATGTTTATCAGATTTCCTTATGGTGAGAAGTGGCTTGAACTTGAGCTTGAGAAAGTCGAGGTTCTCGAATCTAAGGAGATGCCGGTAGTCCCTTCTATTGAGAAGGAGCTTTCCAATGCCTTGGAGAAGCCTATTTCTGCTCCGGTTTTTGAGAAGCTTTTGAGAGATTCTAGAAGGATTCTGCTTATAGTTCCTGATAATACTAGAGCTTTTCCGGCTAAGGAGGTTATCCCGAGGCTCTTGGAGAGGATCGAGCAGGCTAATCCTATTGCCGAGGTTAAGCTTCTGGTCGCAACAGGCTTACACGTCGAGGTGGATAGAGAGGAGCTTAGGAGAATGCTTGGGAGCGAGGTGGTGGAAAGCTACGAGATAATCAATCATAATGCCTCGAACGAGGATCAGATTATAGAAACCGATCGTAGGACGAGCTATGGGACGCCGATCCAGGTTAATAGGCTAGTTATGGAGAGCGACACAGTTATAGGAGCTGGGCTCATCGAGCCTCATTTCTTCGCAGGCTATAGCGGTGGGAGGAAGATATTGCTGCCGGGGGTCGCGGGCAAGGATGCCGTCTTCAATAATCATAGCCTTAGGATGATAGGAGATCCAAAGGCTAGAGCAGGGATATTATCCGGAAACCCGATCCACGAAGATATGATCGAGTTCATGAGGCAGACGAGGCTAGACTTCATAGTAAATACGACTATCAATAAACGGAAGGAGATCGCCGGAATCTTCGCAGGAGATCCTATAGAAGCCCATCTCAGAGGGGTAGAATTTCTGGATAGGCATGTTAAGATAGCTGTGGAGGGCGAGGCGGATATAGTGATAACGACAAACGGCGGCTATCCATTGGATAGGGATGTCTATCAAGCCGTCAAAGGAATGGATACCGCCGCAACGATAGTAAGACGCGGAGGGGTGATAATAATAGCTGCCGAATGTAGAGATGGCCTGGGAGGACATAAAGAGTTTGTGGAATTGACGAGGGGGGCTGGGAGCCCGGCTGAGATAATAGAGAGGATTAGGAAGAGTGAGCCGATCTATGATCAGTGGGAGGCTCAGGTTCTAGCAAGGGTTCTCGAAAAGGCTAGGGTGATACTTGTAAGCGATCATCTACCTGAAAAAGTGGCCAGAGATCTCCTATTGGATCATGCTAAAAGCCTCGAAGAAGCATTAGAAATCGCGTATGGAATACTTGGTAGGAGAGATGCTAGGGTGGTGGCGATACCTGAAGGGCCATACATTATTCCAGTCCGAGAAATGTGATGGTCTTTAATCTCTAACTCTCAGAACGGTTTTTCCTCTAGGATTCGGGATTATCTTCAGCTTGGCATTTGGGAATTCTAGCTCGAACTCTCTTCCCTCTTGAAGCCAGTCTAGGAATGTTGCCAGAGCTGCGATCTCGCTATGCGGCTGATTCGTTATCGCAATATTATAGTCTGCTAGTCCATAGACCTCTCCAGGAACCTTTTCTCCTCCCACGATTATCATTAGGTCTCTGCCACTCTTCCAAAGATCTCTAATCTCTCCAATGATGTCTGGAAGGTTTATTCCATACATCGTTAGATGTATTATCACGCCATTCCCGCCTTCCTTAAATCGTCTTATAACCTTCCTCCAGTTCTCCTCGAATCTCGCTGAAAAGTCTCCTCCCCAAGTCTCGACGACCTTCCTAATTCGCTCGATGAGATCATTATCTCTATCGCCTGTGATTATAATCTCATCGGCTCCATATGCTCTAGCAACTAGGGCTACATGGGTTGTCACACGCTTATCTCTCGAGATTCTATGGCCTAGTCTGAGGACTATTATCCTCGGCATGGTTCAGATTATTTCGTTTCTCCGGCTATCTCAGGCTTCTTTATCTCAGTCATCTCCTTTAGAGCGTTTTCGATCTCCTTAATCTTCCAGCGCAGAGCCTCGATAAGCTCCTTATTCTCGTGCGGCTCGAGGGGCTTCCCACATACTGGGCATCTGAAAAGCTTCTCCATCGCTTGGTCGAAGAGGAGCCTTGGGTGGCCTAGGGTTCCGCACCAGTAGAATTGGTTATTCTCCTCGGTCTCCAGCTTTTGCTTAAGCCTATCGAGGATCTTGTTCATGTTCGAGATTATGAAGCCCGTGGCCTGCTCCTGCTGGATATACCATTTAAAGATTCTATGCTCGGTCTCCCTATCTCTGGTAAGCTCGTAGTGGAGGATGCCGATACCGTTAAGCTTATGCAGAATCTTCCTAACCTCGCGAATATCCATCCTTAACCTTCTAGAGATCTCCTCATCCACGATCCCGGGCTTGCTCAATAGTAGCTTCATAACCCTAGCTCCACCCTCTCCGGCAACAAGCCTGGCAAGCTCGAGTAAGGTTTCCTTCTCGATTATTAGGAGCATTCCAGCCTAACCCTTATTATGAGGACTTAAAAAACTTCCCTTAATGAATGATAGTTCTCGCCGAGAAAGCTGATGCCAGAGATGGCTTCCAGAAAATATTAGGCGAGTGGCTTCAAGAGCTTTTAGAAGATACGCTAGGCGGGGAGATCTCCATAGAAACCTCTCCAGACGGATGGATTATCCTAAACCCAGACGACGAGCTGGTGAGATCCACAATCAGATTACAGACTCGAATGCTACCTATAGCCTCGGAGAATCCGCCATATACAGCGAGGATATCGAGGATTAGCGAAACACGTATTCTGGTCGAATATCCGGATATCCGCGGAGAGACGATTAGAAAGAGCATATCCTTATCATCATTCGCCGCCAGCTTAGGATATGGCGGCGGAGATCCGATAAGCTTTCTCGAGAACGCAGGATTCTGTGAGAGAGGGCCGGTAAGCATCTCCGCCGATCTACCCTCCATAATCCAGTCCAAGATACTTGCCAAACAGATCCTGAAAGGACTCGATAGACTTCTAATCCTTAACGTTATAACGCCTGAGATTGAGGAAGTTTTAGCCTCGGATAGGCTAAGAGGTTTTATCGCGGACTATGAAAGTCTAACCCTTTCAGCCCATATAGCGTATGTGATGCTTGGAGTTAGATTGGAGAAAGCTTTTGAGAGGATAAGTGATGAATTTGAGAGTATTTCAGGAGATATAGTTGTTAAGCCGTTATCCTGGAGTAGGCTTATAGAAGATTGGAGAGGCGTCCCCTACATGGAATTATTTTTCGAGGAGGTTTGTTAGTGGGCCGGGTGGGAGTCGAACCCACGACCTCCGCCGTCTCCTCCATCCGATAGGTGTGAGGGCGGCGTCATAGCCGCTAGACTACCGGCCCTCCAGCCCATTA
>CAYNFG010000047.1:0-5497 GCA_964396455.1 uncultured Nitrososphaeria archaeon | reverse complement strand
GCTATAGCGTTTCTTACAGCCTCCTCTACCTGATCTGGTGGAGCCTCCACCCTAATGGTTGCGGGGCCTAATACTATCTCTACCTTGATTTTCTCCTCTTTGCTCATCTTGTATCTTGCTCAACTTGAGCAACATTTATAAGCACAGGCTCCCCCAATAAATCGGGGAAAGCGGGGCCATGCAACAACTTGCCCAACCTCGAATAGAAGGCTTCAAAACCCTCTTTAAATCTTTCCTAGAAGCCGGGAGGAGGAGCCTAAAGCTTGCGAGCGGCAGCCTTCTAGCGGATGCTCAAGAGGAGGATCTTGCTCAAAATGAATGGCCTCTCCAGCTGATTGAGAAGGTTAGGGAGATGGAGGTCTCGACGATAAGAATTCCGGTCGAGGATGCGGTTGAGAGGCAGGTAGTGGCCATAGATACGTCCTCGATAATAGTTGCGGCTGGTAGAAATGGCATCGCGGTCGGGGTTAGGGGAAGCATAGTAGTCCGAAACTATCTCGGGATAGAGGTTCAGCGGATAGGACCATTCATAGCCTATCTAACCCCGGATAATATAGCCGAGATCCTAGGCTCGATCCTAGGCGACCTAACCCCGCTAGAGTTCTGCGATTACCAGCTGGATAGCTCGATCCAGAAGGTTCTCGCAGGATTACTCGAGAAAAGGCTTCAGGAATACGTCGTAGAAAGGTTTCGGGATAGCATCCTCTTGATAGATGGCTCGCTCTCCGCAGGCCCCCTCGATAACCCGCTATGGCTTGTCTCGAGAATACTTGAGAAGGCGAGACCTCGCGGAAACGATGTTCTAGCCTTCTCGAAGACGAGCATCCTCCAGTTTTGGGGGACGATCTTCACGGATGAGAGGCTCGGGGCGAGGCCGCCATACCTGATAGATATGACCTGGCTGATCGAGAGCATAGAGATGAGGGTGAAAGTTCTCGGGAAAACATATCTCGCGAAGCTGAGCCCGGGGCTAAATACCTTCAGGATGGATGCATCGACTAATAGGAGGATCGATGAGGTTCTCGGAAGCCTTCTGAAAAGCGATCCATTAATCTACGGCTATCCAGAACTCCTCATCCTGGCTCACGACTACTGCACTTTCACGAAGAGTGATGTGATCGCGATCCAATCCCTATTCAAGAGGCTTGGAACGGAGTTCTTCAAATTCTCCTCGATACGTGATATCCTCTTTAATCCTCTGGATGGGGGGTGGAGGAGGTGAAGATCCTAGCGAAGAATAATGATACGATAGAGCTTCTGGCCTCGCCGGATGAGCCGCCGCTAATGAGGGGAGACTACCTCCTGATAGCCGATGGTGATAAGAAGCTTCTAGCCCAGATAATCGATATAGAGTATGCTGACGTCCCCGGAATCCTAGAGGATACGCTGAGAGAGCTCGCCTCGGAATCCATCTCGGTAAAGAACTTCGATCCCTATAATATCGGCTCTATCCTAGTCGGGGTGAAGGATTCGAGGAGGATCATAGCGAAGTTTAGGGGCGTGATCGCTAATGGAGTCCTCCGAAACGATGTAATCTGGCTTCCATCAAGATTCAACTCTAGGATCGAGAGAGCTTCTCCAGAGCTGATCTCGGAGCTTTCCCGCTCTGCTGGCAGAAGGCAGTTGATAATAGGCGAATGCATGAAGGGCGTTATGACGATCAACGCGGAGGATCTCGATGGAAGGCTGACCATAATAACGGGAAAGAAGGAGACCGGGAAATCGCATCTCACGAAGCTCCTGATAACCTCGCTAGCAGAATACGGCGCCAAGATAATAGTCCTAGACATTAACGGAGAATACCTCGGACTTTCCCAAACGGTGAACGGGGAGGCGAGTAGGATCGCCGATAAGCATCTAGTATTAACCCCGGGCGAGAACTTTAAAGCATCTCTTGAGGATGCTGGCCTAAAAACGATGATCGATATACTCCAATACATCCTAGGAACCCCGGCGACCAGCATAAGGGAGTTCGTGAGGATCTGGAATATGGTTGAGAAGTATGAAGGGCAGGTAACCCTGCGAGGGATAATGGACGCCATAGCTAGAGCGC
The DNA here is from genome assembly GCA_964396455.1 of uncultured Nitrososphaeria archaeon. Taxonomy (GTDB): domain Archaea; phylum Thermoproteota; class Nitrososphaeria_A; order Caldarchaeales; family Wolframiiraptoraceae; genus Wolframiiraptor. Next base: position 3,444 of record CAYNFG010000047.1, on the reverse strand, counting down.
AGATGCATGAATCCGTTAGAGAAGCTTTAATGAGCAGGCTTCTAAGCCTAGCAGAATCCGAGTTCTTTAGCGACGAAGATCCCACGAAGCTCGAAGACATCCTAAACTCGAAGAAGAGTGGCGGAATCTTCGTAGTAGATCTCTCCAAGTGCATACCTCAAACCCGCAAGATAATCGTCGAATACCTCCTCAGCAGATTATCAAGCCTCCTGAGAAGCGGGGCTATAGACCCGCTCTTCCTAGTGGCAGAAGAGGCCCACCTCTACCTAAGAGAAACCTATTGGGATGACCTCATAACTAGGATGAGGCATATAGGGCTCTTCCCAATCTTCGTAACGAATCAGCCTGACAGCATACCGGAGACCGTCTATAGGCAGGCGGATAACATATTCCTATTCAACTTCACAAACGAATCCGATCTAAACTACATCTCGAAGGCATCTAGGATAGACGCCGACACGGTAAAGAAGATCGCGAAGATGCTTCCCCCGAGATACTGCCTTGTAATCGGCAAGGTTGTAAATGATCTACCGATAGTCGTCAAGGTTAGAGACCTAGAGCTTAAGACCATGGGGGAGACGAAGCTGCTCTTCAAGGCGGATGCATCCTGCAATCGTGGCCAAAACCCGAGTATGTGAAGAGTATTTCCTCGATAATCTTAAGAGAATTCCCCTGAATAGAGTCTTCCAAAAGATTAAAAGAATGCTGGCTAGGCTGATAGCTTGCACATGCCTATGTTCGATGGAGGGCTTGGAGACCCATTTCTGGATGAGGAGGCTAGAGAGGAGATAAAGCTTAGACTAGAGCAGTCTCTAAATCAGCTAAACGCCCAGATAATGAAGCTTAAATCAAAATATCAAGAGATGATGAGCAGGAGCAAGGAGTATTTCGAGCAGGTCGTCGAGGCGATGATGTCGGGCGATGAGGATAGAGCGTCCATCTACGCCGAGGAGATCGCCGAGATAAGAAAGCTCGCGAACATGATAATGAAAACCCAGCTCCTATTAGAGCAGGTCAAGCTCAGGCTCGAGACGATTATAGAGGTAAGCGAGCTAATAGGCTTAGTAGTCCCACTCCTATCCCTAATAGCAGAGGTTGAAGACGAGGTCTCAGGAGTAGCTCCCGAAGCCGCCAGCAACCTCCACGAGCTCGCATCATACATCCAGAACTTCGCGGAGACGACGAGCATGATAAATCCGGCCCAGCCTCTACAGGAGGAGTTAAGCGAGGATGTTAAGAAGGTGTTAGAGGAGGCTCGGAAGGCTGCAGCAGAAAAGATCAAGGAATCGTTCCCGGATGTTCCAAAGCTCTCGGAGGAGGAGAAGCTGGTCTTCTCCTATATCTCGAAGTCTGGATCCGAGATAGACTTGAGAAAATGTGCAAAAGAGCTTGGTATAGACGCGAGGCAGGTTAAGCAGATTCTGGAGAAATTGGAGGAGAAGGGATTGATCGAGCTCGTCGGCTAATATGCTCCAAACTTCTCATTCCATTCAAGCATTTTACGCACGCTTTCAAGATCGACGCTCGGTTTCCTACGCCTAATCACATCCAAGAAATCCTCCATTCTAACCTTTCTAGGAGCATCGCCTCCCTTCTCGAAAAACTCGCTCACGATCTTCGTCTGAACCTCCATGCATATGGCATGTATATCGGCAGCGGAGTATCCATCAGTTATCCTAGCCAATTCCGCAAGCTCAACATCCTCCTCAAGGCTCAATTTGCTGGTATAATACTCGAAGAGCTTCAGCCTCGCATCATAATTTGGAAGATCTATGAAGATCCGCTTCTGAAACCTCCTTATGAAGGGCTCGTCGAGGAGCCAGGGCTTATTCGTTGCAGCTAGAACGTAGATCATGCTAAACCTACCCTTATCCAATAATCCATCCATCTCCTTTATCAGCTGATTCCTGGCTCTGGCCTCCCCGCCAACCTCATTCACCCTGACGGCTGTAAGCGAATCCACCTCATCGATGAATATTATCACGGGCTTACCCGACGCCTCATACTCCCTCGCAGTCTTGAAGATCATCGAGATATTCTTCTCCGATTCCCCAAGCCACTTCGACATAATCAGCGAGGCATCGATATGCATAAAGACAGCATCTATCTCATTCGCGACAGCAGCCGCCAGCATGGTTTTACCGCATCCAGGCGGCCCGAATAATAGGATTCCGCGAGGCCATCCCAGGGGGAAGAGATCAGGCCTCTTCATCGGATAGATTATGCTCTCCATAATCGCCTTCTTAGCCTTCTCCAACCCTATCACGTCATCCCATTTAACCGGCGGCGGATCTTGGATTATAAACTCCTGAGCAACGCTCGGCGGGCTTCTAGTAGATTCCCCTTCATATACGCATTCGTTTAGAGCCTCCATCCGCCTTCTATACTGCTGCTTCTTTTCTTCATAGATCCTCTTCATCATCGGATCATCCGTTAGCTCGATGAGCTTTTCGAGGAGCGCTATCGCTTCTTGATACTGCTTTGCCGCCTCACGCTTCATGCCTATCCTATCATATCTTACTGCAGCCCTAGCACGTTCGGCAGCCAGCCTTTCAAGCTCTCTCATAACCTTGTCGGAGAATTCTTGATGAAATCTTTCTAAAATCTATGCTCGAGTTCCGCCGGCGATAGCATACATATCAATCTCGTGGGAATTACGCGGATAATGTCCTATGGCTAAGGATCCTCCTTGGCCGTGTAGAATACTGTGCAGGTTAGGGTTTTCGCGACCCCATGCATCCCCCTAATCTTATCGATAACAAGCTCTCCTATCTCCTTCATGGATGATCCTCTAACCTTTAGGAGGATATCCCATTCGCCCGAGATCAGGTGAGCCTCCTCGACGTTCTCCAGCATCGCCATCTCATGAGCTAAAGCCTTCTGGGAGATCTCGGATCCGGGCATGAAGGATACGAGGACGAATGCTAGGACGCCCTTCCCAAGCTTCGCCTTATCAACCTTTATAGTAAATCTCTTGATGACGCCCATCCGCTTAAGCTTGTTAATCCTATCCTGGATCGTGGTTCTAGGCATATCGAGGGCTTCGGAGAGTTCTCTTAGATTTCTTGAGGAGTCTAGCTCAAGCTCCCTTAGTATTAGGAGATCTTTCTCGTCGAGCTTCTCCTGCCTTCTAGCTCTCTTCATCCCTTCAACCGCATCCTGCTTAGGGTATAAGCGTTCTCTTCTCGTCAATCGTCGATCAACAATTCGGCAACATTTAAAAGAAGAATCAAGCCAAACTTAAACCAGATTATGGTCAAGCTAAACGGAATAGCGATCCACGGCTACGGAGGCTATATCCCAAGATATAGGATAAAAGCCGAGGAGATCGGCAAGATCTGGGGCGCCGAGAAATCCGAGCTTCCGATAAAGGAGAAGTCTGTAGCCGGGCTCGATGAGGATGCCGCCACGATGGCTGTCGAAGCCGCTAGAATCGCTTTAAGA
>CAYNFG010000046.1:0-5500 GCA_964396455.1 uncultured Nitrososphaeria archaeon | reverse complement strand
GTCTGTAGCCGGACTCGATGAGGATGCCGCCACGATGGCTGTCGAAGCCGCTAGAATCGCTTTAAGAAGAGCTGGCATAGATCCTAGAAAGATAGGCGCGATCCATGTCGGCAGCGAGTCGAAACCCTATGCCGTAAAGCCCACGGGGACGATCGTTGCAGAAGCCATCGGAGCAAACCCGAGCATGCTCGCGGCAGACCTCGAGTTCGCCTGTAAGGCTGGAACCGAAGCCTTCACCCTAATCTCCGGTTTAATCCAAGCCGGTCAGATAGAATATGGACTAGCTATCGGAGCAGATACCGCCCAGGGAAGACCTGGAGACGCGCTAGAATATACTGCGGCGAGCGGCGCGGCAGCCTTCCTACTAGGAAAGAATAATGAGAATGCGATAGCCGTAATCGAGGCTTGGAGCGGATATGTAACGGATACCCCCGACTTCTGGAGAAGACCCTTCGATAGATATCCGATGCATACAGCGAGATTCACCGGAGCGCCAGCCTACTTCAAGCATATCCTCGGAGCGGTCAAATCCCTTCTGGAAAACGATGGATATACGATTGACGAGATAGATTATTTCGTATTCCATCAGCCTAATGTTAAATTCCCGCTGGCCGTGGCAAAGATCCTAAAGATAGGTAATGAGAAGATTGCTCCGGGGCTGCTCTCGGATAGGATCGGGAATACGTATAGTGCATGCTCGCTACTAGGCTTGGTTAAGATCCTCGATCAAGCCAAACCAGGCCAGAGAATACTTCTAGCCTCCTATGGATCTGGAGCAGGTAGCGATGCATTCGTGATAAAGGTGCTTGATAAGATTCTCGAGAAGAGGGATCTAGCGCCGAAGCTCGAAGACTTCCTCAACGACAGAATCTATATCGATTACGCGTATTATCTCAAGTTCAGAAAAGAGATTATGAGGAGTTGATCTTAGATGGTGAAAGCTTTCATCGCTGGAGTAGGATTTACGAAGATCGCCGAGCATTGGGATAAGGGCCTAGAGCAGCTTATGGTTGAGGCGGCGCTAAAAGCTCTTGAGGATGCCGGCATATCCTCGATCGACGCGATCTATGTCGGGAATGCTTTGGCGGAATTCCTCCAGAATCAGATGCAGCTCGGAGCGATTATAGCTGAGGGGCTTGGCTTCTCGAGGGTTCCGGCATTTAGGGTTGAAGCCTCGGATGCCTCTGGAGCGGCCGCACTCTATGCTGGATTTAACGAGATTATCGCAGGTAGGGCAGATGCCGTCCTCGTGATAGGCGGGGAGAAGCTCTCGGACGGTCTTCCCGAGGAAGTCTCCTCAGGCCTAATGATGAGCGGTAGAAATCACTTCGAGGGATTTATAGGAGCGGAGTTTTACTCCCTAAACGCGCTTCTCTACAAACTCTACTCAAAGAGATATGGCGGCGAGAATATACCATTATTCCCCGTGATAAGCCATGAGCATGCGGAGGGGGTAGCCCACGCTCAATACCCATTTAAGATAAGCTTGGAGAAGATCTTATCCTCACCGTATATAGCGGATCCTCTTAGAAGGCTTGAGGTAAGCGGTATTGGAGATGGAGCGGCTGCGGTAGTTCTAGTAGGCGATAGGCTTGCGGAAAGATTAAAGTCTCCGCTAAGCCAATTCTTCATCTCATCAGCAACCGACTACGTAAATCCATTCGATCGAGAGGATCCGCTAAAATTCCAGTCGGTTACTCTTTCGGTGAATCGAGTTCTAGAGGATGCAAGGCTCGAGCGATCTCAGCTGAGCTTCATCGAGCTACATGATGCGACCTCGATAATGGCGGCCATAGCTCTCGAATCCAGCGGATTCGCCGAACCTGGAGAGGCGGGCAGTCTAGCCGCTAAGGGCGACCTCGGATTAAGCGGAAGGCTTCCATGCAATACCTTCGGAGGGCTTAAGGCGAGAGGCCATCCACTAGCAGCAACAGCAATATACCAGGTAGCTGAAGCCCATCTACAATTAACTGGACGAGCTGGGAAAAATCAGATCGATCAAGCCAGAGCAGGCCTCACGCTATCCATCGGAGGGGTTGGAGCAATCACCTTCGCATGCATACTAAAGCAGGTTTAGAGAGGAGGTGAATATGAGTTGAGGGTTCCAGGTTATTGGAGGAATATCCCCTTCCTCTATAGGCTCTCGGGATGGAGGTGTAATCACTGCGGAGCATTCCATTCGACAAAGCCGCTGGTCTGCAGAAGATGTCGTTCAAAGGAGTTTAGCGAGGTCGAGCTTCCGAAGACTGGAAAGCTGATAGCTTACACTATCGTTAGATCGCCTCCAAAAGAGTTTGAAGAATATGCGCCCTATGCTATCGGATTAATAGAGCTAGATGACGGGACTAGGATCTTAAGCCAGTTAACCGATTTCAGGGAGGAGGAGCTTAGAGAGGGCGTAAGGGTTGAAGCTGTGTTTAGAAGGATTCGAGTGAACGGCGAGCAGGGAATAATCGAATATGGTTATAAGTTCAGGCCTGCGATCAGCAGATCCTAGCCGGCTCCCCTAAGCCTCTTCCATAGATAGATAGTCGCATATTCTTTCGGAATCCCCTCTCTTTGGGCTATAAGCTCGATCTGAGATCTGATCTTAGTCCTCGCCTCCTCTAAGCTCCCATATCTTCCCTGCAAGGCATCGACTAGCTGCGAGAAGATGGATTCCATCAAATCCTTATAGGATGTATGCTCGTAAACATTCTCGGTCATTTTCCTAAGCTGCTCGATTCTCGCATCAACCTCCTTAATCCTCTTATCGAGCTCTGCTAGCTGCTCTCTCAATCTCGGAACAAGCTTCTCCAGCTCCTCCTTCTTAGAAACCGAGATGGGTCTCCCCTGAGCCTCGAGCTGGATCAAGGTATCGAGCTCTACCTGATTGAAGTATAGCTCCTCCTCCACGGCCGAGAACTTCCGCTCCAAGATATCCTTCAGCTTCCTATGCTTTTCTATAGCATCATTAACATAGGTTATCAGATCATCTCTTAGCGAGTCCCATCTCTGGAGGAGCTTCTTCAATATTCCAAGGCTCATGGCCTGATCCTCGAGAAACTTTTTCTGAGTAACCTGCTCCCTAATCCTTATCTCATCAGCCTTCCCCATTACCAGTTCGTAGGCCGCATCAGCATCTGCCGTCGCTCTTTCAAGCTCATTCTCCTCGCCCTCCCTAACCTCCGCAACAGCCTTTTCAGAAACCTCCTCTACTCCCTCCTCGACAGGCTCTATCACAGGCTCGGCTTCCTCGATATCAGAGTCCTTTATCACGATCCGCTTAGGCATCTCAAAACCATCTACTATTGATCGTTTTTAAGTTTATTCGCGGCCATTGAGCTTAGTTTAAGAACCTCTTCAATATTTCCTTTATCTAAGAGCTGAGGAGGATTGAGGGTTCTCGAATTCGGCAGCTCTCTAAGATCCAGCGAGGAGTGCGGCTGCGGTTTCAGCCATGATAAAACCTTAGAGAAGGTCTTCATCGGAGAGATTGAGGAAGCCCTTGATAAGCTTGAGGATCTGGGTTTCGAGTCTCCCTACGCCGTTTTCTATGATGATATAACCTATAGGGTTGCGGGTAAGCTTATTAAGGAAAGGCTGAACGCTATCGGAGTCCTCGTCGAGTCTCCTACATTTCATGAGGCTGAGGCTAAGCTAGCTAAGGCTAGATCTGCTAAGACCGTTCTCGGCGTCGGCGGCGGCACAGTGATAGACGTGGCAAAGTATATCGCTTATAGGCTCGGCTCCAGCTTCATCTCCGTACCCACAGCCCCCTCCCACGATGGGATAGTATCGCCTATAGTCTCGCTCTTTATGGAGGGATGGAGGAAGTCGATCCTAGCCAGATCCCCAAAAATAGCCATAATAGATCTCTCGATCCTGAGAGAGGCTCCGCGAGAGCTATTAATCTCAGGCTATGGCGATATCTTGGCCAAGATAGTCTCGATAAAGGATTGGCAGCTGGGGAGGGACGAGCTTGGCGAGCCATATTGTAAGACGGTTGAATCTCTAATCCTAGAATCGCTTACATCCCTCATAGGCTGCTTATCTAGAAGATCTGCGGAAGATTGTCTCGAGAGACTGGTAGAGGCTCTTGTAAAATCAGGCGTATCCATGATGCTCGTCAGCTCCTCGAGACCCGCCTCGGGGAGCGAGCATCTGATAAGCCACTACCTCGATATGCATCTAGAGAAAAGGCTTCGACATGGAATCCAATGCGCTATAGGAGCGATAGCGATGGCGGAGTATCATAAGATGAAGAATCCAGGCTGGTGGAAGGATGAGATCTTCCAGCCCGAATCCATTAGAAGATATCTTTCATCGATCGGCGCGCCAACAACCCTTAGAGAGGCGGGGATACCCCTAGAGGTTATGAGGAGGGCGATAGTGGAATCTTGGAGGATAAGGCCGAAGCGATATACGATTCTCCATAAATTCAGGCCGGATTACGAGGAAGCTTTAGCCATACTCCGAGCCTCAAGGCTGATATAAACCCTTAATATACGCGATCATGAAGATACCGAGATGCTTAGGATCGGAGTTATTGGAGCAGGGCAGATAGGGTCGGCTATAGCGAAGGCGCTCGCATCATCCGGCAGATATCAAGTCATGGCCTCTAGGAGGAATATAGAGCGTATAAAGCATCTCGAGAGGCTTGGGGTAAGGCTTACGAGGGATAATAGGCTGGTCGCAGAATCCTCCGAAGTAGTCTTCCTAGCGGTGAAGCCGCATAAGGTTGCGGAGGTCTTAAGAGAGATAGCGGATCTCCTCGAGGGAAAGCTCTTAATCTCGGTCGCGGCAGCAACCCCGATCTCGAAGATAGCCTCCCTAGCCCCTAAAGCCAAGATAATTAGAGCCATGCCGAACGTCGGCCTAATAGTTAAGGCAAGCTTTACAGCCTATGCGAAGGGGCCGAACGTATCCGATCAAGATGTAAAAATTCTCCACGAGATCCTAGGGGAGCTCGGATCCTTCATGGAGGTTGATGAAGAGTTGATGGACGCGATAACAGCTCTTAGTGGAAGCGGGCCAGCATACGTAGCTCTACTAATCGAGGCTATGGCTTACGCTGGATTAAAGGTGGGCCTTCCAAGAGATTTAGCCTATCAATCATCAGCCTATACCGTATACGGCACGGCCAAGCTCTTTCTCGAGGAGAAGCTCCATCCATCGATGATAAAGGAGATGGTATTAACTCCTGGAGGAACGACTATAGAGGGGATATTCTACCTAGAGGAGGGCGGCGTGAGGACTGCGGTCATGAAGGCTGTTGAAGCCGCTACGAGAAGGGCGAGGGAGATCGCTGAAAAGCTGAATAACTCGAAATAGGCTTCTAAGCCCTCCACCACTCAAAGAGTATATACATCGCCTCGGATTTATTCAAATCCGGAACTGCTATCGTAAAGTATTTTCGAACGGTCGTCGCAAGCCTTCCCGATCGAACTATCTCTAGAGCCGAGATCTGCTCGCCCAAAAGCTTTACCTGAACTATGAATGGAGCATGCTCCAGCCCAGG
>CAYNFG010000045.1:0-5833 GCA_964396455.1 uncultured Nitrososphaeria archaeon | reverse complement strand
GCTCATATCTGCATACTTCAAACCGCCATCGACTTGATGAACCTAGGGTATAAGGTCTACGTAGCCCTAGACTGCATAGGATCGAGAAGAGCATACGATAGGGAGGTCGCCATCCTAAGAATGCTTCAGGAAAACGTAATCCCAGCGACCTCGGAATCGATAATCTACGAGCTTGTTGAGACGGCGGAGCATGAGAAGTTTAAGGAGATTTTAGAGATCGTGAAATCCTAGGCATTTAGCCCGATAGCCTTAACTCATGCTCGGATAAATCTAAGGCTATGGCCTGTGAGAGCTTCGAGGATCTGGTGAAGAGGCTGGGTGGAGAGATTCTAGAGCTTAAGACCTCTGTCAAGACCGTCGAGCAAGCTTCTAGAGCAACCGGAGCCGATCCAAGCCAGATAATAAAATCGATGCTATTGATCTCCGAGAGGGAGGGCGCGATACTCGCGATCGTCGATGGAAGATCTAGGGTGGATCTCGAGAAGCTTAGCCTAAGGTTCGGCAGGACTAGGCTAGCCTCCCCCAAGGAGGTTAAAAAGCTCACAGGCTATGAGGTTGGAGAGCTCCCCCCGATAGGGCTTCCCATAAAAACCGTGATCGATCCCAAGGTTCTTGAAAAGAGCTATGTTATCGGGGGTGGAGGGGCGATAAACAGGCTGATAAAGATCGATCCTAAGAAGATTCTCGAGGTTCAGAAGGCGGAGATAATGGAGATCTCGAGATAGGCGGCTCGCCGTATCCTAATATATGGAGGCTGAGAATAGAATTCGGAGTCTCATGGAGAAGACGATAATGCTCGAGGCTAGAAGCGGGGCAACGCCGGATGAGGTTAGGGAGATCGCTAGGATTGAGGGGGTCGATCCCAATAAGCTCCGGGACAGGCTTTGTAATGGAAGGGTGGTTATCCCGCGTAACCTGAGGAGGGTTAGGAGGGTTAAGCTGATCGGGGTTGGAGAAGGCTTATCCACGAAGGTTAACGCGAACATAGGAACGAGCACAACCGTGATAGATCTAGACATGGAGCGGGAGAAGGCTAGGACTGCGGTAAAATATGGCGCTGATACGATAATGGATCTAAGCATCGGCGGAAATCTAGCTGAGATCCGGAGAATCCTATTAAAAGAATCGGAGCCTCTCCCCTTCGGAACAGTCCCAACCTATCAAGCCTATCTAGAGGGCGTTAGCATGTCCGGATCGCTTCCAGAGGAAGACCTATTCCTGAAAACCGTTGAAGAACATTTGAAGAGCGGGGTCGATTTCATGACCATACACGCTGGCTTAAGCAGAGAGCTGGCGGAGAAGACGGTGAAGAGCAATCGCATAGAGCCTATAGTTAGCAGGGGAGGGGCGATGCTCGCAGCATGGATGCTCGAAACAGGGAACGAGAACCCATATCTAAAGAACTGGCAGTATCTCCTCGAACTCTTCGCAGAATATGATGCCGTCATAAGCCTAGGCGACGCCCTCAGACCCGGAAGCATAGTAGATGCATTAGACGAGCTTCAGATGGCCGAGCTAATAATGAATACAAGGCTCTTAGAAGAAGCTAGAAAGCATGGAGTCCAGGTGATGGTGGAAGGACCCGGCCACGTCCCGTTAAATAAGGTGGCCACCGACATCCGGCTGATGAAAAGCCTAACTAGGAATGCTCCATACTACGTCCTCGGCCCGCTCGTAACCGATATATCCCTAGGCTATGATCATATAGCCTCCGCGATCGGGGCGGCCATCGCAGCAGCCGAGGGCGCGGATCTAATCTGCTATCTGACTCCAGCCGAGCATCTAAGCCTACCAACCCCAGAGCAGGTTAAAGAGGGGATTATAGCGGCTAGGATCGCAGCCCATGCAGGGGATATAGTAAAGCTCGGTGAAAGAAGTCTAAGAAAAGATTTAGAGCTCAGCAAGTATAGGGCGAGGCTGAACTGGAGCGAGATGATACGCCGAGCCTTAGATCCCGAGAAAGCCGAGGAGATCTATAGCCAATTTGGAGAAAGGAGCAAGGCATGCAATATGTGCGGAAACCTATGCGTATTCCTCATCCTATCAAGGTATCTGAGCAAAAGCTAAGACTCCGGTTTAAATAAAGTCCTTTTAGACTAATTATCGTGCATGAATGGGCTTTAGCCGAGGCGGTAGTCTCCGCAGCCTCTAAGCTAGCTGAAGAACGCGGGCTGAAAAGAGTTAAGCTCATCAGGCTTAGGATAGGCGAGCTCCAGCAAATAGATCTAGAGGTCTTCAAATACGCTCTAGACCAGATCGCGAGGGAGAGGCTTCCGGAAGCGAGATTCGAGATGACGGTCGAGGATGCGGAGTTTAGATGCCGGGTATGCGGTAGGGTTTGGAAGTTTAGGAGAGATGAATTGGATCCAAGCATCCAGGAGGCGATCCACGTAATTCCGGAGGTTGCACACGCCTTCCTAAAATGCCCGAGCTGCGGCAGCTCGGATTTTGAGGTGATTAAGGGTAGAGGCGTAAGCATCGAGAGTATGGTAGGTGAGGCCGATCGATGATTGATCCCAGGCTAAGCATTATAGACGAGAGGTTAAGCGGGGTAAACGAGATAATCGCGGTTGCGAGCGGGAAGGGCGGGGTAGGCAAAAGCATAATCGCATCAACCCTCTCGCTAATCCTCTCAAGAAAAGATTTCAGAACGGGGCTACTCGATCTAGACTTCACGAATCCATCAACCCACGTAATCCTCGGAGCGGAGTTCGCGCAGCCCCTCGAGGATAAAGGGATAATCCCGCCGAAAATAAGCGGAGTAGAATACGTTTCGATGAGCTTCTTCACAAAAGGCAAGCCATCTCCCCTAAGAGGAGGAGACATCACAAATGCGTTCATCGAGATACTGGCGCTTACGAGATGGGGGGATCTAGACTATCTGATCATAGACACCCCGCCGGGGATGGGCGACATCCTCCTAGACCTCCTCAGGCTCATCCGCAGAATCAAATTCCTAATAATATCGACTCCATCAAAGCTCTCTCTCGAGACTATTAAGAAGCTGGTCGAGATGCTGAGAGCCTCTCGAGCAGAGATAATAGGCGTGATAGAGAATATGCTCGGCCATCACAGCGCCTCCATAAGGAGCGAGATAGAGAAGATCGGCGAGAATTATCTAGGCTCGATCCGCCTCGATCCAAGCATCGAAAATTCCATCGGAGACCCGGAGAAACTATTGAAGACAGCCTTCGCAAAAGATCTAGAGGAGATAGTGGAGAAATTGATCTGAGCCCTACTTCAGCTTGCTCATGGGTATCAGAGGATTACTTCCGAAAAGCCTATTATGCTCCCTCATCATTCCACACAACCGTTATCCCCGTTCTTTTTTAGAAGCTCGGCCGTCTTACGACTATAGATCCCCTCCTGCCTCGTTAGGATCTCCTTTATCGCATCATCGCTTAACCCATCGGGTGGAATATCCTTAACCATTCAATATCATGTTTTCGAGAGCGCTTAATTAACCATGTTTTCATGAGGTAAGCAGCTCTCGGTAGAGCGCTAGATGCCTCCTAGCCATTCTTATCCACTGGGTTCTAACGGCATAGCCGTAGAGGCTGCTCATATAGGCGACCACATAATCGTAGTTCCTAATACACCATCTAATGATCTTCGCCATCTCCCTAGCGTTCATGGGCGTAACCGTTATCCTTGGAGAGAACTGGTAGAGTTCGAGCAGCCTCGGAACCCTAGTCCCGACTATCGGCTTAAAGCTCCCCATCGAGAGATGGAGTATCCCGCTAACGGAATATTTTCCAGCCCGATCCTTGTAGGGGAGGATTATGATATCGGATAACGCCGCTATCCTCAGGATCTCATCGTCAGAGAGATACTTATCCAAGAAGACTATGTTCAGCTTCTTCGACGCCTCCTCTATAAGATCGACCATCCTCCTAGCCTCGGGATCCCCTCCAATCCTTTTCTCACCAGCTATAAGCAACGTAAAGGATTCTCTGAAGGATCCGAGATCATTTACTGCATTAACCAGCAAGTCCAGCCCCTTATCCCTTCTCAAGAACCCTGGAGTTGAGAGAATTATCCCTGAGAAATCCTCCGCCCTCAAACCTAGAGAGCTGATAAGCTCATCCTTGGTCTCATCGAGATACGGGTTGAGGAGAGTTCCATGAGGAATTCTCCGAATAATCATGGGGTTTAAGCCCTGATTCTGAAGCTCGAACTCCATCAGATAGCTATGGACTATGATCGCATCTGCCTCATTTAGCCTTCCTTGAAAAGCGAGGGCGCTCGGCCTCTGAGCCAGAGGATGGTAAACCGTATGCAACGTGAATACGATCTTCTTCACAAGCTTCTCCCTTTTAGCTTCTAGACATGCCTCCAAAATCCTAGTATCATGGCCGAAAATACCATACTCGTGCTGGACGTGCAGTATATCTAACCCGTTTATAGAGGATAAGGCATCCAAAACCCCCCTATAATCATCAGATCCTCCAGAAAGAAAGCTAGGATAAACCTCAACTATCCCATCATAGCGAACATCAGATCCGCCGACACCAATATCCGCGAAAACGTAAAGCCCAGCCTCCGGATAAAGAGTCCTTAAAGCACGAGCCAAAAAACGGGTATACTCCGCAATCCCACAATGGGTCGGAGGATATGTCGATACATAACCCAGCTTAAGCATCAATCCCACCTCCTGAATCAGCATAAATCGCGATAAGTCTTACTCCCAGACAGAAGAAAGTTCAGGATGGTGGGGCCGCTGGGATTCGAACCCAGGACCTCGCGGGCCCGAGCCGCGAATCATACCAAGCTAGACCACGGCCCCTATCTACTAGTATCCTGGAGATTCCTATTTAGGGTTAATCGCGGAGATCGGGCTTGTTTAAATCTTGGCCGCTATATTTTAGGCTCCTTCTATTCTCGGCGCTATCAGGTATTCCAGCTTTCCTGAGGGTATTGGGAATCCGAGTTTGATCGGCTTATTCGTCGTTAGCTCCATTACGAGTTCGTCGCTTAAGGCTGATCCGGCTTTTACTATCTTTTCGAGGTAGTTTATGCTGAAGTGCGCCCAGACCTCTTTATCGGTTTCTATCTCGTATATCGCCGCTCCCGCTTTAGAAAACTTTATCTGTGCTCCTCCGAGCTCTCCCTTTGCAGCTAGGATTACCTCTTCTGGGTTTATGGTTACCTTTACGTAATCGCTTAGGGCTTTGCAGTCTCTAATGGCATCTTTTACTGCCTTGGAGCTTATTCTAGCTTTCGCATCGAAGGTGAGTTTCGGGGTTACGCTTCTTGCCTCGACCGTCTCGAGGGTGTTGAAGGTGAATATCCTCTGCTTTGATCCAGTCGCATCGACTATCACTATCTCCAGCTTCTTATCGCCCTCATTATAGGAGAGCGATAGGCTCTCACCGCTCTTTACGTTCTTCAAGAGCTTTATTATCTCGGATAGGTTTATCGTCATCTGAAGCTCTCCCTCGCATTCGTATTCCTCTGCGGCTGAGCTTGAGAGCTCGAAGTCTACGAGGGATATGTGGGCCGGATCCATCGCTACCAGCCTCATTCCCTCGCTCGTTATCTTGAAGGTTCCTTCATCGGCTACAGCTTGGATTGCCTTGAGTAGGTCGGAGAAGTAGTCGGCGCTTGGTAATCTCATTCTAAAGGACATCTTCTCCCATGGATTCTGGATGCTTAGACCTTAATTAAGGTTGATTTCAGGCGATCCTATGGCGAGCTAATGGTCATACTCAGCGTATCTCGTGCAGGTTATAAGGCCAATATTGATATTATACTGTCTTCGAGGTTTCGAGGGGCTGATGAGCCTTCGGATAAATCTTAGAGGCCGGATTGAGCTAAGCTCGGCTGCCGAATC
>CAYNFG010000044.1:0-6053 GCA_964396455.1 uncultured Nitrososphaeria archaeon | reverse complement strand
TCTCCTATTATCGCTACGGTGTCTCCGTAGATTGAGACGTAGGTGTGGGTTGTCTCCTCGATTATTCTCCGGGTTCTCCCCTCCCTCCCTATCAGCCTAGCCCTAACCCTGACCAGATTATTTCTAGTGGGCTTGATGTAGTCGGTTATGTCGATTATGCTTAGGATTACGCCGTCCTCGAATAATCTGAATGCTCTCTCGGGCGAGAATCCTCTCCCGATGGCCTGGACTACGTCTCTAGCCTTGAAGAGGGCTACCGGGTCTCCGCCCTCCTCAGGTCTCTTCGCAAGCTCTATCTTGACCGCTCCGCTCCCGCTATCTATCGTAAGCTTAACCCCTAAAGCCTCCTCGATCCGCTTCTTAACAGATCCCTGCGGGCCTATGAGGACGCCGATCCTCTCCTTCGGGATATTTAGCATGAAGAAGGGCGATTGTGGTTCCATAAAGCCTTCCGCCTAATAGTCTTGGAGAAGGGGGCATGATAAATATCTAAATTCTCCTCTCAGCTGGCTAGATTGCCGCCTCGAATGGCCTTCTGCCGGCTATCTCGATGAAAAGCTCTTCGGGTTCCGGCGTCTCGACCCCCATCTTCTTGAAGTATCTCGTGATATTCCGGAGGTCTCTTAGGAGGAGTTCGTCGGCGACCGGCTGCTCTATCCTAACGGCCTGCGAGAGGTCTATCAGGACTATCTTATCCTCGGGCGTGATGAAGATGTTATACTCGCTTAGATCTCCATGAATAAGCTTCGCCTCTCGATAAAGCTTCTTAACAGCATCCAATACCTGCTCGTAGATGCTCGGATATACCTCAGGCTCAAGCTCGACCTCCATTAGAAGCGGATACCTCTTCCCATCCTCGCCTATAAACTGCATCCCCAGAACGTTATTCCTGACGAAGTATGGCTTTGGAACCGGGACTCCGGCCTCATAAGCGTCCTCGAGGTTCCGATACTCCCTCCTCGCCCAGAGATAGATGAAGTCTCTAAAGTCTCTCGGAACCCTCTGGAATCTAGGATCATGGGCCACGTACATGGAGCGGGTCTTCTTAAACTCGGCGCTCGTGATGAGATAGATCTTCACGGCAAGAGGCTCTCCATCCCTATTCTCCGCATAGTATATCCTCGACTCCTTACCCGCGCTAACGACTCCATAGAAGTCGTCTATAAGCCCTCTATTCATAAGCTCGTAGATAGTCATGAGGGTTCTCCGATCGAAGACCTCTTCGAGAACTTCGTCAAGCTCGGATCGCTTCCTCAGGTAACGCTGCTCACGCTCATACCTATACTCCCTAGCCCTAAGCTTCTTCTCAAGCTTATCCTCTCTTACCAAATTCTCGAAGAGATTTGGAGAAGGCTGTTAAAAAGGTTTGAAAAGGAGGGATGCTAAGCCTCAAGCTTCTCCCTAAGAAAATCTGGAATAACACCCTTCTCGACAAGCTTCAAAGCCTGACCCCTAGTAAACCTCCACCAAACATCCCCACGGGTATCGCTCTGGAAATCCCAGGGGCTTACGAGGACTAGATCGCCTTCTCTAATCCAGATCCTCCGCCTAAGCTGGCCTCGAATCCTGCAAAGCCTCCGCTTACCATCACTACACTCAACCAGCACCCTATCATTCCCGACGAGCTTTACCACTACCCCGTAGACGTCGGTCGGCCCAGGCTCAGGCATCTCCTCAAGCTCATCAGGCTCAGAAACGATCTTACGCTTACCCATCTTCCAGCCTTTAAGCCGCAGACCTACCTAAAAAGCTTATAAGCCCCATCCAGAAAAAGCTCAAACATCCGTAATATGCCCCCTATCAGGGATGAAGGAATTAAGGCATGTCCTACCTCTAAGCCTTACAGGAAGGCTTGAAAAATATCCTATTTTCGGCTCAGTTACCCCAGGTGTCTTCACCTATTCTGTGTCCCTATGCCTCATCACAGCCGGGATATGATTCTCGATAGCTGTTTATGAATTTTAGTAGTTCTCTCCGCCTGTGATGTCATGTGATCTCAAGGCTTTCTCGCCTAGATCTGATAGCCTGTATTTATACGGCTTACCCTCTCTAATCAATAGCCCTTCATCCACGAGCTTCTTCAAGGTTCTCGCAACATGCTCTCTACTTAATCCTAGCTTTAGGCTAAGATCTCTTGCGCCGATAAGCTTTCTCTCCGCTATCTCCCTCATGATTTTAAGCTCCGTCTCGGTTAGCTTTGTGATATCACGGTTGATATCATGGTTGAGTGGCTGGAGCTCGATCTGCTTTGAGGTTTTTTCGTATTTCCGCTTTAGTCTGAGGAGGAGTATGCTATAGATCGCTGTCTGTGCTAGGAATAAGGTGATGAAGATTATGGTTAGGGTTAGTAGTTGGTTCAAGTTATGCCCTCCCTATTCTGTGATATCACGTGGCATCACGTCGCTTATCAATCTCACGGATTCCTCTATTCTGCCTTCCTTGAGGAGGTCTGCTGCTTCGAGTATCCTCGAGATGGCGTTCTCGCCTAGTATTCCGAGATACGATAAGAGGAAGATTGTATAGATGCTTCGCTTAATGTTCTCCATCGCCTGCCTTAGGGTTCTCGCGTAGGCTCCCTTACTTACTCCTCGGATCCTAGACTTTTCCTCGTATGATAGCCTTCTTCCTAGGTTTGCTGAGCCGAGTTCGATAAGTAATACTTCTAGCTGTGGCTCGGTAAGAAGGGATAGCTCTAGGAGGGATTTCATAATCGATTCTTCTGGGAGCTGGAGGCCTAGCTGCCTTAGAAAATCTAGGACGGATTTCCTCATCTATCCATCCGCCATGTTATACGATTTCGTAGACGATAAGAGGATTATGCATGGGATTAGGGTTCTAGCTCGAGGTCATACCCTCGTATTCTCTGGGGGAGGTCGTCTCGACGAGGTATCTTCGGCTGGCTTAGCCTATATCTGATCAAGTTTCCGGATCGCTCTTTCTCCAGATAGCCTCGATCTGCTAGTCTAGCAAGGTATGTGGAGACCGTGCTCAGGGTTATAGGTTCGCGATACTCGGTCATATAAGCCTCTATAACATCTCTCGAGGTGAAGTAGCCGAATGGGAAGTATTTCTCGAGGACTTTTACGAGCTTTCCGAGCTTGCTATTCTCGAGATATGTCTCCTCATGTCCATGCTCGCTTACTCCGCCGTAAAGCTCCATTAAGTCTGCTATTTGGAGAAGCTTCTCTCTATTCAGCCTCCCCTCAAATATGAGGATCAGCTTATCTCCATTCTCATCTGTTAGCTCGAGCCTTACTCGTCGTCTCCCTCGGCGGCCGCCGTCCATTCCATGGTGTCGGCTACTTTGCAGGATTTAATTCTTTGAAGATTCTTGGTGAAGAGTTCGGCTTAACGTCTTACCGTGAGAATGTCGTGTTGTTACTCTGGTGATGATCTTATCTGCTCGAGGATCGATATGGCCATCCATAGCTGGGTTCGGGTGAAGACGGGGAGGTTTGGATCGTTCATTATCTCCTCGATTATCTCTATAGCGTTTGCGGCTCTTACAGCAGGCTTGTATCTCTCGTCGAAGAGGGCGTCTGCAGCCTCTTTAGCGACTCTTCTAATATTCCTAGGCGTTGAGACATCGTTAGCAATCGATTCGAGTATCTGGACCACGTTCTGCCTCTTCTCCTCCCAGCTCTGGGAACTAGCCTCTCCCATCTTTTTAGCACCTCCCGAACCTTGATAGGATTCTGAACTTTTTGAGAAGAGCTTATCCTTCCGATAGATTTTGGGTTTTCTCTTTCTCAAAAAGTTTTCCGCATATCCTCCGTAGGGGGTTGAGGGCTGTTGCAAGCTAATATTTCGGTCTTAAGTCATGTTTTCGAGGTCGATGGAGCTCGCCTCCCACCCGCTCGTAATACTGGCGGCTATATGGCTCATCGGATATCTAGTCTTCAGATTATTCGTGAAGAAGGAGCCCGCCGGAGTTAAGATCTATCCTCTCGGATTCATCGTGAGATCCGATAAGACGCTTAAGATCTTCGATAGGATAGCCTATGCTGCTCCCACGCTTCTCAGGATAGCATCTAACCTAGGAGTGGTTATGGGTTTCGGGATGATGGGGTTCGCGATCTACATACTTGCGAAAAACCTTGGAACCTATCTCTTCGCGCCTACTCAGGTTGGGCCGCAGAATATAGTGATTCCTCTTGTTATCGGCGTTACGATAAGGTTCGAGCATCTTCCATATCTATTGATAGCCTTAGGCATAGTATTGGTTAGCCATGAGGGGATGCATGGCCTCATAGCGAGGCTTGAGAAGATCAAGCTAAAATCCACAGGATTATTCCTCTTCTACATCTTCCCCGGCGGATTTGTTGAACCTGACGAGGAGGAGTTTAAGAAGGCTTCGAGCGGCGTGAGGGCTAGGGTGGCCGCTGGGGGAAGCTTTGCGAATTTCGTAGTCGGGATTATCGCGGTATTCTTGATGCTTGGAATATTCTCGCCTGTTGAGAGCGGCGTGATCGTCGCCGGCGTCTCCGATAATAGCCTCCTCCACGTTAATGATCTCATCTATAGGGTGAATGGCGTCCCGGTGAATAGGACTACGCTCTTCCAGAATATCACAGCATCCGATCTACTCGTAATCGAGACTCATAGAGGCAACCTGACTTACCAGCTCAGGAAGCCGATAAACATGCCGATAGCCCAGATCCTAAGCGGGCTAGGGGTTACGAGAATAGACTACTACTTCCCGATGCGGATAGCATTTCTCGATCCATTAGCAGAGTATAGCGTTTATAGAGCATTTTACTGGATCCAGCTTCTCGCGATAAACGTCGCCATATTCAATATGCTCCCGATATATTTTCTGGATGGGAGCCTGTTGGTAACAGCGCTCCTCGAGAAGCTTACGAAGAATCAGAAGGCGATTAAGACGTTAAACGCCGTATTGACAGTCGTAAGCATAGCTTTGATAGCCTTAAACATGGGATTCACGTTCAAGACTTTCGGGCTGCTTCAGATCTGAGCAGGATGTGCTTCCTATCTTCTTAATCCATCTTTTATCAGCTGCTCAAGCTCGCATGCTCTGCATATCCTCCTGCTGGAGGGCTCGCCGCAGATCTCGCACCTATCCTCGATGGGCTGCTGAAACTTCTCGAGCATCCTCTCGAAGTTTTTCAGGAATGCGTAGAGGGATTCCGGCTTATGGGCTGCATACCAGTTTATGAAATTTCTAACCCTATCCCTCATGGAGGTGTGGGTGTATGGGCAGGTTATTACTTGGAATGGGATCTTCTCTAGGTAGGCGTAGAGGGCGACCTCCCGCTGGAGGGTTAGTCTAAAGGGCGCTATCCGGGGGATTACATGGCCGTCGCCTCTTCTTAGGCCGATCGGCCGGATATTCCCTTCGCCCTTCAATAGGTTTAGGAGATAGGTTTGGACCACGTCGTCTAGGGTGTGGGCTGTAGCGATAACGGTCGCGTTAAGCTTTCTAGCGGCCTGGGTGAGGGCCTTCCTCCTGAAGACACCGCAGACCGTGCATGGATGGATTCCAAGCCTTTCTAAAACCCCGGACTCGGCTACCTCGGTTAGGGTGAAGCCGAAAAGCTCCTTGAAGCTTAGGCTCATGAAGGGGACGCCCAGCCTAGAGGAGAATTCTCGGGCGATGGATAGGCATTCGGCTCTATAGCCCTCGATCCCCTCATCTATGGTAACCGCGTAAAGCCTTGAATGCGGGAAGTCGCGCTCGATCCGCTCAAGGATCTTCAAGAGGCTTAAGCTATCCTTGCCCCCCGATACCGCTATGACGATCCGATCATCATATCGGAGCAGATCGTATCTCGAGATCGTTCTCCTAACCCTCTCCACGATGCTCTCCTTAAAGCATCTAGCGCAGAGCCATTCCCCCGAGTAGCTCCTATAGTAGATCGGCGTATTAAAGCCGCATAGCGTGCATCTTCGACCCCTGCTAACGGCCACTCTCTAGACCACCTCGAAGATAGACTCTGGAAGATGATGAAATCATTCGAGGAATAGACTGCGGAGAGCGTGAGGGGGTGCCAGCACCCGGCTTTCGCGGGGGCTCCCGCACCCCACTACTCGCC
>CAYNFG010000043.1:0-6896 GCA_964396455.1 uncultured Nitrososphaeria archaeon | reverse complement strand
GGATGTAGGTTTAAGCTTTTGCTGGCTGATTGGCATGCGATGATAAATAATAAGATGGGCGGGGATCTCGAGAAGATAAGGAGGGTTGGAGAGTATCTGCTCGAGGTTTGGAGGGCTGCCGGAATAGATCTGAATAGGGTTGAGGTGATCTGGGCGAGCGATCTCGCATCAGATCCAGATTATTGGAAGCTTGTTATACGTGTGGCTAAGAGTGTTACGATAAAGCGGATATTGAGGGCTTTGCCGATAATGGGGAGGCTTGCCGGAGAGCTTGAAGAGGCCGCCCAGATAATCTATCCGGCCATGCAGGTCTCAGACATATTCTACATGGGTATCGATATCTGTCAGCTTGGGCTGGATCAGAGGAGAGCGAATATCTTGGCGAGAGAGCTCGCGCCGAAGCTTGGATTTAAGAAGCCCGTCGCGGTCCATCACCACATGCTTATGGGGCTACAAGGCCCATCAGAGGTGAAGGGATTCGAGGATGATGCGAGGATGAATCTACAGATAGCCTCTAAGATGAGCAAGAGCATACCCGAGACGAGCATCTTCGTCCACGATGACGAGGAAACCATAAGGAGGAAGATAAGGAGAGCGTACTGCCCGCCTAAAACCGCTGAAGGAAACCCGATCCTAGAATACGCCAAATACATAATCTTCAGAAAACTCGATAAGCTTCACATCGAGAGGCCGAGCAAATATGGTGGGCCGATAGACTACTACTCCTACGAAGAGCTCGAGAAAGATTATCTTGAGGGAAGATTGCATCCGGCAGATCTAAAGCAGGGGGTTGCAGATGCGTTAAACCAGCTCATAAGACCTATACGAGAGCACTTCGAGAAAGATAAAAGAGCGAGAGAACTTTACGAATTTGTTAAATCTCAGGAGATAACTAGGTAGGCTGAGCCCGCGGAGATGGATACAGCTTGCTGGAACTCCTCTTCCACTTAGCCTTTATGCTCGTTCTAGGATCTATGGTAGGGTTTGTAGGCGCTTTGCTCGGCTTAGGTGGAGGATTCATACTCGTCCCACTATTGATAACGCTCTTCGGATTCGACGCCCATCAGGCGGTTGGAACGAGCATCGCGGCCGTAATGTTTACGGGAGCGGCCTCGGCTTTCGCGTATTTTAAGCAGCGGAGGCTCGATTGGAGGCTTGCGATAATCGCGGAATCTACGACCATGCCCGGTGGATTGACTGGAGCGTATTTGACAACATTCATATCGTCTAATGGTTTGAGGATGCTCTTTGCATTCCTATTATTAGGCTTGGCGTTCTCCATGATCGTCAGAAAGGAAGATGGAAAGGATCGTTCCGGCAGTCAGCCCATCACTTCGCATAAGTTTTCGTGGAAGAGGAGGTTGGAAGACTCCTATGGTAGGGTCTTCGAGTATAGCGTGGATCTACCAAAGCTATTATCGGCGTCATATTTCGCAGGAGTCATCTCGGGATTTTTCGGAATAGGAGGCGGCACTCTCAAAGTCCCGATATTATATCATCTTGGGGTTCCCGTGCATGTCGCGATAGCGACCTCGACTTTAATGATAACGTTAACGGCATTCTCCGGGACGTTAGGTCATCTAATGCTTCAGCATATTAGATGGATCGAGCTTATGGGGATTGTTCCAGGAATAGTTGTAGGGGCTAGATTCGGAGCGGCTACGGCACGACACATAGCATCTAAGACTTTGAGGAAGATCTTCTCGGTTGCGTTGATCTTCATGGCATTAATCTTGTTAGTGAGGTGAGGTGTGCCCCACCGCCGACAACTCCCCATCATAGTGAGGCTAGCGCCATTCTCCGGGGAGCCAAACGCAGCGGTGGGGCGTATTTTATTTTATCAAAGCCGCTTAAATAGCTTAGGAAGAAGATTGACGTTTTCGAGAATTGCCTCGGCCTTAAGTTTTGTGAAGAGCGTATAGGAGTATCTATTTGTTAGAAGTCCTGCTAGGTATGCTTGCAGCCCCCTTTTCGAGGCTTCTCTTGTTAGGAAGAGGTCTTCGCCGCCATCTCCGACATAGACTATCCTCCTAGCTCCCAGCTTCCTGCAACAGGCGATTAACCCTTCTGGATTCGGCTTTTCTATGCTGATAGACCTATCGCCTACGAATACGCTTGCATCAGTATCAAAGTAGTGTAGGAGATCTCCGAGGAGCTTGGAGGTTTCCCACATCCCCCTACCGGATAATATCGCTAATCCTTTGGGAGCTATGGTTTTAAGCTCTCTCAAAGCGCTTTCTCTAACCAGTAGCCTCTCGTACTCGATTAAGCCCGATCCATCATAGAATCTTGGCTTAACCCCGTATTTCGCTTTGACTCCCTCTGATCCAAGCCAGATCTCGCTAAAGAGTGTTGTTAATGTCCCCGAGCCGTAGGGGAAAAGCGGCCCCATTAAATTTCTAAGGGTTAGCAGATCATCGAGCTTATTCATTTTCTTGGCTTTTGACTCTATCATCAGCTCGACATCCCTCATGGTTAGGTAGCTTCCGAGCAAGTCTTCGAGTTCGGAGATGATCCATTTGAGAGCCTCCTCTATCGAGGCTGGTCTGCTCGCACCCCCACCGATTTTACCTAGATAATGTTTTAGGTTGATTTGCTGGATGCTGGTCTTTCTCAGCCGCGTATCCTCTAGGTGGATGAAGATCGACTGGAGTAGGATTGAGATAACTCTCCGGACGTTGTTGAACCCTCCGAGCATTTTTAATAGCTGGAATGCTTCATCGTAATCGTCTCCTATTCTGCACTCTACGTCATAGAATTGTTCCAGATATATTGTTGTTATTATCTTGCCGATGAGCTGGAAGGAGGAGGCAACGTCTAGTAAAGTTCCATCGCAGTCGAAGATTATGGCGTCGATGTCTTTTAGCTTTTCGAGGGCGTCCTCGAGGATCAATATGCCGCCGTCTATCGCTTTATAGCTCATCGCGGTTTCATGGCATCGCCACGTTATTTTATGTTTTTGAGACTTCGATTAACGTGTTAAGGTCGAGCTCCATCGCTGAGACGGGCATGGTTATTCCCCATTCGGTTAATACCTCTGGATGTATCTCGCCGAAGAACCCTATCGGCTTATCCCTCCATATTATCTCCGCGGCTCTTCCCTCTATGAATGGCATGGAGTCGAACGGTTTGATGCTCCATTCGCTTATCGCCAGGTTTTCTAGGATTTCATCTATGATCGACTTCATCTCGGAGTATGAGGCTTCTGAGTGGGCTGAGACCGCCGCCAGCCTAAGTCTCCGGACTGCTTTCTCCGGCCTACTCTCGTCAGGATGGATTACATCGCCTATCTCGAAAAGCCTTTGGGGATAAGGATTATTCACGTTCATCGAGAGGTTCTTCATCAGGCTTGGCAGTATCCAGGTTCTTAGGATCGAGTATTCTAGGGAGACCGGGTTCTTTAACCGTATATGCGGATGGGGTTTTATCCCCATCTTCAGATACTCGTCTTTGACGTTTGTTAGAGTGAAGTTCATCACTTCGGTGAATCCGAGACCTATCATTAGCTCTCTTAGTAGCTCTTCCCAGACCGTATCCGGGTGGAGCGATCCGTAGGTTAAGACCTTCGGCTGGCTCGGCTCTAGATTCTTATAGCCTACGCCTATGGCGACGTCCTCGACCAGATCCACGACATGTATTATGTCTACTCGATATGGAGGAGGCGATACTATTATCGCCCCGCTCTTAAGCTTGACATCGTATCGCATGCGCTTTAATGCCTTAACGATCTCTCTGGTCGAGAGGTTTAGCCCCAGCACCTCATTTACGTAATTTTTTGTAAGTCGCCATCTCCTCGTCCTATAGTCTGGAGTTCGGATCATTCGATCAGGATATTTTACCTTGACCTGCTCGGCTTCGCCACCCATATCGATTAAGGTCGTCGTTAAGATGTTCACGGTGTTCATGACCGCATCGAAGTCTGTTCCAGTTACATCTATGAAGATGCTTGTAGTTCTCTCGCTTAGCTCGGTCAGCCTCGAGTTTATTATCGGCGGGAAGGATAGGACTCTATTAAGCGAGTCCACTATGAGGGGGTAGTATGGCTTCCCTCTAAGTATGTGAGAATACTTTATGCCCTTCTCATGTTTTTCGAGGATCTCGTCTAGGGTCATGGGAGAGTATCCGCCGAGCGGGATGAACTTGTATTCATCGCCTCTCGCGGCCACGTATCTGAATGGCGGCTTGACGGCGCTGAAGTCGTGTAATCCTATCGCCACCTTCCTCCTATCTCTCCCTATTATCCAGTGGAGGTCTTCCTGCATGCTTATCAGTTCTTCAAGCTCTTCGATCCCGAGCCTAAGACCTCTTACGATTGCTGCTGCGACGTATGGTCTGACCTCTTTAAGCCTTGGATCGACCTCGATATACGTCCTCGCCGGCTTAAGCCTATACCTTGGAGAGCCTACCTCGAGATCTAGAAGGCCTTTCGCCGCCCTCGCTATCCCGACGGGGGTTGAGAAATCCGGCCTATTCGGGTTATATTCCGCTCTAAAATACTCCTCCGCGATCTCCTCGACATCTAATCCGAGATCGTGTAGAAGCTCTGATAATTCTTCATCGTTAAGCCGTTTTCCGAGAAGCTTCCAGAAGCGCTCTTTTCTTATCGTGAGAGCCGGCATCCCTAACGCTCGCCTAACCATCTATAAAATGAATTTTTCGAGCCCCTCGACGGGGGTAGGAGGTTTATTAGAAGGCTTTAGCCTGCTTACTAGCTAGAATGTCGGAAGACGATCATGAGCTGGAGAGGCTTAAGCTTAGAAAGCTTAAGAAGCTTATGAGCGGGGGTCATGTGGCCGGTGAGAAGCTCGATAAGCCTCTTCACGTGGATGAGGGAGAATTCGATGAAATCGTTAGGAGATATCCGCTGGTGGTGGTGGATTTTTGGGCTGAGTGGTGCGGGCCGTGCAGGATGATTGCTCCGATAATAGATGAGCTTGCGAGGGAATATGCTGGGAGGGTTGTCTTCGTAAAGGTGGATGTCGATAGGAATAGGAGGCTCGCCATGAAGTATGGCATAATGAGCATTCCAACCCTAATGATATTCAAGGATGGAAAACCTGTTGATATGATAATAGGCTTCCAGCCCAAGCCAGCTATCAAGGAGATAATCAATCAATATCTTTGAGCGAGCCATCTTTATACCAGAAGCTAGAATGAATTTCTGAGAGGATTGTCTTTTGGAGCAGTAATAATCGATGTATTGGCGGCTTTAGGCTTCTCCTGGGCTAGGATGACGATCGCCCTCCTAATCTCAATAGCCTTCTCTCTATGCGTCGGGATAATAGCAGCGGTAAATGAGCTTGCCGAGAGGATCATAATTCCCGTGCTGGACGTCCTCCAATCGATCCCCATTCTAAGCTTCTTCCCAATCGCGCTCTACGCCTTCATAGCGATCCACCCGATCATAGGGCCTGAACTCGCCGCGATCTTTCTAATATTTACGAGCCAAGCCTGGAATATCGCATTCGGAGTCTATGAGGGCGTTAGGCTCATCCCCTCCGACATCATGGAGGTTTCTAGAAGCCTTGGATTAAGCGGTTGGAGAAGGCTTATCGGAATATATATTCCAGCAGCCTTCCCGAGGATCGCCAGCAATATCCCGCCTTCCTGGGCTAATGGATTATACTTTCTAGTGGCTTGTGAGATGATTACGATCGGCGAGAGGAAGTGGAAGCTCTTCGGCATAGGAACCCTATCGACGAGCTACATCCTATCGGGTAGGATTATGGAGTTCGTTCTAAGCCTGGCCGCGGTGATGGCGGCGATAATACTCATGAACCTACTC
Source organism: uncultured Nitrososphaeria archaeon (assembly GCA_964396455.1). Taxonomy (GTDB): domain Archaea; phylum Thermoproteota; class Nitrososphaeria_A; order Caldarchaeales; family Wolframiiraptoraceae; genus Wolframiiraptor. Next base: position 1,111 of record CAYNFG010000043.1, on the reverse strand, counting down.
GTCTTCATCCCATTAATGAGGCTAAGCGAGAGATACAAATTCGAGGAGAGGGCGGCCGAGGTCCCGCGAGTCTGGTTCGAGAAACCTCTAAAGGCTATCGGAAGAATCTTTGCGAGAATTAAGCTGGGGAGCCTTAGAATTCCAAGAGTTCCATCGCCTGGATTAAGGCTTCCTGAGAGGCTTTTGAGAATACTTGCGATATCTATTGCCGCGATCTCGATCTCGGTTGTCGGATACTGGCTTTATAGCATATTTTCCGAGAGCTTTTCCCCCGAAGCCTTCTCAGCTTTATTGGAGGCGTTTGCTAGGCTTGGGCTGGTCAATCCGCTTATAATGCTCGGATTCTCCCTCCTCAGAACCTCCCTCGCGATAATCGTCGCCCTACTTTGGTGCATACCCGTAGCAGTCCTGATCTACGAGCATAAATTTCTTGAAAACATCTTAATCCCCCTCTTCCAGATAATCGCCTCGTTCCCAGCCACCCTAATGCTACCCCTCATCGCGAAATTCATAGTCGACGCCAGACTTCCGCTCGAACTCGGAGCGCTCTTAATGATACTTCTCGGAACCCAATGGTATATCCTCTTCTTCCTAGTCGATGGGCTTAGAAGCATACCATCTGAAGAGGATGAGGTTTGTAGAGCTTTTGGGATAACCGGTTTTAGCAAGCTAAGGCATCTTTATCTTCCGAGGATGCTACCCTACCTCGTAATGGGCTGCCTAGTCGCGATGGGAGGCGGATGGAACACCTTGGTCGTAGCCGAGCGGATAGTCCTCGAAGACTTCATCTGGGATGTCGGAAATCCTGGAATCGGGAGGATGCTCAGCATAGCGGTCTCAGAAGGCGATATACCCCTGCTGATAGCCACGACCATATGGATGGCGGGATTCATAATGGTCTTGAATAGGCTATTCTGGAGAAGACTCTACGAGAAAGCAATAGAATTAACCGGTGTTGCGAGATGAATGGAGAAAGCCTAGGGATCTCAGAAGAAGCACTCCTAGAGCTTCGCAATATAACCTTCAGCTATAAGTTGAGGAAGGGGGAGAAGCTGCAAGTATTCAACGATCTCTCGCTGAAAGTCAGATATGCAGAATTCCTCGGAATAGC
>CAYNFG010000042.1:0-7095 GCA_964396455.1 uncultured Nitrososphaeria archaeon | reverse complement strand
CTTCATAGCTCTAGGGATCGTTACGCTTTATGCTGGCGGCGCCACTCCCCTAGCCTTCCTGATAGCTGCCCTGATCTATATCGCGATAGGGCTGGCTTATGCCGAGCTCGCTCCAACCTACCCCTATGCTGGCGGGGTCCAAGTCTACGCTATGCGTGCATCCAATTCGCTAATGGGTTTTCTCGCGGGCTGGGCGATAATGCTCGACTACACCCTCTGCATATCCCTTTTCTCAACGGCGTCCGCTGGATATCTAAAGTATCTCTTCCCGCAGCTTAAGGAGCTATCCATAAAGGTTTTCCCGGGATTCGAGATTCCAAGCCTAGGCTTGATAGCTGCTAGCCTCGTAGCCTTCCTAATAGTCCTAAACTATATCGGGATAAAGTATTCTGCTGGAATGGTATCCGGCCTCGTCATAGTCGGATTAATAGTCCAATCCGCAGTCCTAGGCACGGGATTTCTTACAAAATTTGATCCTAACTTTTTCCTAGAACAGCTAGCCGAGCTCGGGAATCCGGTCAGCCTTCCCGAGGTAGGCTATCTAAGCTCGCTCGATATCCGGCTTAACAACTTCCTCTACGGCGTTACGCTTGCCATGGCATCATTCATAGGAATAGAATCCATCGCTCAGGCGGCGGAGGAGACCAAGAGGCCGCATAAGTGGATTCCAAGAGCCGCGAAGCTCTGCATCCTCGCAGTATTCCTCTCCGTAATCCTCTTCAGCATCCTCTCAATAGGGGTCTTAGATTGGAGAGAGCTAGGCTCATCTTACGAGAACCCGGTTGCAGTTCTCGTAAGCAAATTTCCGGTTGTAGGCAGCTATTTCTCGATCATGGTCTCGATCGCGGCCTTCGTCCTCTGCCTAGCCTCAGCCAATACGGGCGTGATCGGGGTCTCGAGGCTTACGGCAAGCATGGGGAGATTCAATCTCCTACCAAACTGGCTCTACCACATCCATCCAAAATTCAGAACTCCAACCCGAACAATACTGATATTCGGCCTGGTCGGCCTCCTCCTAACCCTACCCGGAGACATCCCCCTCCTCGCAAGCCTCTACAACTTCGGAGCATCCCTAAGCTACTTCCTCCTAATGATCAGCCTCCTAATGCTGAGAAGCAGGGACAAAGAGGTATACAGGCCTTGGAAGATCCCGTTCTCAATAAAGATAAGAAGATCCGGAAAAGATGTCATAGAACTTCCAGTAGTCGGGATTCTAGGTCTCATCGGAACCGCTGGAATCTGGATACTCGTGGTTCTACTGCATCCAGCCGGGAGATTCTTCGGATTCATCTGGGTTGCCGCAGGACTATTACTCTACACAGTCTTCAGGAGAATATCTCATAGAAGCATCCTCAGCAGAGAGGAAAGAGGAATGGTAGTTCCAGCAGGATATAGAATGCGCGTAGCAATCCTAGTCCGACCATTCGAAGATCCAGAAACAGTTAGAAAATCGATAATCAGAGCCCTCGATAAACGCTTCTCCCTAAAACTCCTCAGCATAATAGATCTCCCACCCAAAATCTCCAACGACCACAAGCTAAGTAGGATAGACTCCATGAAAAAGAGCATAGAGGAATCCCTCATGAACCTAGCAAAAGAATTACAATCCCTAGGCTATGAAACGAGCTACGAGGTCAAGGTAGGAGACTTCGCAAACCTCCTAGAAGAGGAAATTGAGAAAGGCGAGATAGACTTCCTAGCATACATAGTCCGAGGCTTCGGCAAAGCCACGCTAGAAAAAGGTCTCGACGAAAAGGTCCACTCGATAATGCTTAAGCATCCAGGCAAGATAATGCTCCTAAAGCGGATCACCGAATAACACCCCTCCAGATAAATGCTTAATATATCCTAGAAACCCCTCGAACCCTAGGGGCGAAGCATGTCTGAAAAAGCCGGGGTAAGAGCATTCATCCACGTCTTCGTCGAATCAAGCCAGCTAGAAAAAGTCAGCAGAGAAATAACAAAACTTCCCGAGACAGTAGACGTATATGAGGTCACCGGAGAATTCGATATAATAGCTATCGTAACAGCAGAGAGCATAGAGGAATTCAGAAACTTCCTAAAAGACAAGATACTCAAGATACCCGGGGTAAAAAGCACGGTAACCTCAATAGTCCTACATACATATAAGAGGGACGGAATAGAGACCGGAGAATAACCAGCCCCTTCCATCTCCAGGGAGACGAGAAATATGGCCTCAAACCCGGATAGGAAAAGCATCTATAGATCCAGACTAGGCGAAATAGATAAAGAAGCTTTAGACTACCTCTCCTCACTAAACGAAGACTACGAAATAATCCTAGAAGATCTAGAAGGAACAGAAGCACACGTTATAATGCTATGCAAGCAGAATATAATTCCAAAAGAGGATGCAAGACAGATCTTAAAAGAATTAGAGGAGCTGAAGAAGAAAGCAGTTAAAGGGGAGTTAGAGCTTGAAGGAGGCTTCGAAGACGTTCACGAATTTATCGAGAGCAGGGTAATCGAGAAACTTGGTCTAGAAATAGGCGGAAAACTACATACGGGAAGATCTAGAAACGATCAAATAGCCCTCGATATACGATTAAGGACGAGAAAATATCTCGTAGAGATTTGGGAGGAAGCCCTAAAGCTCGCAGAAGTATTGTTGGCCAAGGCTGAGGAAGAGCAAGACACGATAATAACGCACTACACCCATCTACAGCAAGCCCAGATAGGCTATCTATCACAATACCTCCTAGCCCACCTAGACCATATAATAAGGGATATAGAACGCATCAAAGCCTGCTACCAAAGAGTAAACAGGTCGCCGCTCGGAGCCTGCGCAATAGCAGGATCAACCCTACCTCTGGATAGAGAGCTGGTCGCCAGACTATTAGGATTCGATGGAGTAATAGAAAACTCTATTGACGCGGTAAGCTCAAGAGACTTCGCCCTCGAAGCCCTATCAATAGCAGCGATAATGATGACAAACCTAAGCAGGATAGCGGAAGACCTCATAATCTGGTCTACGAGTGAATTCGACTATGTCGAGCTTCCAGATAGCCTCGCCTCGCCCTCAAGCATAATGCCGCATAAGAAGAATCCGTGCATCCTAGAACTCCTAAGAGCAAAGACGGCCAAGATTATAGGTCTCCTAACCGCATCCCTAACCCTCATGAAGGGAATCCCAACAGGCTATGATAGAGACCTCCAGGAAGGAAAGCCCCTAATCTGGGAAGCATTAAGAGAAACCCGCCGCTCCATCAAAATAATTTCAAAAACAATCAGCCAACTAAAATTCAAAAAAGATAGACTAAAGGAGATGGCTGCAGAAAGCTACGCATCCGCGCTAGAGCTCGCTGAAGCATTAATAAAATACTCTGGCCTATCTCTGAGAGAGGCGCATAAGATCGTAGGATCTCTCGTAAGAAGACTCCACCAATCAGGAATCTCATTCAGAGATTTAAGCCCACAAGAACTTTCAAAAGAATTAGAGAATATCGCGGGAAGAAGTCTTAGGATTTCGCAACCCGTTCTAGAACAGATCCTAGATGTGGAGAGGCTTCCACAGCTAAGGGTCACCTTAGGCTCCTCAAGCCCTGCTGAGGTCAAAAAACAGATCGAAGAGCGGAGGCGCCTTCTCAAGGAGTTTGGGGAGGAGTTTAAAAGAATCGTAAAAAATCTTTCGGATTCTAGGAGATATTTCGAAGAATCTTTGGCAAGTATTTTAAGGAGCTGAACAAATTTGCTGCTAAAACTTATTAAAGGCGAAGGGTCGTAGAGGGGGTTGAGGATTATGGCTGGAAAACGGGTTGCGTTAGCCTATTCCGGCGGACTGGATTCCACTCTGATAGCAATTCTCCTAAGAGAGCATTACGGATTCGATGAGGTCGTTGGAGTCTGCTTAGATGTCGGTCAGGGAGAGGAGGAGATTGCTCTAGCCAAGGAGCGGGCTGAGAAGCTAGCAATAGACCTACGGCTACTCGACGTGAAGGAGGAGTTTGTCAAGGAGATGGTTCATAGGTGTATAAAAGCGAATGGTAACTGGGAGGGGTATCCTATGGGTACCTCGATGACCCGAGTCTTGGTCGGCATGAAGGTTGCGCAGATCGCAGTCCAGGAGGGCATCGAATACATAGCTCATGGATGCACGGGTAAAGGAAATGATCAATTCAGGATCGAGACCGCGGCGAAATACGTCGCTCCTGATATCCAGATAATCGCCCCCGTGAGAGAGCTGAATCTAACGAGAACCCAGGAGGAGGAGATGCTAAGAAAATATGGCATAGATCCGACGAAAAGGGCTAAAGGGAAGATCGGCGGGGATGTAAACCTATGGTCGCACTCTATCGGAAGCGGCCAATTTACGGATCTCAAAACCCAATGTCCCGACGAAGAATACTATTGGGTTAAACCGCTTAGCGAGGCACCCGACACGCCGCGAGACATAACGATAACCTTCAAAAATGGGGTACCCATTGAGGTCGATGGAATTAAAGACCCCGTTAAGATGATCGTGGAGCTCAACTACATCGTCGGAGAATACGGCATCGGGAAAATCGATATATTGGAAGACGGAATGATCGGGTTCAAATCGCGAGAGATATACGAGGCACCAGCAGCCACAGTCCTCCTAACAGCTCATGCAGATCTAGAGCATCTAACCCTAACCAGGGAGCAGTTAATGTTTAAGCGAATAGTGGACGCTCAGTGGTCTTACCTCGTATACAATGCCCAGTGGCTTCATCCTTTAAGAAAAGATTTGGACGCCTTCATAGATTCCACGCAGAAGTTTGTAAATGGTAGCATAACGATACGCTTAGAGAAAGGATGCTTCAGAATAATTGAGAGGGAATCGCCCGACTCGCTGTTTGCGCCAGAAATAAGGAGTCTAAGGGCTACCGGATTCGATCAGAGAGATGCCACCGGAGCAGTAAAGATCTTCACCCTACCATACCAGCTATACAAGAAGAAAGGCAGATGACCTCGCTGCCTTAGTTTTCGCGCCATTTTTCTTTTCCAAATCATGTTGTTTGGGCCCGGTGGGATTCGAACCCACGACCACCCGGTTATGAGCCGGGCGCTCCGCCAGGCTGAGCTACGGGCCCCAGTTCTTCCGTAAGGAATGCTTGGATTTAATTCTTGCGATGAGGAGATTGCCTTAATGCTACTATACTTGGATATCGGATCGATCGCAAGGAGGATTAGGGAGGGTGGTGCTCCGGCCGGGATTTGAACCCGGGTCACGGGCTCGAAAGGCCCGTATACTTGTCCGGGCTATACTACCGGAGCTACTTTATTCTAGTTCTCGGGTCTTCTAAAATATTTACGGTCTTTTCATGGTCGGGCTTGTTATATCCTTATGAGCCAGCTCTTCTACCTGTTTGTGGAGGTCTGCGGTTGTCGGCCTTAGCTTCTAAGCGGTTTTCGGATGAGCTATCGAGTCTGTTGGGGAGGCGGGTTAGGGTAGCCCTGTCGAGCGGCGTCTGCTTCGAGGGTACCGTATCCGCTCTTAATCCAAGTGATTACAGCCTATGGCTTAGCGAGGCGCGGAAGGATGGAGAATTCTATGATAGGATCTTCGTCTCCGGGAAGAGCATCGAGTATCTAATGGTGCTTGAAGCTGGGCCGGATCTCTCTAAGCTCGCCGAGAGGCTTAACAAGGTTTTTCCGAATATGGTGAGATATCTAAAGGAGGCTGACGTGATCCTAGTCATGGATAGGATTAGGGTTACCAGGGATGGCGTTGTTGAGGGAACGGGTCCAGCAGCTGAGCGAGTAAAAAAGATTTACGAGGAGTGGCTTAACGAGGAAGCTGGAAGGCGTTAGCCGAGCGTAGCTCCCCAGCCTTTTTTAGGAAGGGTTAGCTAGGGGTATATGCAGCCCTTATACTAAAAAGGTGGCTTGTAAAAGGTTTCTCCAGGCTTGGATATAAAGGTTGTTGACATCTTCGCTGGCTGCGGAGGCTTCAGTCTAGGCTTCGGCAAGGCTGTAAAAGCAGCAATAGAAAACCACCCGCAGATAGTCAAGACCTATATGCGTAACTTTCCATGGGTTTCAGTCTTCCCGGAAGATGCTAAGCGTATCTGCGGGAAAGTGATCTTAGAAGAGCTTGGAGAAGTGGATATAGTAATCGGCGGCCCTCCATGCGAGCCTTTCACGAGCATGAATAAGAAGAGGAAGCGAGATCCTTTAGATAGGCTCCTAGCAGATCCCCAGGGAAGGCTTGTAATGGAGTTCATAAGATTGGTTGATGAGCTTAGACCCAAGATATTCGTTATGGAAAACGTTCATGAACTTGTCGAGGAGCCTCTCGGAAGACTTCTAAAAAGGTTCTTCGCCAGAATAGGCTATGAAGCCCATTTCAACTTTATAGAAGCACATCGATACGGCGTCCCCTCCAGAAGATATAGAGTCTTCATATCAAACCTCAAACTCGACCTTTCAGGCATGGAGGAAAAGCCCAAAACCGTGGAAGAAGCTCTTTCAGGGCTTGAAAATTTTGGGGAAGTCCCCAATCACGTTCCGGTAAAGGTGGGAAAGATAAGATTGAGGAAGCTATGCAGACTTAAATGGGGAGAAGCCCTCTACTGCTTCAAAGACTCCTCCAATAGAGTTTACAGGAATTGGGTTAGACTACATCCAAAGCAGATAGCCCCAACGATACATGGCAGATCAAGATTCATACATCCATACGAAGATAGGCTACTAACCGTGAGGGAGCAAGCCAGGCTAATGAGCTTCCCAGATAACCACGTATTCCTAGGAGGAATAAATACGCAGTTCGACCAAGTCGGGGAAGCAGTTCCACCCCTTCTAGCAAAAAAGATAGCAACATACCTATTCAAAAAATTAGACGAATTATAAGATCCAAGCCAATCACTTAAATCCTATTTTAACGCATCCTATATACGCGGCTCTGGAGGTGTGAGAAGACTTGTCAGCTAATGAAAAGCTCGTCAGACAAGCATTAGAATATGGAGATGGAATTTTATGGCTTGCACCTACATGGGTGCCGAGGCCAGCGGCTATGGGAGAGCCTGGCGGAAGGCTTAAGCTCGATAAAAGAGATCTCTATGCTCTCGGAGCGGATAGAGGCGCGATTTGCGAGCGCTGGATAGCCTCAACGGTTAG
>CAYNFG010000041.1:0-7142 GCA_964396455.1 uncultured Nitrososphaeria archaeon | reverse complement strand
AAAACGGCTGCGAAGGACTTGTAGTAAAAGCTCTCGGAAAGGAGGCGATCTACCGCGCTGGAGCGAGGGGATGGCTATGGATCAAGCTTAAGAGATCCTATAAGAGCGAGATGATGGATACTGTTGACCTAGTGGTTGTGGGAGCATTCCACGGAAGGGGTAGGCGGAGCGGAACCTATGGAGCCTTGCTGATGGCGGCATATAACAAGGAGAAAGACGTATTCCAATCGGTCTGCAAGGTCGGGTCAGGGTTCACGGACGAGGATCTCCAGAAGCTTCCAGAAATGCTCGAGCCATATAGGATACCGCATAGGCATCCGAGAGTCGAATCGGGAATGGAGGCGGATATCTGGTTCGAGCCGAAGATCGTTCTAGAGATAATCGGGGACGAGATCACGATAAGCCCGATCCATCGAGCAGCCTGGGGAGCGGTAAGAGAGGGATTCGGATTAGCTATACGATTCCCGAGATTTACAGGAAGATACCGGCTCGATAAGGCTCCGGAAGACGCCACCACGACCGAGGAGATCCTCGAGATGTATAGGAGGCAGCTCAAGAAGATAGCCGAAGCCCCAGCGGGAGGCGGTGAAGCAGCCTAATGAGCGGCCAGGAATCCGAGAAGCTGAAAACCCTCGCATCGATCAAAGAGTATATCGAGCGGAGAATAGAGGAATTGAGAGAAGAGCTATCCATGCTAGAAAAGTTGAGAAGCTTCGTCGATGAAGAGCTTGCGAGCATAAGCTTTAAGAAAGCCGCCGAGGTGAAACCGGCTCCACCGCCCGCCGATCGAGTCGAGCATCCCGAAGCCCCGCCTGCAGCCGGCAGAGTTAGAGTCTTGAGATCAAAAACAGGAGAAGTTCTAGCAAAGGTAATGATTTCCCCAAACGAGCTTAGATTCATGATCGAGCCGAGGGTAAATCTATCAAGAGATGCGAGACCATTCCAATCCTTTCTACTAAAGAAGGTTCTAGAAGCTATGAGCAGATCGGATAAGGAGCGCGTAGAGAAGGGGTTAATCCCGCCCGGCCACGAACTAGAGTATGACGTTGTATACGAGGGGGATAGGGTTAGGGAGATAGTCGTGAGGAACTTCAGAGAAGAATATAGGCTCAGAGAGATAGTAAATGCTGTCAGATGGACTCTCGAGACCGTCGCAAGCGGAGGCTAAAGAGCTTACTCTCCCATAACGGTAACCATAATCCTCCTATTCCTAGCCCTGACATCAAGCTCAATCAATATTATCTGTTGCCAGGTTCCGAGCACCAGCCGGCCGCCGCGAACGGGAACGCTCAGGCTCGGACCTATAATCGTCGCCCGCAGATGGCTATGACCATTATAATCTCCCCATCTCAAATGATGCTTGTATTCAAGATTCTTCGGAGCGATTCTCTCCAGAATCTCGGGCAGATCCTGCTTCAGCCCCGGCTCATACTCCATAGTCGATATCGCCGCCGTAGAACCTATAGCGAATACATGGGCTACCCCATCCGTTACACCGGATCTTTTAACAACCGTTTCCACGAGGCCGGTAATATCGATTATATCCCCCTCACCCGCAGTCTTAACCTGTATCTCCTCTTGATAAACCGCCATAGCACCTCTCACCAAGCAAAACTAAAGCCGAATCCCATAAATATATCCTAAGCCAAGATCTAGGAGAAGCTGGCATGCAATCTGCGAGGAAGATACGAGTAATGACGTTCAGCCTCCTCACACTCATACTCCTAATGAACATCATCCCAATACATGCTCAAGCCGACCCAACCCTAACAGTAAACGTCTACACGAAAGATGGAGAAAAGCTCGCAAACGCATACGTTGAGATTAAAGACGAAAACGGAGTAGAAATCGATATGGAAAAAACAGGGTCGAGTGGAACAGTTTCCTTCGAAGATCTAAAGGTAAATAAAACGTACTCCATATACGTCTACTATCCGGCTGGACACCAGGTATGGAGTAGTGACGTCCTCCTTAATGAGTCGATAACGATAAACGCGACGGTTGATGTGGTGAGCAAGTGGACAATATATGTTTACGATAAGAAGGAAAGGGATCCTGTTCCGGATGCTAAGGTTTTTCTAATCCACCAGGAAAACAATTCGATAACCTATTCGAGTTCGACTAGCTCGAATGGAAAGGTTGAGTTCGGCCCTCTCCCTTCCGACGCGAACTATAAAATCATCGTGGAGTTTAGGAGGAAGAATTACTCTATTGGAGCTGAGGCAATTCCAGAGGATAGAGTTACTAAGTTGAAGCTCCCCTTATACAGGGTTGAGCTTACGATTCTTGATAGGCTTGGCTCTCCTGTCGAGGGTGTTGAGGTTGAGCTCTGGAGGAGTGTTGAGAATGAGCGTGAGGTAATAGCGTCCGCGACCAGCGGCTCTGATGGTAGGGCCATAATAAGACTCATCCCCACGAACACGAGGTGTAATATCTCGGCGAGGCTTAAGGGTATAACGGTCTACGAGTCGGATGAGGAGATTACCGTCTTAAACGGCGACGTTGCCAAAACATTGACTGTCGATGCTGTTAGGCTGAATATAACGGTGCTGGATTACGATGGCGAGAACATCATGAAGGATTACTCCATGAAGGGCGAGCTAATTAGAAACGGCGAAGTAGTAGCTGAGTCCGAGTCCAGCGACGGGATACTACACTTCGGCCACACGCCATTCGAGACCTACCAGCTGAAAATAAAACTGGGGGATCTCGAGCTATACTCTGGGAAATACGAGGTAAATCTCGAGACTGCTGAGGGGCTTGTAAAGGCATGGTTCTACGATATAATCTTAGAAGTAAATGCTTCGAGCCTCGTAAACGCCTCACTAACCAAATCCTTGACTGGAAAATTGGCTGTGGAAAACCTCCTCTTCGAGTTTGAGACCGAGGAATGGAAGGCGAGGCTAGAAGATGTTCCAAGATCCGAAGACTATAGAGTCGAGCTATTCTACAAAGATAAACCAATCGCCGTAATCGAGCCGATACGCATAACCGAGGATAATCAGATCGTAAAGCTTAACCTAACGGGATATAAGATCCTGGTAACGACATTAAACCTCGATGGGAAGCCCGTAAGCGCGGATCTCGTCGTGAAGCTTCCGGAGATAGGAATCATAACATCGTTCAAATCTGATGAGCATGGCGTAGGATCGTCGGGCGAGCTACTACCATTAACCTACGTCCTCGAAGCATTTACCGACGGATTCATGGTCGGAAGAGCAACCGTAGACCTGAGGGAGGATACGTCATTAACCATGAACCTCCACCTGAGGGATATATCCTTCAAGGTGTTCGATAGGGATGGAAGGGATGCTCTTGACAACGTTGCCATAAAGCTTATGCACGGATCCTTCGAGAAGCTGGGCGAGCGGGCGGAGAATAAGACGCTTATCGTGAGAAATCTCCCGATGGGAGAATATAGGCTGATCGTAAACTATTATGGCTTTAAGGTATTCGATAAGCCTATAGAGATCTCAAAGGAGACTAGGGAAGTGGATATAGTAGCGCCGGGCGTTCTAGACGTTGAGCTCCTCTTCCTAGATTCTGAGAAGAAGCCGCTAGACCAGGGATATGCAAAGCTATCCTTCAGCGGATTCGAGATCGAGAAGAATATTAGCAAAGATGGTAGAGCGCTCTTCGACAACCTTCCAAACGTAACAATAAGGGTCGAAGCATATTATAAGGGTGTGAAGCTGGAGTTAGATCCGAGCGAATTCGACCTAACGCGAGACGATATGCGGCTAGCGATAATCTCGTCCGTTCATACATTAACCGCTAGAATTCTCAGAGGAGACGGAAAAGACCTACGGATCGGAAAAGCTCTACTATACGTGAATGGAATCCTCGAGAAATCATATGATCTTAGCGAGGATAATGAGTTATTCGAAAGGCTTCCAGAAGCAGCGATAAAAATCGAGATAAAGTATAGGGGACGAGATGCAGGCATGCTGGAAACCTATCTCGAGAAATCGTTAAGAGACTTGACGGTATATTCGACGATCTACCCGCTTAAAATCTATATCCGCGATCCAGGGGGAGAGCCTGTGAAGGATGCAAAGCTCGTAGTCGAGGATTCTATTGGGGTTATAGCCGAGGCATCAAGCGGCGAGAACGGGTTAATTGAGACTCTCCTCCCCACCGGAAGCTATAACGCCTCCATCCAAGTCGGGAACGATACCTATAGCATAGGCTTTAAGCTTGAGAAATCGAAAACTATAAGCTTCCTATACACGGGGTCTCAGGGCGGAGGCTTTGAACTGGTAATCCTTATGAGCGCTATAGACCTAGCGGTCTCAGGCTATGCGATATCCAAGATTCCGCGCAGAAGAGTTGCGAGAGTTAGGAGAAGACCTAGGCGCGTCCCAAGGGTTTAGGAGGGCTTATCATGAGACTTAAGCTCTCGATAGGCGATATTATAGTAATCGTCTTATTGGCTTTGCTGATTTCGGTAGCGGCATATAGGTTTTCAGGTCATGTAACTCCTCTTCTAACGGTTAAGTCGGGGAGCATGAAGCCGACCCTGATGATAGGTGATGTGATCCTAATAGAGCCGGTTAAGCCTGAGGATATACAGGTTGGAGATGTTATAGTTTTCCATAACCCTTGGACTGGCCGGCTTATAGTGCATAGGGTTGTCCAGAAAACGGGTGAAGGGATATATACTAAGGGCGATGCGAATCCGGGGATAGATCCTTGGTCTCCCATACCATATAACCTCGTAGTAGGTAAATGGACCGGCTTCAAGATACCATACTGGCTTGGTATAGGCTATCTATCCCTATTCCTCTCCGGGGAGATTTATCCACCCTACGGCCAGCTATTACTCCTAATACTTCTGGCAGCGAATATACTCCTGTTCATGAGAGATCTACTTAGGCATGCGAGGCGTGTTAGAGTCGAGGATAATAAGACCGCATCCTCTCAGGAATATGGTGAAGATTCTCGATCTGAGTGAACCCGATGTTTCTGAAGATTTTAAGCTTCCTCCAATAGCTCGTATCTACCTCCTTCACGACTCCCTCCAAGCTCTTCTTCACGAGCTGCATAACTCTTTCTCCCTCCTCATCTAGATCTGTTAGTAGGATAACTCTTTTAACCTCCCTTCTCTCGAATATTCTCCTAAGCCCTCTAATCGATTTGATGCAGATTATCTCCCCGGTCACCCCCAGCCTTCTTAGGCTTTCGGCATCCCTCTTTCCTTCGACGATTATCGGTATGCCATACCTAGATTCCAGAGCGAGCTTCCAGATTATCTCCATGAACTCATCCAGCAGCTGTTCCCTCCTTTTAACGCTTTTAGGTATCATCAGCATCCTCCTCGATCAATCCGTTATCTGGCCAGGCTTCTTTTAATCATTTTTTGAGGTCGCCATCGAGGATTAACGCGGTTATATCGTTTCAGAGCCTATACCCACGTATTACTAACAGCTTTATCCGCTGAGCATGCCTCTGGCCAGCAGGAGGTGAATGAGATGAAGGTGGTCACGGTTCATCTTCCAGAAGCTTACATAGAGGCCATCGATCAGCTAGTTAAGAAGAGGCTTTACCCGAATAGGGCTGAGGCAATCCGGATGGCGATTAGAGACTTCATAATGGAGGAGGCTATGAGAAGTGAGTGAAGACCTACTAATATTCAGGAAAGACTTCTCGGATGAAGTTAAGATAACGCTGATAGGCGTCGGCGGAGCTGGAAGCAATACCGCCGATAGGGTTCTCTCGATGAACCTAAAGGGAATAAAAGTGATCGCGGCGAACACCGACGCCCAGCATCTAGAACTCGTAAACGCTCACCAGAAGATACTCCTCGGAAAGAATACGACGAAGTTCAGAGGGTCTGGAGGAGATCCGGAAGTTGGAAGAAGGGCTGTAGAGGAATCGATCGATGAGATTCGGGCGGCGTTAGAGGGATCCGATATAGTGTTCGTCGCGGCTGGCCTCGGCGGAGGGACAGGGACCGGTGGAGCGCCGCTTATCGCCGAGATAGCTAAGGAGCTGGGCGCTATAGTCATAGGAGTCGTAACCCTGCCATTCAAATTCGAGGGTAATGTGAAGAAGAGGATAGCGTTGAAAGGTCTCGAGGATATGAGGGATAAATGCCATACCGTCGTAGCCATAGATAATAACAAGCTCTTAGAACTCTATCCGCAGTATAGCCTGAAAGCGGCGTTCAGCCTAGCCGACGAAGTGATAAGCAATATGGTGATGAGCATAACCGAGTCGATAGCGAAGCCGAGCCTGATTAACATAGACTACGCGGACTTCAAGACCGTGATGATGCGTGGAAAGCTGGCAGCCCTCGGAATAGGGAAATCCTCAACGCCGAATCGAGCCGAGGAGGCAACCTTCGCAGCACTTCAAAGCCCACTACTTGACATAACCTACGAAGGATTAACCGGAGCAATAATCCACGTCTCAGGAGGAGACGATATGAAGATAAGCGAAGCAGCCAGACCAGCAGAAATAGTCTCCGAGCTCATGGGAGAAGAAGCCCTCGTAATCTGGGGAGCCAGAATAGATAACACCCTCGGATCAAACCTACAGGTATCCCTAATCCTAACAGGCGTCGAAAGCACAGAACTCCTGAAATCGAAGGAGGAGCCAAAGCCCTTAGAAGAGAAAGAGATAGACGAGATAATGGAGGAACTTGGAATAAAACCTCTCTAAACACCCTATTTTTCTAGTCTATCCCCCGGATTTAAGCTTCCTAAGCTTCTCCAGCTTCTTCCTAACCTCCTCGCTCGTGATCTTTCTAAAGAGGGGCTTCGGCTCCTTTATCCTATGCCCCGGAGGGATTTCATTAGCTACATCGCTCCATCTAAGCTCCGAAACCTTCTTCCCAATATTCATGTAGTCTAGTATCCTTTGAGCGGTGAATGGTAGGTATGGAGCAGATATGACCGCTAACGAGAAGACGACCTGAGCCAGAACGTAGAGCGTCGATCCAGCTCTCTCACGATTCTTCCATGGAGCCTTCTCATTCATATACGCATTTCCCTCTTGGGCGAACTCCAGAATGGTTCTCAATCCCTTCCTAAACTCGCATGCCTCAATAAGCTCTTCAAGCCTCCTCGCATACTCTAGCCTGAGATTTAGCATCTCGCGATCTCTCTCGTCCAGCTCGCCCGGCTCCGGGATTACGCCGC
>CAYNFG010000040.1:0-8152 GCA_964396455.1 uncultured Nitrososphaeria archaeon | reverse complement strand
GGTCTCGACGTATCCCACCGGATCGATGTCTATGCGGATCATGCCTCTTGAGGATAGATTTCCGGCCATTTAAAATCACTTTTATCCGAGATTATCTGGGAAGAACGATAGACTCAAAATCTGGCGGCATTATAAGCCTGATTGGGGCTGCAGTATTATGATTGAGCTAACTCCTAAAATTGAGGAGGCTCTTAAGGCTGCGAGCAACGTTAAGCGGAGATATCTCCTAATGAGCTTTAGTGGCTGGCCCGATGCCGGGCGCGTTGCCTCCCTCACGACAGAGCATTTCGCGAAGGGGCTTAAAGCTGTAAAGCTTCTAGAGGCAAATTCTTCTAAGATCGACGTCTATGATCTTACGGTTACTCGGCCCATAGTCGAGATTAAGGAGGGCTTAATCCAGAGTCTAATCCTTCCAAGTGCATCGCTTTACCTTTGGAAGAGCGATGAGCAAGATGCCTCGATCACGATCTTTAGCGGGGTCGAGCCGAGCCTTAGATGGAAAGAGTTCTCGGATATAGTTCTGCGGATATGCGGCGCGACCTCGGCTCAGCGAATATACCTTGTTGGAGGAGTTTTAGATCAAGTTCCCCACACTAGGAGACCTAGAATCTCGGCGGTCGTAAATATGGAGCACTTGAAGACCGAGGTAAAGCTTCATGGTCTCGAGCTAAGCAACTATAATGGGCCAGCCAGCATACATAGCTACCTTATGCTCCGCGCTAGGGAGCATGGATTAGAAGCGATAAGCATCTGGGGTCATTCGCCAACCTATATCGCGCAGCCGAATGCCATCGTGGCATTCCATGTCGCCTTAAAACTAGCTGAGATGATGGGTATAAAAGTTGACTTAAGCGAGCTTAAAGCAATGGCCGAGGCTTTGAAGATGAGCCTTAATAAGGCTATGGCCGAAAACCCTGATTTTAGGAGGCTTGTTGAGGAGATCGAGCGCCAATACGATAGCGAGCGCGGGCCGCTCTATATCTCCTAGCCCTGCTCCGCCTTAATCCTCTCAAGCTCCTCGGAGAAGATCCTATACGTCTCGTCGTCGTAGAGGCAGAAGACAACCCTCTCAATCCCGCTACCCTTCCTAAGATACTCTACGGCCGTCCGAAGCATTATCTTGGCACATCTATCCTTCGGAAATCCGAAGATCCCGGTAGAGATCGCGGGAAAGGCTATGCTCTTAACACCATGCTCCTCCGCGAGCTTAAGCGAGTTTAGGGTCGCATTACGGAGCTTATTATCTTCGTCCCCTTCCCCCATCCTTGGGCCGACCGCGTGGATCACATACTTCGCCTTCAGCTTCCCAGCCCCGGTTATCACGGCTCCGCCGACCGGGCAATAGCCTATCCTATCGCACTCCTCCTGAATGCTCCAGCCGCCCTTCCTCAGGATAGCTCCAGCAACCCCACCACCCATCTTAAGCCTAGAGTTCGCAGCATTAACTATAGCATCAACCTCAAGCTCCGTAATATCGCCCTTAACAAGCTCAATAACCGAATTACCAACCCTAAACATCAGGTAACCGATACCCCTAGAGGGATATAACTTTGAGAAACGACCAAGGCGCAAAGATGGACTTTAATGACTATTAATAGCATAAGATAACATTTATCAGAAATCGAGAAGCTAACAATCCTTGACGAATATGGCGGGGTCTAACAAGAATAATATCGAAAAAAGAAAGCTGACTCGACGAGAAGCGTTATCTACAGCTGGTAAGGTTGCTATAGGGGTCGTCGTTACCGGCGTTGTAGCAGGTCTAGCGGGATATTATACTGGCACTGCTACAGCTCCTACAACAACGATAACCTCGACTGTCACTAAGACGGCTCCACCATCTACCGTGACCAAAACCGTCACGAAGACCGTCACTACCGCGGCAACCGCCACCTCAACGGCTCCAACTGGTAAGGAGTATATTGTAAAACTTAGACCAGGGCTATATTTCGCGGATGGAACACCTGTAACCGCCGATGATGTAGTGCGGTCGATAAATAGGGTTGCGAAAATTGAAGGTGATCCCGCGTGGTTTGTTCTAGACATCCTTGATAATGTCGAGGCTTTAGATGAGCAGACGGTAAAGTTTACGCTTAAGGAGCCATACGCATTCTTCCCAGCAATATTAGCATGCCCACCATACTTCCCGGTACATCCAAGCTATAAGCCGGATGAGATAGATAGCGACCAGACTGCCGGCGGGGTCGGGCCCTACAAGATAGTTAAATGGACTAGGGACGTCGAATTAATCCTAGAAGCTAATCCCTACTGGTATGGCGGCGCTCCGAAGACGAAGAGGGTTGTAGTAAGGTTTTACAAGGATGCCGCTACCTTGAGAATGGCCCTCGAGGCTGGTGAGGTCGATATTGCATGGAGGACGCTTAGGCCAACAGACCTTCAAGATCTAAAGAAGAAAGAGGGAATCAAGGTCTTAGA
This sequence comes from uncultured Nitrososphaeria archaeon, assembly GCA_964396455.1. Classification (GTDB taxonomy): domain Archaea; phylum Thermoproteota; class Nitrososphaeria_A; order Caldarchaeales; family Wolframiiraptoraceae; genus Wolframiiraptor. The sequence goes on along the minus strand of CAYNFG010000040.1, from coordinate 5,716 downwards.
GGCTCCAGGAGGAGCAATACGCTATATCGTCTTCAATGCGAATATCGAGCCCTTTGATAATCCTTTGGTTAGAAAGGCTTTGGCAGCAGCTCTTGATCGAAAGTCTATCTGCGAGAAGGTCTATCTCGGAACCTATGAGCCGCTCTACAGCATGATACCGATGGGCATGTGGAGTCATAAAGACTCCTTCAAGGAGAAATACGGAGATCATAACATCGAGCTCGCCAAGAAGCTTCTGAAAGAGGCTGGATACAGCGAGACTAATAAGCTGAAGGTCGAGCTATGGTATACGCCAACCCACTATGGAGATACCGAGGTCGATGTAGCGACGCTAATTAAGCAGACGTGGGAAGAGACGGGAATGGTCGAGGTGGAGGTAAAGAGCGCTGAATGGACGACCTACCTAGACTACACTAGGAAGGGCATGCTCGGAATAACGCTATACGGCTGGTATCCAGACTACGTAGATCCAGATGACTATACCTGGCCATTCGTTAATGAGGCTGGAAGATGGCTAGGCTACGCCTATAGAAGCGAGGAGATTGGAAGACTGCTTTCAGAAGCCCGTATTAAGAGCTCGATCGAGGAGAGAGCGGCAATCTATGAGAAGGTCCAAGATATCTGGGCCGAGGATGCTGTAATTGTGCCATTCGCTCAGGGTAAGCTAACAATCGCTTGCAGGGAGGAGGTTCAAGGAATAGTCCTCGATCCGACGCTCCTGCTAAGATACTGGCTGATCTGGAAGCCTGGCCCGGATGGTAAGCCTGCCGAGCAGATCGTTATAGGGGTAACCGATAAGGTATCCGACCTCGATCCGGCTAACGCCTACGACTTCTACACCTGGGAGGTACTAAACAACGTTATGGGCGGATTAACTCGATACGTACCTGGAACGACGGAGCTGGAACTCGGACTAGCAGCCAGCTATACAGTCGCGTAAGGCTCAAAAACACCTTTATATTTATTTTTAGCTCGTTCCCTATAGTCCTCGCGGCAGTAGGTAGTGATAGACCTTGACATCGCTAAAGGTCTTTGTAATCGCTAGGATACTTGTCCTAATACCGACGATCTTACTTCTCGTAACCCTAGTCTTCTTTGTCATGAGGGTTATGCCTGGAGATCCCGTTATAGCTATTGTTGGGATGAAGGCTCCTCCCGAAAGAATCTTGGAGCTTAAAAAAGCTCTCGGTCTCGTCGATGAGGCTGGCAATCCGATACCTCTCCCTATCCAGTATCTAAACTATCTTGCAAGGCTCTTTCAAGGGGATTTTGGCCGCTCGCTGATCTGGGGTAAGAGGCCCGTCTTGGTCGAGATTATGGAGCATCTTCCGGCTACGATCGAGCTTGCGATATCGGGCTTCCTCGTGAGCATAGTCCTTGGCGTTTTACTCGGCTCGATAGGCGGTTGGAAGGGTGGTAAAGCTAATTCTGCCGTCAAGGTTTATAGCGCCGTCACCTACGCGCTCTTCATACCTTGGATCGGGATGCTCTTCCAGCTTCTCTTCGCGGTCTGGCTTGGAATACTCCCGGTCGGCGGTAGAATCGATACAGGGCTTGAGCCGCCGACGATCACCGGACTTTATACGCTTGATAGCATAATCTCCGGGAGATGGGACAGCTTCATAAGCGCTGTACGACATTTAATCCTTCCATCCCTAACCCTGGGGCTTGTTATCTCCGGGGTATTCAGCAGGGTTACGAGGACTAGCGTTGAGGAGGTTGTGAGGCAGGATTTCATAGTTGCTGCGAGAGCTAGAGGAATACCCGAATACAAAGTAATGCTTCACGCCCTCAAAAACGCGTTCATACCAATCCTCACGATGATGGGTCTTCAATTAGCCCTCCTAATGACCGGAGCAATCCTAACAGAAACCACCTTCAGCTGGCCCGGCATGGGAACATTCCTACTAGAAAGAATAGAGTACAGGGATTACACGACCGTGCAGGGGACAGTCGTATTCTTCGCGATAATAGTCTCGGTCGTAAACCTCTTGGTCGATATACTCTACGCCTACATAGATCCCAGGATAAGATACTAGGAGGCGGGACATGGGATGTATACCTTCAGACCGATCCTCGTAAAGCTTGTTCCTAGGGTTAGGCTAAGCTATCTAGGCTTAATCGGGCTTGGCATGGTTCTCTTCGTAATCTTTCTAGCGGTCTTCGCGCCTCTTCTAACGCCCTATGATCCGACTAAATCCGTTGCTCCAAGCCTTCAGCCTCCATCCCTCGAGCATCCCTTCGGGACGAATAAGGTTGGGCAGGATATGTGGAGTAGGATAGTTTATGGTGCTCGAACGATACTTGCAGTAGTATTTCTCGCAACCTTCTTCTCCATGCTGATAGGGGTCCCGCTCGGCCTCCTCTCAGGCTATGTCGGAGGAATCCTCGATAGGGTTCTCGCGATGATAATGGATGCGATCTACGCCTTCCCGAGCCTAATTCTCGCTATAGCGATAGCGGCCGCAATGGGCCCCGGGATAATCAATACAGCGATCTCGATAGCGATAGTCTATGTCCCGACGTATTTCAGAATGGTTAGAGGGCAGACCTTAAGCATAAAGGAGCAGCTATATGTCGAGGCTGCGAGAGCCATCGGAGCTAAGCATATAACGATCCTAGCCAGATATATTTTCCCGAATGTCATCTCTATAGTCGCCGTGGTCTTCACCCTAAGCGTCGCCGATGTGGTCTTGACTGAGGCGGGTCTAAGCTTCTTCGGCTTAAGCGTTCCAGCCCCAACCCCTGACTGGGGATTCGATCTTAAAGCCGGCCACCCATATCTACTCTCGGGCTACTGGTGGCTAATCACATTCCCGGGACTAATGATAATGATACTCGCGGTAGGCTTCACCTTCATCGGAGAGAGCGTAGCCGAATATCTTCAGGCGAGGGAGGTGAGGGTCTAGATGGAGGAACTCCTAAAGATAGAAAACCTGAAAACCTACTACTTCACTAGGGAGGGCGTCGTCAGGGCGGTTGATAACGTATCACTCACAATTAATGAGGGCGAGCTACTCGGCCTCGTAGGGGAATCCGGCTCGGGTAAATCGAGCCTAGGCTTCTCGATAATCAGGCTCGTTCCACCACCCGGAAGAATAATCGATGGAAGAATCCTTTTCCGAGGAACGGACTTGCTCAAGCTTCCTGAAAAGGAGTTTAGAAAATTTAGAGGAAAGCATATTGGAATGATTTTCCAGGATCCATTAACATCGCTGGATCCCTTACGAAAGATAGGAGATCAGATGATCGAGACCATACTGGTGCATATGGATGTGGAGAAGGAGGAGGCTAGGGAGATGGCGTTAAAAGCGTTGGAGCGCGTGGGGATCGCGCCGGACAGGATAGATGATTATCCGCATCAACTTAGCGGTGGGATGAGGCAGAGGGTGATGATAGCTATGGCGACCATGCTTAACCCAGACCTCTTGATAGCGGATGAGCCGACGACAGCCCTAGACGTCATAGTCCAGTCGAGGATAATGGATCTACTCGCCGAGCTAAAGAAGAGCATGGGAATGTCAATACTATTAATCACCCACGACCTAGCCCTGGTAATTGAGAGAAGCGATAGGGTAGCAGTAATGTATGCTGGAGAACTATGCGAGGTGGGATCTTCCGAGAAGATCTCCCAGGACCCCCTCCACCCATACACCCAGCTTCTACTAGAATCGATCCCGGATATCGAGAAGCCTAAGACCCGGCTAAAGTATATTCCCGGAAGTCCTCCTGATATGAGGAGTCCGCCAAGCGGCTGTAGATTCTGGCCTAGATGCCCGAAGGCGATGGAGATCTGTAAAAAGTTATCTCCGAGAGAGCTGGAGCTGAATGGTAGGCTTGTTAGATGCCATCTCTACGATGGGGGAGGATAAGGAGTTGGCTAACGAGATTCTAAAGCTGATAGATATCCGTAAATGGTTTCCAGTTCAGAAGGGGTTTCTAGAGAGACTTCTAGCTAGGGAGAAGCTTTTCGTCAAGGCCGTCGATGGGGTAACCTTAACCGTCCGGAGGGGCGAGACGCTGGCGCTCGTAGGCGAGAGCGGCTGCGGCAAGACGACCCTCGGCCGGCTCATAGTTAGATTGATTGAGCCGACCTCGGGTAAGATAATCTTCGACGGCGTGGATATAACGGATCTTGAGGGGGAGGAGCTTAGGAAGCTTAGGAGGAGAATGCAGATAATATTCCAAGATCCCTACGCCTCCCTCAATCCTAGAATGCCGATAGGAGAGCAGGTCGCCCATCCGCTGAAGATCCATGGCCTAGCCAGCGGGGAGGAGGCTAAGGAGAGGGTATTGAAGACCTTGGAGCAGGTAGGCTTATCGCCGCCGGAAAAATTCTATGCGGCCTATCCACGCATGCTTAGCGGGGGTCAAAGGCAGAGGGTCGCCATAGCGCGAGCAATAATTTTGAGACCGGAGCTTGTGGTGGCGGACGAGCCCGTCTCCATGATAGACGTCTCTCTCAGAGCCTCGATCCTAGACCTAATGTTAAAACTTAAGCAGGATCTCAACCTAACCTACGTATTCATAACCCATGACCTCGCGGTAGCAAAATACATCGCGGATACAATAGCGGTGATGTATCTTGGGAAGATAGTCGAATACGGGCCATCGGAGAAGATCTTCAAAAACCCCCTCCATCCATATACTAAAGCCCTCCTAGCCTCGATCCCGGTTCCAAGACCCTTGAGAGAGAGCAGGGAGATAGAGCTTAGGGGCGAGGTTCCCAATCCGATTAATCCTCCGCCGGGCTGCCGCTTCCATCCAAGATGCCCGGTCGCCATGGATATTTGCCGGAGGGAGGAGCCGAGGCTAAGAGAGGTTGAGAATGGGCATTATGTAGCATGCTTTCAAGCGGAGTAATGTCTCTTTCTATGGCTTTACTTAATGCGAAAGGCTTTTAGCCTACCTTTAAACCGGATGTCTGGCTCATGGTCTCTGTCAAGCTTCTCGAAGAAGATGAGAAGAGCCTGAAGGTTATGCTCTCGGATATACCGCTCGCCGTAGCGAATACGATTAGGAGGTTTGCGATAAACGAGGTTCCAACCATGGCCATCGAAGAAGTTTTGATAATCGAGAATAGCTCGAGTATGCCTAATGACGTTCTAGCCCATAGGCTCTCCCTAATACCCTTCATCTCGGATATAGACCACTACGTGGCGCCGGAGGAATGCGGCTGCGGAAACAGGCTTGGATGCGAGAAATGCGCCGTGAGATACGTTCTTAGGGCTGAGGCGAAGGATGAGCCTATAACGGTTTATTCAGGCGATATGATCCCGGAGAAGCCCGATACAATAGTCAAGCCGGTCAGCCCAAAGATCCCGATAGTAAAGCTCGCTCCAGGCCAGAAGATCGAGATGGAGCTATACGTAAGGGTTGGGAGAGGGAGAAAGCATGCCAAGTGGCAGGCGGCGATAGCATCGCTTTATGAGCCTAGGGAGGGAGACGAGAACAGGAGGATACTATACGTTGAGTCGATAGGATTCCTCCCGCCGAGGAGAATACTACTTGAAGCCGCCAAAGCCCTAGAAAAGAAGGCTTCAGAACTCGAGGAAAAGTTCTCCGAGGAGCTTAGCAAGGCATCGAGCTAGAAGGGAAAGTAATAATCTTTAAGACCTGGGCGGATAACACTCTGAACCGCGATGGTTAGTAGGAGGAAGATCGTCAAGCCAGGATTCAAGCTAAGCATCCTAAGATCTATACCAAAGGAGGCTGC
>CAYNFG010000039.1:3546-8184 GCA_964396455.1 uncultured Nitrososphaeria archaeon | reverse complement strand
GGAGATCGCCCGCTTGGCGTGCGGGAGGTCGCGGGTTCAAATCCCGCCCGGTCCATATTCTCCAATACCTCCATCATCGTGTTCTATTTCTTGGACAGTCTTGTTCTATTCTGAGGTAATATAGCTTGGTGGATTACTGTTATTGTTGATGAATCGAGGTTTTCTTATTTCGGTTGTCTTGGGGGTTGTCGGTCTTGCGATATTAGCCGTGTTTATCAGCGGATTGGCTACGCTAGTCTATGCTGATGGGCAGAATTATTCTGAGGAGCTTGCCAATTTTACTAGGGTCTCCGTCTCGGGCTATGCTGAGCTTTCATATGCTCCTGACATGGCCGTGGCTTCTTTCGTCGCCTTGGGCTATGGCGAGACCGCTGCTGAAGCCTTGGATGAATGTGCTTCTAAGATGGATGCTATTATCTCGGCGATCGAAGCCTTGGGGATAAGCCGTGGGGATATGGAGACTTCTGGGATAAACGTTAGACCTAGATATGATTGGGAGCAGAAGCCTCCGAGGATAATAGATTACGAAGCATCCTACACTCTGAAGGTTAAGGTATCTAGGATCGATCTCGTCGGGAAGGTTATCGATGCAGCATTCTCGGCTGGAGCCGACGGCATGCATGGACTCTACTTCACGCTCTCGGAGGATAAGAAGGCCGAACTCTATAGTAGGGCGATTCAGTTAGCTGTGGAGAATGCTATGATGAAGGCTGAGACAATCGCCTCTACCCTAGGATTAAGGATCCTGAGGGTTGAGTCCGTTAGCCTGGCGGCTCAACAGCCCGCGCCGATAATCGTAAGAGAGCTAAGCGTCTACGAGGGTAAGGCTGAAGTTCCGATAATGCCTGGCGAGGGAAAGCTATCGGCAAGCGTTACGCTAACCTGCATTCTAGCATAGAGAAACCCCAACCATTTTTCTGATGGATCAAATATGGCTAAACTAGCCTCCGGAATGATCTTCTCAATTCGGGCTGCATCTCCGAGACATGAACCTCCTTTCCCGGGAGGATGCTAATACCTGCCTCGAGCACGGTCTTCTTAGAAATCTCCCCGTCATCATCCCTGCTCACGACCTTAATCCTATCGGATCTATAGTCTATCAGGGGGCACGGACATTTTTACAGCCAAGCCTCCTCAAAGCCTCGACCCTATGATGATCGTCTAAAATGAGGGACTTATGCGGTCTAAGAACCTCTATCGGCAAGACTGCTATCGAGCAGGAAAGCTCCCGCATAATATCCCTTAGCTCCGGTCTCGGGAAATATCTCTCGGCTGAGCCGAGCCGCGTCTTTGCCCGCATTTTCTGGCAGAGGATATGACCGTGTTATATGCGTCCTCGCCTCAAGCCTTATAATTCCCATAACCTAGAATCCTAGGAAGGTGTATGGCTTGAAAAATCTTGAGAAGATTCGAGAGGATTTTCCGGTTCTCTCGAGGAGGAGGGAGGATGGTAAGCCGCTGATATATTTCGATAATGCTGCTACAAGCCTTAAGCCGAGGCAGGTTATCGAAGCCGTCAAAAGCTATTATGAGGATTATTCGGTGAATGTTCATCGCGGGGTATATCGGATCTCTCAGGAGGCGACCGACCTCTACGAGGATTCGAGAGCTAGGATTGCGAGGTTTATAGGCTGTAAGCCCAACGAGCTAGTCTTCGTAAAGAATACGACCGAGGGAATAAACCTCATAGCATACGGCCTTAAGTGGAGGCCGGGAGACGAGATAATCTCAACGGTCATGGAGCATCATTCGAATATGATTCCTTGGCAGATCGTAAGTAAAAGATTTGGCGTTAAGCTTAGATATGCTAAAATTAGATCGGACGGCAGGCTCGACCTCGAAGACCTCGCTCAGCTGGTCGGCAAGCGGACTAGGCTCGTAGCGGTATGCCATGTATCGAATGTTCTGGGGGCGATAAACGATGTCAGGGAGATAGCAAAGCTAGCCCACGAGAACGATGCCTTAATCCTAGTCGATGCAGCCCAATCCGTCCCCCATATGCCAGTAAATGTAAAGGATCTCGACTGCGACTTCCTAGCATTCAGCGGTCATAAGCTTCTCGGGCCGACCGGGATAGGCGGGCTATACATTAGGGAGGGGGTGGAGGAGGATCTAGAGCCACCATTCGGCGGAGGTGAGATGATAAGCCATGTAGAGCTGGAATGCTATCGGCTTAACGATATGCCTTGGAGATTCGAGCCTGGAACCCCGAATATAGCTGGAGCGATAGGATTGGCGGCGGCAGTAAAATACCTAGAATCGATCGGAATGGAGTCCGTAAGAGAGCATGAAAGAGAGCTTACCGCAAAAGCATTTCAAGCTCTAGATGATATCGACGGCATCGAGATCTATGGGCCAAGAAATCCGGAGGATCGATGCGGGCTTATAGCCTTTAATCTGAGAGAGGTTAGCGGCGACCTCGTAGCAGCGCTCCTAGACGAATTCGAGAACATCGCCGTTAGATCGGGATTCCACTGCGCCCAGCCCCTCCACAAGCTACTCGGAATCCAAAGCTCGGTTAGAGCATCCTTCTACATCTACAATACCCTAGAAGAGATAGAGGTCTTCGAGAACGCGTTAAAGCGTATAAAGAGGGAACTTGGTAAATAATTCCTCAATTGGAAGAAGCTGTAGAAGGCTGCCTAGAGACGGCTCAGAGGGAGGGGATTTTTGATAGGATTAAGCTCGGGAGTGGTCTTCATGGCATTTAAAAAGGCTCTCGATGAAAACGGGAAACATGGTCTTAGTCTTCCCGGATAGCGGCTATAAGTATGCCGAGCAATTCGAGGAGTATTTCAAAAAGCATGGTTGAGGCTAAAAGATGGAGATGAGCGGCGGCGAGCAGGTCGTGGATGCGAGGTATAAATCATGTCCAGGCCCTCTAGTAAGCCTGCTCCGCGCGGTCAGGAAATCTAAGCCCGGAGCTAGGATAAAGCTTCTAGCAACCGATCCGAAAGCTCCAGACGATGTAAAGGAATGGGCTTCTCGAACAGGGCATAGATTCCTCGGCTTCAGAAAGGTTAAGGACTATTTCGAGATATTAATCGAGGTATAGGTTTGGGGTACTGGGGTTTTTGAGATTAATCCTTATAACTACGTGATGATTAATCGTAGCTGGTCTTGAGATTTCCATGCGAGATCTCCGCAAGATACGTAATTCCAGCCATAAGATTTATGATAGCGAAGAAGCTCATAGATGAGCATAACCTCACTCAAGCGGAGGTCGCCCGGCTTCTGGGAGTAACCCAGCCATCGATAAGCCATTACCTAAACTCGAAGCGAGGCGTAAAGATGGCTAAAACCCTTTCTCGATCAAAAGAGGTAAGGGATTACGTCGAAAAATATGTGAGGAGGGTCTTATCGACCGGAGCGCCTCCAGAAGATCTACCCTTCTGCCAAATCTGCGAGGCGGCAATAAAACAGCTTCTCGGCAGCAGATCGCATATGGTTAAGCCTTTTAGAGCGATGGGATAACCTTATAACGACGTTATGACGGAGATGAGAGGAGATCGAAGCTTGCCCCAACAAGTCTCGGAGCGAAGGAAGAGGATAGAATCCCTATTAGCTTCTCATGGAGGGGCTAAACGAGAGGTTTACCTCGACCTCGAGAACTCAGGTCTCATCTTCGAGGAAGCGTTAGAGCGTATGATAGAAGCGTATAGGGAGCATGGCTATGGCCATCCATCTATAACCCATAAGCCCGGCTGGAGCGCCTATGAGATAATCCTAGAAGCCATAGAGAACTTGATGAGCATGATAGGCGTCGAGGATGGCGAGATAACCTTCACCCATAGCGGGACAGAGGCAAACAATCTAGCAATAATGGGGCTGGCAAGAGCAAACCCGGATAGAAGAAGGATAATCTACTCCTCGATAGAGCATCTAAGCATAAAATTTCCAGCCGAGAGCCTTAAGGAATACGGATTCGAGGCCGTGGAGATCCCCGTGAACTCCGAAGGCTTCATAGACCTAGACAAGCTCTCAAGCCTAGTGGATAAGAACACGCTTCTAGTAAGCATCGCAGCCGTAAACCATGAGATAGGAACGATACAAGACCTCAAAGCGGTAGCGGATATAGTGAAAGATAGAGACGAGGAGATAATAATCCATACGGATGCATGCGACGCACTAGGGAGAATACCGCTAGACCTGGCTAAACTTGGAATAGATATGGCGTCCTTTAGCAGCCATAAAGTCTACGGGCCGAAGGGAGCTGGAGCGCTTTATACACGCGAGGGAATAAAGCTGAAGCCGATACTCCATGGCCAGCTAAGCTCCCAGAGGCTCTGGCCGGGCGTCGAGAACGTTCCCGCAATCGCCGGATTCTCAAAAGCCCTAGAAATCTTCAGGAGGAACTTCGAGGGATACCGCGGGAAAATGCGCATCCTCAGAGATATGCTTATCGACGGAGTGATGAGAAGCGTCCAGCACGTCTACCTAAACGGTCCGAAAGGCGAGAAAAGATCTCCGGATAACGTGAATTTAAGCTTTCTCTACTGCGAGGGAGAAGCCCTAACGATAGAACTCAGCCTTAGAGGAGTATATGTCTCGAGCGGAAGCGCATGCACGAGTAGAACCCTCGAGCCTTCACACGTCCTCCTCGGAATCGGGAGACCCTATGAGATAGCTCATGGAAGC
>CAYNFG010000039.1:0-3446 GCA_964396455.1 uncultured Nitrososphaeria archaeon | reverse complement strand
GCCTTCACACGTCCTCCTCGGAATCGGGAGACCCTATGAGATAGCTCATGGAAGCGTATTGATGAAAGTCTCACCCATGCACAGCGAAGACGATATCAGGTACGCGGTCCAACAGATAGAGGAGGCGGTCGCTAGAATAAGATCGATATCGCCGAAGGAGGTCTGAAAGGCATGGCTTCGAGAATCCCCCTACCCTATAGCCCGAAGGTCATAGAGCTATTCAGAAATCCCAAAAACCTCGGCAGGCTCGAGGACGCGAACGCCTCCGCGATGGCCGGAAGCCTGGCATGCGGGGACATGATCACAATCTACCTCAAGGTAGACGAGAAAACCGAGAAAATACTAAAAGCATCATTCGAAAGCTATGGATGCGCAGCGAATATAGCTGCTTCAAGCATCCTGACAGAGCTGATAAAAGGAAAAACCCTCCAAGAAGCATGGAAGATAGACTGGAGACGTATATCAGAAGAGCTTGGAGGACTACCCTCAATAAAATTCCACTGCGGGATACTCGCCATAGGAGCGCTCAGGAGAGCCATAAGATCATACTATAAGAAGAGGGAGAAGCCGAACTGGCTGCCCGACGAACTTACGCCCGAGGAAAGACAAGCATTAGAAGAAGAGGAGCTCATGAAGATCTTAGCGAAAAGACTAAGCCCGGAAGACGGGTCGGAGAGATCGTAAGGATGCTATGGTTAAGCCTATAAACCCCCCGAAGACATGATAGTATCGACCTATGCATGGCATAAACGAGGACAGCTCACCCACCTCAACACTAACCTGCATAATCTTAGCAGGAGGCTATGGAAAACGCCTATGGCCGCTAACAAGATCCATAGCAAAACCGCTCCTCCCAATAGGAAACAAGGTCATACTAGACTACATCATGGATCGAATTCTCGAACTCGAAAAAATAACGAAGATAATGATCTCGACGAATCTAAAGTTTAGAAAAGACTTCGAGGAATGGATGAAGAAATACCAAGGAGTGAACATCGAGCTTATAGTCGAGCAATCCAGCCGAGAAGAAGAGAAGCCCGGAGCGCTAAGATCCCTATCAAGCCTCATCTCGAATATATCCAACGACTGCCTAGTAATTGCCGGAGATAACCTATTCACGGCCTCGCTAAGATCCATGCTCAGAAGATATGAGGAGCTTCATGCGCCGCTAATAGCCCTCTACGATATCGGCGATCCAAGCTTAGCAAGAATGTATGGCGTCGCGGAAATAGATCGCATGGGAAGGATAATAAGCTTCGAAGAGAAGCCGCAGAATCCAAAAAGCAGCTTGATAAGCACAGGAATATACCTCTACCCACACTACATCTCCCAACTAATGAAGGAATATCTGGAAGAGGGAGGCGAGCCAGATAAGCTGGGAAGCTTCATAGAATGGCTTTACAAAAGAATGACCATATACGGCTATCTACTAGAAGGAGAATGGTGGGATATAGGAACCATACAAGCATACCATGACGCCATAGAGAAGCTAGCCAAAAACCAGAAACCATGAACAACCTAAAAACTAGGATAAGCAGATACATGAGCTACCTATTAAGGCATAACCCAGAAGATCTAGAAATGGACGAAGAGGGGTTCGTAGATATAAAACAGCTCCTCCAAAAGCTCAAAGAGAAATTCCCAAACATAAACGAGTCCATAATCCGCGATATCGTTGAGAAGAGCGAGAGGAAAAGATTCGAGATAAGAGACGGTAGGATAAGAGCCCTCTACGGCCACAGCATACCAGTAAAAATAAGGCTTAAAGAAGACCGCAAGGTGAAAACGCTCTACCACGGAACGACCCCACAGGCTGCAGAAAAAATACTGAAGACGGGAATAAAGCCTATGAAAAGGAGATGGGTTCACCTCTCGCCGACAATAGAGATCGCCAGAATAATAGGTCTCAGAAGAACTTCAAACCCGGTAATCCTAGAAATCGACGCCGAAAAAGCTCGGAGAAACGGAATAAAATTCTATAAAGTGACAAACGAGGTATACCTAACAAGCTATATACCCCCAAACTACATCAAACGCATAATCGCCCAAAACCCGCAAGAAGATAAGAGAGATGGTAGAAGGACTGGCGCCCTGGCCGGGATTTGAACCCGGGTCACGGGCTCGACAGGCCCGTATACTAACCGGACTATACTACCAGGGCTCGGTTATGATTAGTAGCTTAGTTCTTTATCAACTTTATTGGCCGCTGGGTCTATTGAAGGGTAATATTGCCTTGAAAATAACGTCTTTTAGAGGCCTTGAAGCTGGTCGTTAAGACCCCTTTTGATCTTGAGGAGGTTGTTGCTTCGAGGATTATTGAGCTTGATGCTGGGGTTAGGCTTATTGTTAGGCCTGGTGGTTTGAAGGGGTTGGTGGTCGTTGAGAAATGCGGGGATGCGGAGCTTCTTCGGAGGAGGATTCTGGACGAGGTTCCTGAGGCGGAGTCTGTTCTCCTCGTCGATGAGGTTGTTGAGGCGGATCTAGATAGGATCGTCGAGGCGGCTGTGAGGCTTGCTCGGGAGAGAATCGGCGGCGATGAGAGCTTTGCGGTTAGGACCACGAGGAGGGGGAGACATGGCTTCAGTAGCATCGATGTGAACGTCAGGGTTGGGTCAGCTGTTCAGGCTGCTACCGGGGCTAGGGTCGATCTGGAGAATCCGGATGTGGTGATATATGTTGAGATAATCTTCGATAAGGCTGGGATAAGCATAGTTAGGGGTGAGCGTGAATGGAGGAAGATGACGCCCGAGAAGAGGCCGAGCTATAGATTCTTCAATAAGCTCTCGATCGCGCAGATGCCATATCTAGGATCTATCGAGGGCGCGAGGGAGATCGGCAGGAGGATCGGGAGGGCGGTTCAAGCCTATGAGGTCAAGGAGCTGGTAATCACGCCGAATAAGCCCGTTGACGCATTCGAGCTCGAAGCATTCATCTCAGGTCTAAGAGAGGGCATCAAGAGTAGATATGATGTTCAGAAGAAGACTTACGCGAGAAAGGTTGAGCGGGTAAAGGTTCTAGTCCAAGATCTCTACCAGCTTGTAAGGGAGAGGCGGAACGAGCCTCTGATAGTCCTCGAGCCGGAGGGTCTCCAGATGAGGGATGCGCTACCAAGATTAAGGCAGCTCTTCTCAGGAGCTAGCAAGGTCACCTTATTGATAGGGTCGAGGGAAGGCATACCTAAAGGCATCTATAGGATAGCCGGCCTCGTCCTAGACCTAGCTCCGGGAATAACTCTCTCGACCGAGCTAGCCGCACCCTCCGCCCTCGCAGCAATCTACACAGCACTTAACATAACAGGAGAAGACCTGTAATAGGAACCCCTATATCATCAAAATTGCTAGATGAGCCGCATGAAAGGACTAGATAACGTAATCGACCTAAGAGCCAAGAACCCCCTACGCCCCTTCAGACGACCAACCATATAGCTATATATCTAAGCTAACACA
>CAYNFG010000038.1:0-8193 GCA_964396455.1 uncultured Nitrososphaeria archaeon | reverse complement strand
AGCCTAGAAGATTCTCAGCCCAATTATAGATTACTTGGCCTTCGGCGCCGGGGAATGGGGCGGGCGGACCCCACTCATAGTCTCTCGTTATATCCTTGTCTCTCAGCCCCTCTTTCTCAAGCCATGCCACCGTCTTGTTATAGGTCGCCTTACGCCAGAACTTCTTATCCCTGACATACTCGAGGACTTTATCTGCTAATGCGCTAAGCTTTAGGAAGAAATGGGTCTTAGTCCTCACCTCCGGCTTAGCCCCGCAGAGCGAGCACCTCGGATCCTTTATCTCAAACGATTCATACCATGATCCGCATACCTCGCATACATCTCCAAACTGGTTCGGCGCTCCGCAGCGGGGGCAGGTTCCGACCACGAATCTATCCGGAAGATAAATCCTGCAGTTTGGACACCACCACTGCTTAACTTCCTTCGGGTAGATGTAGCCTTTCTTCCAAAGGTTTTGATAGAAATCTTTGACGACCTGATAGTGTATCGGCTTACTAGTCCTCGAGAATATATCGAAGCTTATTCCAAGCTTCTCGAAAACCTCCTTCTGGATAGGATAGTATTTATCGCAGAGCTCCTTAGGGGTCATCCCCCTCTTCCTAGCCTCGATGACTATGCTACTAGCATTCTCATCCGTCCCGCAGACGTAGATCGTCTCAGCACCCTTCATCCGCTTAAACCTCGCGAAAATATCCGCAGGTAGATATGCTCCGGCCAGATGACCGAAATGCCTTGGAGCATAGGAGTATGGAAGGGCTGCGGTAACTAAGATCCTCTCCCCTAGCTCCACCACCCTCCTCCCCTACTAGCTTCTCCGCTAATTTTTAACCCTACGTCGTTTCTTCGCAGCTACTTAATGATCATTTGTGATCATTAAAGCTTATATAACGCCCACAAAGAATTAAATTAAGCAAGAAGGGCGCTGGAGGGCGGAGAATGTCTGAAAGAGATCTTCCAGAGCCTCCGAAACCTGGGCTGATAAGCTATTTGAAAGCCGTCGGCCCGGGAGTAATCCTGGGATCCCTAGCTATAGGCTCAGGCGAATGGATACTCTTCCCAGCGGTTGTTGTGAAATATGGGCCGTATCTGCTTTGGGCGGCTCTCCTCTCATGTATCATTCAGGCTGTGGTAGCATTCGAGTCGATGAAGTACGTGGTTTATTGCGGTCAGCCAATTCATAAAGCCTATCAAAAGCTTCCTCCTAATCCGCTTACTTGGGCTTGGGCTTGGACTCTCTTCATCTTCATCCCGGTAATCTGGCCTGGCTGGGCGATGGGGTCCGCGACGGCGATAGCAGCCCTCCAGCTTGGAAGGCTTCCGGGGCCGCAGGACGCATACCTGGTCCTAGCCTGGGGTCTCGTAGCTTTAACCGTCGGCCTCCTAGTAATTCATATAGGCTTTAAGATTCAGAGGACTCTGGAGCTTGTAAGCTGGCCTCTCATAATCCTACTCCTAGCAACGATCATCGCCGGGGTTGCCGTCGCATCCTCGCCATCTGCCTGGATGACCGTTCTAAGCGGTCTTGCGGGATTTCTAAAGCCTAGGTTCGGCTTCCCCGCAAAAGAGGATATAAACTGGTTCATGGTCGCTGCAGCAATAGCCTATATTCCAGCAGGCTTCGGCTTCAACCTCTTCATCTCAAGCTATGCGAGGGATAAGGGCTGGGGCATGGGAAGTAGATCCGGCTACATCTCAGGGCTTATAGGAGGGAGAAAGGTCGAGCTTGCAGCAGATGAAACTCCTTTTGACCCGTCGAAGCAGGAGAACCTTAGACGCTGGAAGGGCTGGCTGAGGATCGTGAGGCTCGACTCCTATGTCTTCTTCTCGGGGATAACCATGCTCACCGTGATCCTAACGAGCGTAATGGCATACTCGTTGCTCGCCCCGAGAGGTCTAGCGCCGATGGGCTTCAAGGTCGCTGCAGCTCAGGCAGAAGCCCTGGCAGCCGTCCTCGGGCCGATAGCCTGGTTCCTCGTCCTTCTCGGAGGTTTCTGGGTTCTCTTCGATAACCAGTGGGGGCTTATGGACTCGGTTGCCAGAACCGTTACCGATAACTTCTGGTTTGCATCCGAGCGTATTCGTAGGTGGGCTAATGGAGATCCTAGGAGAATTTACTATCTCACGGTTTATCTGCTCTATATCGTCGCCGTCGTGATAATGGTGGTCTCGACGGTCTTTAAGCTTGCTCAGCCCTATGAGCTTGCGGCCACCGGAGCGGTTCTCGGACTCTTCGCCTTAACCCTCGCACCCCTGCTCCAGCTAATCGTAAGCAATAGGCTTCTTCCGAAAGAGCTTAGACCCGGAATCGTTACCAACATAATCTTAGCGATAGGCGTCATCTTCTACGGATTCTTCATAACAGCCGTCGTCCTCCAGATGTTCGCCGGGATAACGCTCTAAACTACTCTACACTATCGCTAGCCTTTTCCCGAGCCTCGACTTTAGGGGTCTCAACCTCGATAACCGTCAGATCTATCTTGATGGGAGTTCTTCCGAGAAACTCTGCTATATTCGGCTTGGTTCTCCCCTCATCTCCATGTATCAACTCCTTGACGTATAGCCCTCCCTGAGTCTTTATCACGAATCTCACGGTTTTATCGTCAAGCTTCTCAGCCTTGACATAGTAGAGCTTCTTCTGCCGAATCTTATCAGCCCTCCTCCTCAAAACCCTTTTAGGAGTTCTCTGCTCTATCACTATATCCCTAAATCTCTCCTCAACCTCTCTTAGAGCATCTTCCGAAACTTCTCCATCGAATTCAACTATGGCCTCGTAGGTTTTAGAAGCGATCGAGGATAGGCTTTTCAAAATTCTCAGCTCCCTCCTGCTCGAGTATGTTAGGTTCGAGATCTCAACCTTGCCTCTAGCGTTCTCATTTATCTCTTTCTCGAGGAGGGATAGGTCTATGAATCTCTTTCTAGGATGCTTAAGTTCTAGGATGAATGGTCTTCCGGTTCCGGTTACGGTTGCATCTACATCTTCCCTCCCAGCTCCATGAAACTTGTAGCTGACCGCCTCGAAGATCCTCATAGCCGGCTCTCCGATAAGCTCGCTGATAGACTCGGGATACTCTCTCCCAGTATATCCGCATTTCTCGCATCCCCTACCCCAGCAATATCTACAATACCAAGGCGTTTGAGGTATATTCCTTTGAAGCTTTCGATAATATCCTTTGATGAATAAGGGGTTTACCTGAATCTCGTAAGCATCCGAGAATACATCTACTAGAACTACTATCTCCGGGTTTTGATACTCGACCGGGATATTGAGCCTCTTCTGGATTATTGGGCCTATCCCCCTCGTTACATCCTCCTTTATGTCTTCTCCCGAGTCTATCTGGAAGCTTGCTCTAAGCTCGTCTTCCCGCTCTCGGATCTCGGCTGGAATTCTCGCTCCGATGACGAAGTTCCTGAACTCGTATTCTTTCAGCTCCTCTATAATCCTTTCAGCCATCTCCCTGAACTTACTCCTGCTTAGGGCGCCTCCGCAGATATAGCATGGCTTAGGCTTAGGAGCTTCTTCGCCGAGCATTTGAAGCGTTTTTACTGCAGGGCTAAACCCCGTCTCGGCGATCCTCCTCAATATCTCCGGTATCTCCCCGCTCTCTCTATAAGCTGCTATAGCGTTCATTATGAGTCCGAGCTTTATCGCTCTACCCTTCTCATCGTTTCCAGCGCCATAGCATAGGCTTGAGAATTGTCTTCCTAGGCAGTAGTCGCAGAGCGGGTAGCCCTCTAGAATCTTTGCTGCCTTCTCGAAGACCTCCACGAGCTTCTCGAATGACAACTCCATCCATCAGCTTCTCCCGCCATCCTATAACCATAACTCGATTCTTCTAGGTCATGCGGAGTCCTAGGAGCCTGTGGGGAGCCTTCTTAACCTTCTTCATAAGCTTCTTCATCAGCTTATACTGCTTAACCAGCTCCTTGACATCCTTCTCCATGACGCCCGCCCCCCTAGCGATCCTCCTAATCCTAGAGGAGTCGAGTATGCTGGGATCCAGCTTCTCCTCTTGGGTCATCGAATGGATTATAGCCCACCACTTCTCGATCTTCTCCTCCGCCTCTCTAAGCGAGTCCTGGGGTAGGTCTGGGAGGCCGGGTATGGGTAGCTTTGAGAGAAGCTTCGAGAGTGGCCCCATCTTCCGAACCTCCTTAAGCTGCTTTACGAAGTCTTCCAAGCTGAATTCTCCTCGTAGGAATTCCTTCGCCTTCTCCTCGCTCACCTCTACTTCGGCGAGCTTTATCCTCTCTAGGATGCTCTCTATATCTCCTATCCCCAATAGCCTTCCAACATATCCTCTCGGATTGAATAGCTCGATATCCTCGATCTTCTCCCCGGTCCCTATGAATTTTATCTTCGCCCCGGTCTCGGCTACAGCCGATAACGCTCCTCCGCCTCTAGCCGAGGTATCCATCTTCGTCAATACTATCGATCCTATCGGAGCAACCTCATGGAATGCCTTGGCATGGGCTCCGGCCATCTGGCCTATCGTCGCGTCAATTATCAGCATGACCTCGTCGGGCTTAATCTCCTCCTGAAGCCTCTTCACCTCCTCCATGAGATCCTCCTGGCTCCTATGCCTGCCAGCAGTATCTATCAGAATCACATCGAATCCATTCGATGAGAAATGTTGGACGCCCCGTCTAGCGATCTCGACGGCATCCAACCCCTCCTGATAGAATACGGGTATACCCCTTCCATCTAGAAGCTGTCTAAGCTGCTCATGCGCTCCCGGCCTATAGGTATCCGCGCAGATCACCCCTACCCGATAACCCATCCTCTTCAAGTAGTTCGCTATCTTAGCTATGCTCGTAGTCTTTCCAGTCCCCTGAATCCCAACCGCCATTACGACATAGGGCTTCTTAGAGATCTCTAGCTCGGCAGGCTTCTCCCCCAAAAGCTTGACAAGCTCCTCATAAACCACCTTAATCACATGATCCCTCCTCGAGATCCCGGGAGGAGCCTTTTCGAGGAAAGCCCTCTCCCTAATCCCATCCGAGAGCCTTTTAACAAGCTCGACATTAACATCCGCTATCAGGAGAGCTCTCTGGATATCTCTTATCAGCTCTTCGACGGCCTTCTTATCGACCGAGGTTGCTGAGCGAAACTTGCTAATCGCCTTCCGCAATAGCTCGGATAATGAAGCCATCTCCCCGATCCTAGGAGGATGTTCCGGGACGTGGTATTAAGGTTATATCCATGAGCATCGGCGCCTAGAGAATATTCAAAACTAGGTCTGCTCCGGAAATCTCGATGAAGGTTCTAATCACGGGATCGGAGGGCTTCATAGGCAAAAACCTTTCAAGATATCTTGTTGAGCGAGGCTATGAGGTCTTAAGAGCGGATATCGCAGAATCGGCCGAGATCAGGCTGGACATCTCGAACTTCGACGAATGCGTGAAGAAGCTTATGAGCCTAGACTTCGACGCCATAATACATCTCGCGGCGATCGCGAATATCCCGCGATGCCTATCCGAGATCTATGACTGCTTCAAGGTCAATAGCTTTGGGACTCTGAATATGTTGGAGATAGCTGCGAGGAAGAACGTGGAGAGGTTCGTATACTCATCCTCGGCAAACGTATACGGCGTCCCCGTAGAGCTACCCGTAAAAGAGACTACACCATTAAACCCGAGGACGCCCTACGACTACTCGAAAATGATCTCGGAAAAACTCGTCGAATCCTATGCAAAAACTAGAGGCTTAAGATACGTGATCTTCAGGAGCTGGAAGCTCTTCGGAGAATACGACGTAGAGACGACGGCGATACCCAGATTCATCAAGGCATGTCTAAGGAACGAGCCTTTAACGCTCTATAACTCTGGAAGAGATACGACTGATCCAACCTATGTACAGAATTTCTGCTATGCCGTCGAACTCGCCTTGAAAAATGATAAGGCCGTAGGCGAGATCTTCAACCTCGGAACCGGGAATGAGATCTCGATAAGAGAGCTTGCAGAACTAATTAAGAATCTGACGGGATCGAGCTCGGAGCTTAAGCTCCTACCGCCTAGAACCGAGGCCGAGAAAGAGCCTATGAGAAGCTATCCATCGATCGAGAAGATTAGAAGGATTCTGGGATACGAGCCTATAGTATGTTTGGAGGAGGGGTTAAAGAGGACGATAAACTTCTATAGGCAAAAGCTCGGCTTATGACCTTGCCTCAAGCCTCTCGACTATAGATTTAAGCTCTTCGCGGTCTCTAAGCATGGAGATCCTCGGAACGCTCCAAGCACCCCTCCTAGTAGTGGAGATCCCAGCAACGATATTCGCAAACCTTCCGATAAGCCTAAGCTCATCCTCATCAAGCTTTAGATCCCTAAGCTTCCCGAGAGCGTAAAGCCCAGCGAGCAGAGCAGCCATATACGCATCCCCGGCGCCAGTCGGATCTATCGCCTTAACCCTCTCCGCGGGAGCCTCTATCCTCAAGCCTTCATGGATAAGCTCGCTCCCCTTCTCACCCTTAGTTACGGCAATAAGCTTAAGCCCAAAGCTCCTCAAATCAATCCCCCTATCTTCTAGAAACCTTAGCTCTCCTTCCCCAAGCTTAACTATCTCGGCGAGGCCGAGCGCCTTCCCCATGCATTCAACTAGCTCATCGATCCTATTCCTCCATAGGTCGGGTCTTAGATTTACGTCAAAGCTTATCGGGATGCCTCGGCTCCTCGCCCATTCCACAACCTCGAAACACGTGCTCCTACTAGGCTCTCGGGAGAGCATAACCCCGCCGAAGTGGAGCAGCTCAGCTTCTTTGAGAAAGGATTTATCCACCTCCTCAGAGCGGAGGGTGAAGTAAGCGGTTCTATCGTAGAGGACGAAGCTTGGCTGAGCCTGCTTAAGCTGGACGAAGACTACTCCCGTATGAACCTCCGGATCGCGGATAATATACCTCGTATCAACACCCTCCTCCCTAAGCCTCTCGATAAGAAACTCGCCGAAAGGATCATCCCCAACCTTGCTGATTAAGGCTGCGGGAACATTAAGCCTCCTCAAGCCAACAATCATATTAGCCGGAGCGCCGCCAGCATGCTTCTCAAAAGTCCTAACATCCTTCAAATCAGTAGGCTCAACAGCGATGAAATCTATCAAAACCTCACCAATAGCGAAGATCATCAATTTGAGACAAACCGTAATAAAGATATTAATATTCCCCCGACACCTACTTCAAAGCCTAAATATCCGCCTAGAAAAATTATCAAACCAGGGTTCTAGGATTAGCTGGAGAGGGGCCGGTAGATCAGCTGGGAGATCGCCCGCCTCGCACGCGGGAGGTCGCGGGTTCAAATCCCGCCCGGTCCACCACCCCTCCATTTTTCTTCTCTTCTCGAGTCCCATGCCTTTCTCATAGCTTCTGCTATCTCTCTCAGTAGTTCTTCCGGGTTACTGCTTTCGCAGATTGCTCTTGATGCCCCTGCTCCATCTGCTCCAAGTCTTATCGCCTCGGCTACATCGCTTCCACGAGATATCCCGGCTCCAACTAGGAGAAGGATCTTCCTGCTTCTGGATTTTACAGCCTTCACAGAGTCTATTACGAACTGCTTCATCTCTACCGAGACAGGCTTCTTAGTGCCTATCAGCTTTGGAGGCTCGGGTAGTATTGCATCAGGCTCTAGGCTTGCTAAAGCTTCAGCCGCCCTCGGGCTATCGCAACAAACTATAATCCTTAAGCCTATCTCCTTAGCCCTCCTAATGCATTCATCTATTTCGCTTAGCGTCTTCGGCCTCTCCGAGTGATTTATCATTACGCCAGCCGCTCCAGCTTCCTTAAGAGCTTCGGGTAAATCATGTCCATGCCCTCTTCCCGGTCTGATAGGATCCATATTCGGAGCATAAACCGGTATATCAACAGATTCCGCTATCATCCTTAGATCCACTAGCTGGGGGATCACGATGAAGCATACATCGTACTCCCTAGCGATCCTATCGGCTATTCTAGCAAGTTTTAGAGCTTTCTCTCCCCAGAGATATGCCTTAGTCGAGATTATGAAGATTGGCGGATCAAGCTTCCTGCTCATAAGCGGATAATTCCCTCCATGATTATATCTCTATTTTGCCGAAGGTTTTGTAGGCGGGAAAGCCGGGTATTGTAAGGTATTACTCTCTGGAATAGGGTTATCAAGACTCAGCTCATGCTCGAGGGCTTTAGGTTATGAAGTTGGCTTTTGCGAAGGGTTCGGGGGGCGGAGGGTTGG
>CAYNFG010000037.1:5705-9269 GCA_964396455.1 uncultured Nitrososphaeria archaeon | reverse complement strand
GCTTCTTAGTAGGAGGCGGAGGATGTGCGTTTGCGAGCTTATGATTGCTTTGGGTCTTAGCCAGCCCGCTATCTCCTACCACCTTAAGTTGCTGCGAGAATGCGGTCTCATTAGACCGGTTAGGAGCGGGAGATGGGTCTTCTACGAAATAGCGAATAGGAGGCTTGCCAATCTTATTTTTAAGCTGGTCGAATCCGTTTAAGGCTAAGCCTTTAACGATCTCCGCCTTTTAATCTCGGACAGAACCTTTTCGAGAGCTTTCGACACCTTCGTCCCGGCTCGGATTTTAATCACCATTATTCCGTGTTCGTCTAGTAGGGTTGAAGCTCCGATTCCTAATTCGGAAGCTACCGCCACGTCAACCTTTAGATCTGCCAGCATTTTCACGGCCACCGGCCCTGCCCCATGCTTATAGGTTGCTGCGGGGTTCTCGACTATTTCGATATTCTTAACGGCGCCGCTTTCATCAACGTCTATTATCGTGAAGATCTTCGATCTGCTAAAGACCTCGGATAGGACATCATTTAATCCTCTTCTCCCCTTCGTGGGAATTGCTATTCGGAGCATCTTCCCGATTCTCAATATTGAAAGTTATCTCATAATATTTATGTGCATTCGCACGTATTTCTAAGCGAGAAGAATCCATATAATCCCTCGGAAAGAGGCCGGATTTAGACTCTCCGACCCCTCCTACCTCCCTTCCTTCTAACCGAGTCATGGGGTAGCGGGGTAACGTCTTCAATCCTCCCGATAATCACCCCAGATCTCGCGATCGCTCTTATCGCGGCCTGGGTTCCGGGTCCCGGTGTTCTTGCCTTAACTCCTCCGGGCGCTCTAACCCGTATATGGACGGCTTCGATGCCCTTCTGCTTTGCCACCTCCATAGCATAGCTTGCTGCTCTAGTCGCCGCATAGGGTGTCGGCTCAAGCCTGCCTGCATCAACGAACATTCCACCAGAGGCTCGTGCGATCGTTTCAGCCCCGGTTAAGTCCGTTACGTGGACGATTATGTTATTATAGCTTGAGTAGATGTGGACGATACCCCATTTTAGGGTCTTCTTCTGGGCTGGAGGCTGGGCTTGCTGTTGGGGCTGCTTCTCTTCAGGCTTCTCCTCTTGCTTTTTCTCAGCCTCCGCGCTCTTAGCTTCTGCTTGACTGCTACTCATCTAGGCGGATTCTCTCCGATGCCCTATTTAAGGTTAGGCTGATGCGAGGCCTACGCAGAGTTTATTAGATAAGCTGCGCCGGCTTTCAGTAAGTTAGGAGAATGGAAGAAAAACTTTACCTTCCGGACTTATCGGCCATCCAGCTTAAGTCGATCGTGCATCTAGTCGAGGCTGGGCTACTTAGGGGTAGGATCCTACTCCACAGGGGGCTATTGGTGGAGGCTGAGAGGCAGGCTGCTGAAGGAGATACCCTAGCTCTCGAGGGGCTTGAGAAGCTCGTCGAGGCTTGCAGGGCTAAAGGCATCGAGATAGAGTATGTCGGAAGGGAGGTTGATGGCAAGAGGCTGAACGTTCTAGAAGAGGCTAAGCGTAGGAAGGCGGCTCTGATAACCTGCGACCCGATTACGGCTAAGATCGCCGAGTCGATGGGGGTAGAAGTGGTTTACGAGCTACCGCCGCCGCCGATAATGATTCATGAACTCTTCACGGACGAGGTTATGAGCCTACACTTGAAGGAGGGGCTGCCGCCAAGGGTTAAGCGTGGATCGCCTAAGAGCTGGAGGCTTGACGAGGTTCTGGATAAGCCTCTTACGAGAGAGGAGATGGAGCTCATCCTAGCCCATCTAATGAAGGAGGCGTATAGAACCCTCGGGATAGAAGCATTCCTCGAGGTCGATAAGCCCGGAGTAAAAATCTTCCAGCTTAGAGACTTCAGGGTTGTGGCCACTAGGCCGCCCTTCTCAGACGGATTCGAGCTAACGATAGTCAAGCCGATAATTAGGAAGAGCTTAAGCGAGTATAACCTACCGTTAAAGGTTCTAGAGAGGCTAGAATTCCAAGCCGAGGGAATCCTTATCGCCGGACCGCCTGGAATGGGTAAATCGACCTTCGCCCAAGCACTCGCCGAGCATTATAGATCGCTGAATAAGATTGTTAAGACTATCGAGAGCCCGAGAGATCTCCAGCTATCCCCGGATATCACCCAGTATTCCAAGTCCGCATCAAAGCATGATGAACTCCACGACGTGCTCCTATTAAGCAGGCCGGATTACACGATCTTCGACGAGATAAGGGGGCCGGAGGACTTCGACCTCTTCATCGATCTAAGGCTCGCCGGGATAGGCATGATAGGAGTAATCCATGCCACGACGCCGATAGATGCGATCCAGAGGATAGCCAATAGAATAGACATCGGAATGCTCCCATCAATCATAGATACGGTAATATTCATGGATAAGGGAGAGGTGGCCGAAATATACTCGCTCGAGATGACCGTAAAAGTCCCAGCAGGGTTAAAGAAAGAAGACCTAGCCAGGCCAACCGTAATCGTAAAAGACTTCCTAACAGATGAGCCGAAATTCGAGCTATACGTCTTCGGAGAGAGGAGCTTCGTCGTCCCCTTGAAGAAGGAGAAGGTTGGAATGGAGATGAGCAAGCCAGCATTCAAGATCTCGAACATACTCCACGAATACATACCAGACTTCAGGATCGAGGAAAATGGAAACATAATCAGAATATACATCCCGGAAAGATACTATCGAACCTATATCAGGAAATGCCAGAACAAGCTCCTGAAAATAGCCAAAAGGTATAAAGTGAGCGTTGAAGCATTCCCACAATAAGAATTAAGATCAAAAATCCTCCAAATATCTAAATCGCCAAACAATTTTACTCTCCAAGTCCAAGAGATATTTCGAAAAAGAGAAATCTTAAATTAAATGCCTCGTAAACTAATCTTAAGGGGGATGAGGCCGCCGTCCCAGACTGAACTATGATGCAGGAAGAGCCGAGCCGACCCCAATTTAAATATTGTAAGAACGCTCGGCTTTCGCCTCTGAAAGGGCTTGATTTAAAAATTGTTAGGAAGCTTATCGCTATATTGCATTACTTTTCAGAATCTCGACGAACTTCTCGATTTTCCTGAGGTATTCTCCTGATCTGATTTCACTTTCTCTGATGCTTATCTTGGCTATGGGCTTCTTGGGGAGCAGCTCCTCCATCTGCCTGAATATCCTTCCCTCGCTTATGCCGTAGGTGGCGAAAAGCGCCGCCTTCTTTATCCTGTGGCCGTTCATTATCAGGTATGCTCTTACTGGTGAGGAGAGACTTCCCGCCCAGACCGGGGAACCTACCACCACTACATCGTATTTCTCCGGGTTCTTTTTAAGGGGCTGAATGGCCGCAGGTTTCTTACGCAAGGCCTCATATCCGGATCTGAGAAAGCCGATTACCCCCAGCCTGTTCTCACGGTCTCTTATCTCCTCAATTTCGGCTTCTAGGCTCTTGGCTATTGCCTCGGCCACCCGCCTTGTATTTCCTGTCCTAGAATAATAGGCGACCAGCACTCCCATAAGATTGTCCTAAGGAACACTAGCTTCCGAAAGCGTTTAAGTATTTA
>CAYNFG010000037.1:0-5605 GCA_964396455.1 uncultured Nitrososphaeria archaeon | reverse complement strand
ACTCCCATAAGATTGTCCTAAGGAACACTAGCTTCCGAAAGCGTTTAAGTATTTACGGAATAAATGTTTGGGATCGGGGAGCAAAATAAAAATAGTTGTAGCAACCGATAAGGTATCTTAATTTTCTTCAAGGGGCTTAGTGAAGAGCTTATAATTGCTGTGATAAAAGGGTGGACGAGGTGATTATTGATGATGTATATCAAACAGGGGCTGAGTAAGGAAACTCTAAGCTACTGGAATGAAATCCTTAGCAGAGATAGCATTATTAGGGGCGTTAAGATATACGGGCTGGAATCCTTTTCATTTCGAATAAGTATTGGAGAGTTAGGGAAAAGGCTTTGTGAGGATAGTGGTGTGATGGTAAGGAGCTGGCGATTGATAAAGAGTTTCTCATTAAGACCGTTCACAAGCCAAGTCTTTACAACCATAGGGTCGAGGTAAATGCGTCATAGGAACGTGATCCTCACTAACCCGGAGATGGTTGTTAAGGATCTTTTATCAGCTGATCGGCAATCTAGTATATGAAAGCAATCAGACTTAAGAAGATCTTAGTTGTTGCTGAGGAAGCTGTTATGGCTACGGGTACGGTTCTTAGATTATTGGCGTGAGTATTGCTGCTGGATATCCTTTTGACTGCTCTATCTCTATTCCCAGGATTGGGGTTGGCGGCTTAATTCCGTATAGGATTAGTGAGCCGTGGAGCTGGTCTAGCTTGAAGTGTAGATCTACCAAGCTTTTTACCTGATCTACTAGGTCTGGGAATAGTTTTTGGGAGACTATTATTGTTAGGCTTTCATTCGCCTTTGTGCGGTTTATCTTATGGTTGATGATATGCAGGGTTTTCTCCATACCTTGGTTTAGGGCGAGATGGTCTAAGCTTATTAGCTTGATCGGCGATTGGCCGGTCCTTTCCTGAAGTTCTTTCTCCACTACTACGAGCTTCTCGATTACGTTTTCGTACTCGAATGGGAGGACGTATGGGAGCTTGCATTTTTCTGCAAATTCCTCGTAGGCGAATATTCTTATCAGGTTTCTATATTCTTCTTCTGAGAAGCCGTAGATTTTGAGGATTTGTCTGAAGTCTTCGTTCGTTAAGCCTACTAGTGGTAGGATTATTGCTGGCCTCTTTTTTGATAGGAAGTCTGCGAGGACGTTTGCGAAGATCGGTATCGTTTGGATCGGGGGTATATCCGGGTTTATCTCGAAGAAGATTGTCGAGCCTTTCGGATATCCTCCTAGGAGGTCGTCGAGATATACGATCCCGGTCGAGAATCCTTTTGAGGGGACTGGCAGCGGCTTATATCTTTCCGGCCGCGTGGATAGCTTGACCTGCCTATAGGGGAATACTTTAAAACCTCCGTCAAGCGTGAATAATGATTGCTGCCTTTCAAGCCGCCCTCCCCTCATCTTAACAACATTCAATATTCTTAGCATCCTCCCCTCATGCAGGCGTTTTTCGAGGGTTATGACTGCTGATGCTACGAATTCCTCAAAGCCGTATCCTATGCTATCTCTTCCTATCGGAATCTCCTCTATGACCAGAGTTGTGCGGTTCTCGGACTCCGCCGTTCTCGCCAAGAAGCTATGGAGAAATACCCTAAGCTCCCTCGGATCTTTTAATCCATGCGTAAGAGCCGTAAGCGAGTCTATGACAAGCCTCCGCGCATTAATCTCGGATACCGCATCTGAGATCCTCGCAAACATCTCTCCACCAGCATCTAGCAACGTTATAAACTCCATGAATTTGAATAAGCCGTCCTCCTCGAGCTTCTTGAAATCGAAGCCCAGCATCCTCATATTCTCATAAAATTGACGCCTAGTCTCGGATAGCGAGATATAGATTCCAGGCTCCCCGAGCTTCTTAGCGCCATAGTATAGGTAGCTTGCCGAGAATATCGTCTTGCCGGTTCCCGGTCCTCCGGCAACGACTATTAAGCCGCCTTTCGGAAGCCCTCCGAAGACCTCATCGAAGTTCGGGATGCCGGTCGGGGCAAGCATCTCTAGGTCGCCCCGCTCCCCCACAGACCCCTAGGACTTCCACCAGCCTTGACAGGATATTATGAGCCTTATCAATTTTTCCCGATCTAATGAGGAAGATGAATTCACGCGGATCGGCATCCAGCAGATTTAGCTTCTTGAATAACTCTCTAAATAGGATTTCTAGGATGAAATCCGAGCTTTCGCCGAATACTTGCTCCATTATCTCGCAGAATTCGCCAGGATTCGCTAGAAGGCATTCGGCCATCTGCTTTCCAGAAATCTTCTGGAAGCGAGCTTCGAGGATTTGCAGAGTCAGCTTTCCTAGGATGCCCTCCAGTATCTCCTTTAGCACCTTATCTAGAGCTGAGAAGCGGCTCATAATGAGACTATGATACATCTCCTACACGTTCACAATATAAGCCTGAACTTCATGGAACGTCTTTCTTAATACCGGTGAGAAGATAAAGCCTTTTAGGATAATTTTAGACTTTTCCAGGGCTCGTTTTCGGAGCCGTATCTAGCGTATTGCGCTAGGTCTATTCCGAGCTCTCGAGCCTTTTTCTTTAAGAGGCTTAAGCTGGGCTTTTCTCCAAGCTTAGCAGTCTCGAGAATTAGTCTCCCGATTTTTTCATCTCCCCTCGCGATCATCGCCTGGAGGAATGCTTGTCTTATGCCATCTGTAGTTAAGATTCCTCCCAGCTCCTTTCTCAAATATCTGAGGCTGGCTTTAAGCTCCTTTGGATCTCGGAATACTTCATCCTCGAATGGTGTATGCGGTTTCGGGACGAAGGGGTTTGCGCTAACTCTTAGCTTAAGTCCGATCTCCTTTATACGGCTCACCAGCTTTATTATCGATTTAAGGTCTTCAGCCGTCTCGTCGGGTAGTCCGAACATGAAATATAGTTTGACTTTTTCTACTCCATGTTTTTTGAGAAGCTTACATGCTTCGATTAGCTGCTCATCCGAGAATGGCTTTCCTATTCTATGCCTTAGCTCTTCACTACTCTCGGGCGCTAGGGTTATCGTCTTCTCGCCGCTTTTTACGAGAAGCTCTATCAGCCTTTCGTCTATCGTGTCTGCTCTTATTGAGGGCGCTATAAGCCTGAACCTCCCCCTATCAAGCATGGATTCGATAAAGGCTAGTAGCTCATCAAGCCTCGAGTAGCTATTCAGGTCGCTCGAGATTAGGGCTAGGGACTCATAGCTCCCCCTCTCAAGACCCTCTTCTATCACCTGCACTAGCTGGTCTAGAGGGCGCTCACGATAGGGCGCATATACGCATCTTCCGAGGCAGAATTTGCAAGCCCATCTACATCCCCTGCTAACATCTACTAGTAGAGCATCTCCAAATACACTTAACCTACTCGAGACCTGTAAAGCTGGAAGAAACGTATTAAGAGGATTAGGATATGCTCTTCGAGAGGGCTTTAGGGATTTTAGATCTAGTATCCCCTTTATCCGGGATAGCTCATCCGCATCGGCGCCAGCGAGCATGGAATCCACGAAATCCGTTAAACTAGCCTCGGCCTCGCCCAGATAAACATAATCCACCAACCCTCTCAACGGGAATGGGTTATAGACGCAGGGTCCTCCAACGATCTTAGGCTTATCGAACAAATCTTCTTTTATAATCCATCTTGCGATCTCGAATAGGTCTAGCTCATACTGATAGCAGAACATTACTAGATCGAATTCCCTGATATGCGACCCGGTCTCTAGGCTTCTATCGCTCTCATTTGTAAATCTCTCGCAATAGATTCTCTCGTCCAGGTTTAGGAGGTGGTAGATTATCCTCATCCCAAGGTTCGATACAGCGACCTTATACGAGCACGGATAGACCAAGGCTATCCTAAACCTACCCCTAACCTTCTTCCTAACGACGAACTTCTCGCCGAGAACCTCTGGCGGCATCATCTACCCCGACATTCCGGACAAACCCACCAAGATCCATCAGTACAATCGCCGAAGAACTACTAAATCTTTCCCATTAAGCCCAAAGCTTTATCCCAGTATTGGGTAAATGCTGTGAAAGGCTTATGGGAGTAATAATTGACAATCCAAGCCTTAGGGATAGAATCCACGTCTTCAAGGATAGATTTCATGCGGGGGAAGTTCTATCGGAGATGATTCGAAGGAATGTTAGGCTGGAGGATGCGATCTTATTCGCCATTCCCGCTGGAGGAGTTCCCGTAGCATACGAGATCTCGAAGAGGCTTAAGCTTCCGATGGATCTAGCGGTGGTTAGGAAGATTCAGATACCCTGGAATCCGGAGGCAGGCTTTGGAGCAATCTCATGGGATGGTGAAATAGTTCTAAACAAAGAACTAATCCGACTGCTGGGGTTAAGCCGGGAGGAGGTTCAGGAGTCTATTCGACGGACGAAGAATATCGTCCTAGAGAGGTTTAGAATGTTTAGGAGGGGAAAGCCCATACCAGATCTAAGAGATAAGATCGTGATAATAGTGGATGATGGGATAGCCTCAGGCTACACCATGCTCGTAGCCCTGAGATCCCTGAAGAAAAGATCTCCGGAAAAGATTATCATAGCAGCTCCAACAGCCTCAACAAACGCTATAGAAATCCTTGAAGGGGAAACAGATTACATCATATGCCCGAATATCAGAGGCGGAGCAACCTTCGCAGTCGCGGACGCATACCGAGAATGGCATGATCTAGCGGAAGAAGAGGTAATAAGATTATTGAGGAAGCTTAAGAAAGATTATGAGACCTGAATTGAAGTGTTCGCTTTAGATTATGAAGATTGGGAAGATGGGTATGAGGATGCCGGAAGGAATTGAATTACCATAAGATTTACCAGCAAGCTTTAAAAAGGTAAACTGTGAGGAATGCTATGTCAGATTTTATTTGGAAGTGTCCACCTAAAAGATAATAATCATTAAGCCGTCATGGTTAAGGGATTAGATCATTTGAGAGGTGAGGGAACTCTTCATTTAATCGGCCACATACTTTACATCGCATTATACATCTCGTTAATCGCTTCCTCAATCATCTTCTATAACTCTGCAAATCTAACCGCATTATCATATACTGGCTGGATAATCTTTGCTTGCGGTTTAGCCGTCCTAGTAAGCTCGAGTCAAACGCGGAGAAGATCTTATAAGATGGGAGAAGCCTTCACTCAGAGCGGGTTATATGCTTATGTGAGGCATCCGGAGTTCTTAGGCCATATGCTGATAATAGCATCGTTGATCTTCATGGCGCAGCATCCCATCAGCATAGCCATGGGATCGGTGTTACTCTCTCTATTATGCATCGAAATTGTGGAGGAAGAGAAGAGGAACATCGAGAAATTCGGGGATGCATACGAAGATTATATGAGAAGGGTTCCGAGAATAAATCTATTGGCCGGAATTATTAAGAGCATGCGTGAAAGAAAGTCTGAATAAAGGAGACGGGAAGGTGAGGAGAGGAGAAATATCAGGGCAGCTATAAAAGTGGAAAGTCCGAGAGCGAGACTTGGAGGAGAATTGAGCTAGAGGCTTAGGATATAACCTTTTTAGGTCATTCTAGACGTAATTACGTGAAGATGTTGTGACGGAAGATAATAGACTGCGGAAAGTTATCGTTTGCATATTTTCGGTAATAGTGACAGTAAGTGTGATAG
>CAYNFG010000036.1:0-9558 GCA_964396455.1 uncultured Nitrososphaeria archaeon | reverse complement strand
AAGGTCTTCGTCCTTAGGGCCGCTGGCCCGGGCGGAGCGGTTGGGAAGCCGGCTGACGGAATACTCAAGATCCTCGAGTCTGAGAAGGATAAGGTTAAGGCTATAGTCATGATCGATGCGGGGCTTAAGCTCGAGGGAGAGGAGACGGGGAAGGTCGTCGAAGGAATCGGGGCGGCGATCGGCGGGATCGGCGTCGATAAATTCAAGATAGAGGAGATCGCGAAGAAGATGAAGATACCGCTCTACGCATTCGTAATCTATCAATCGATTGGAGAGGCGATTAC
The DNA here is from genome assembly GCA_964396455.1 of uncultured Nitrososphaeria archaeon. Lineage (GTDB taxonomy): Archaea > Thermoproteota > Nitrososphaeria_A > Caldarchaeales > Wolframiiraptoraceae > Wolframiiraptor. The sequence continues at coordinate 9,274 of CAYNFG010000036.1, read as the reverse complement.
GCCGATGAGGGAGAGCATCGCTAAGGCCGCGGACGAGGTGGCGGAGAAGGTTAGAAAGCTTATAGCTAATAAGATTGAGGAAGGATTCTCGGTAATCGTCGCCGGAATAGGGAATACGATCGGGATAGGGTTAAGCTAGCTCTAGGAGGATTGGAGAATGTTCTCGCAGGAGAAGGCTAGGAAGATCATAACGCCCCTAACCTATCTTAAGTGCCTGGCATGCTCGACCATAAACTCGAGACCCTTCCGGGATGGCGATTATATCTTCAAGGAGGTTGAAGAGAAATGTCCCAAATGCGGCTCGAATAAGATGAAGATAGTCGGAATCTATGTTAAGGAGGAGGCTAAGGAGAAGTCGAGGACTAGGTTATAACCTCACAGCCATCCTCGAAGACTATTACCGTATGCTCTGACTGGGAGACAGGCTCTCCAAAACGCTCAACCAATACGGGATAGGAATAGATTCTACCATTCTTAACGAGGCGTTCGTGAAATCCTCTAAACCTATCGAGGTCTTTTATCCAGCGTAGGGTGTAGGGCATGCCCTTAAACCTGCTTATGAGCAGGTTGATTAGCTCCCGCTCCTCTCCCTTCAGCTTCCTAAGCTTAACCTTACCAGGCTCAACCCTGAAGATCGTCCGAAGCCTTGTCGAGACCACCTCTCCAGCGCCCCTCATCGTCGTTAGGAATGGCTCGACAGCATAGACATGGCCCTCCTGAAGCCTTCCGGGGCACGGCGCCCCGATATTCGGGATGGTAGTCCCGGCATGAAGCTCATATCGCTTAATCTCGTGGCCTGTTAGATTTCTTATCGGCTTAAACCCTAGCCTATTAGCGGTCTCCTGGACGATTAACCCGATGCGTGAGACTGGCACTCCAGCCCTCATAGCCTTAATAGCCTCTCTAAGGACGATTCTCGAAGCCTCAGCCAGCGGCTCAAGATCGGGCGCTAGAGCGACAGTTACAGCCGTATCCGCGATATAGCCATTCAAGCATACGCCTAGATCTATCTTCACTATACTCCTTGGCGGGATTCTGAGCTCATCGCCGGGCGGAGAAGTATAATGCGCCGCGACCTCATTTATCCCGACATTACATGGGAAGGCCGGCTCGGCGCCTTCGCTCCTGATAGCTTCCTCAACCTCCTCACATAACTCGAAGACCCGAACCCCTTCCCTAACCAGCGCAGACGCCTTCTCCCTAACCCTTCTAGCTATCTGCCCAGCCTGCCTAAACCCCTCTAACTCCTTACCGCTCAATCCAGAACCGCATCCAATACTAGAGAATGCTAGGATTTATGGAATGTGATCGGGGGAGCTACTGGGGAGGGCCAACCTTTGAACGACATCTATCGCAAACCCTCTTACCGCCTACCATGAAGAGGTTCTCGGTCTTCCTCCCACAGATCTGGCACCTCGGCATACCCGCATCCCCCAATAAAAACGAGTAACATTAGGTCAAGATAAAAATTCGCCGTAGCCCAGCTCTTTTACATATATATTGACCGGCCCCTATTAGCGGGCGGGAAAATTGTAATGGCCTAAGCCGACGCGGTGAGGCAAGCCTATGGGGGAGGAAGAATTCATAGTAACTCCGTGGAAGGTTGAGGGGAAGGTAGATTACAATAAGTTGATCGAGAAGTTCGGGACCTCTCCGATAGACGATGATCTGCTTAGTAGGATCGAGACGGCCGCCGGCGAATTAAACCACCTCCTTAGGCGGAGGATCTTCTTCTCGCATCGAGACCTCGACAAGGTGCTAGACGACTGGGAGAATGGCAAAGGATTCTTCCTCTATACCGGGCGTGGTCCAAGCGGCCCCATGCACATCGGCCATATCATACCATTCTACTTCACGAAATGGCTTCAGGACAAATTCAAAGTAAATGTCTATATTCAGCTCACCGACGATGAGAAGTTTCTGGAAGAGGAGAAGAAATTGACGCTTGAGGAGACGAGGAAATGGGCTTACGAGAATGCCTTGGATATCGCGGCCGTCGGATTCGATCCAGATAAGACCTTCATCTTCCAAGACACCGAGTATATCAAGAACATGTATCCGCTCGCCCTCAGAGTCGCGCGGAAAATCAATTTCAGCTGGGTTCGAGCAGTCTTCGGATTCGATATGCAGACGAATATTGGGATGACCTTCTATCCAGCAATCCAGATAGTTCCATCGCTCTTCGAGCGGAAGCGCTGCCTAATACCGTGCGCCATAGACCAGGACCCTTACTGGCGCGTCCAGAGGGATATCGCTGAGAGCCTAGGATTCTATAAGGCTGCGGCAATTCATAGCAAGTTCCTTCCACCTTTAACAGGGCCGGTCGGTAAGATGAGCGCAAGCCAACCCGAGTCCGCCATCTACCTCCACGAAGACGAAAAAAGCGTGAGGAAAAAAATTTGGAAAGCATATTCCGGAGGCCAGCCCACAGCAGAGCTTCATCGTAAGCTCGGCGGAAATCCAGAGATAGACGTAGCCTTTCAGTGGCTCTACTACTTCTTCGAGCCCGACGACTCCAAGCTTAGGAAGATCGAGGAAGATTATAGATCCGGAAGGTTGTTAACCGGAGAGCTTAAGCTAATCCTAACCGAGAAGGTTCTAAGATTCCTGGAGGAACATCAGGCGAGAAGAGAAGAGGCTAAGGAGAAGCTTCAGCTCTATAAGTATGATGGAGAACTTGCAAGAGAGATGTGGAAGAAAATTCATGAATAGAAGGGCTTATTACGATGATTATCTTTAGGGACTTCGTGAGGAATCTAGGAATAAGACTTGTCAATAATTCCTACGATAGACTGATAGCTTGGATTAAGATCCACCTAGCTTGAAGAAGTCTGGAGGCGTATCCTATGCCTTATCTCTGGAGGTTTCGCAGATTCCCCGATAGAGGGGTAGATCCGAGGCAGCTAAGGATTCTGATCTTCCTTAGGAATAATGGGCCGCATACATCGAGGGAGATTGCGAGGATTCTAGGCTATTCTCCGAGATTCATCCAGAGAACATTACAGTATCTGAGGAGGATTGGAGCGGTTGAGGTTTATCTAAAGCCTAGCCGAGGGTTAGAGGATTTTCAAACCTAATTCCATAAGTCTATCTACAGATTTCTCGGATTTTCAAGTGAGGAATGGTAATTTAGGAGTGGCTGGAAGCATAGTATAGGATGCGAGTATCCGTTGTCAAGTCATTTGATGAGCATGGAGGAGTTATCCGCGCTCTGGAGCTCGTCAGAGAGGAGATTCTAAGTCATCTTGGTGATAAGAGAAAGTTTCTAATTAAGCCGAATTTCGTCTCCACGGTTAATGAGCTTGCTGCGACCCCGAAAGCCTGCGTTGATGGGATTTTAGAATTCTTGCATGAACATTTTAACGTTTCAGAGGTCTTGATAGGGGAGTCTCCGGCTTTAGGAAGTTTCAGGGATGCGATCTCTAACTTCGGTTATCTAGAGCTTAGGGAGAGGTATGGGGATGTGGAGTTCGTCGATTTGGACGATTATGGGCATGAGGAGATCGTCTTGGAGGATCGGCGTGGAGAATTTACCGTGCCTGTTTCAAAGCTTGTGTTAAGCGATGAGTTTGTTAGGATATCTCCTTGCAGGCCGAAGACCCATGATACGGTTATAGTTACTCTCACGATAAAGAATATGGTTATGGGATCTATTAGGAAGGGCTATAAGTCGATGGTTCATAGGGGATGGCTCGAGATAAACTACGATATAGCCATGTTGGCGACAAAGCTCATGCCCCACCTAGGAGTGATCGATGGAGTCATGGGGATGGAAGGGAATGGCCCAGTCTCAGGAACTCCGAAAAGGTGGGGGGTGATCCTCGCATCGATTAATCCCGTCAGCTTGGACGCTGCTACAGCCTATGCTATGGGCTTTAATCCAAGCGATATAGGCTATCTCTATTTTCTGAACAAGTGGGGTTACGGCGAGATAGATCCTAGGAGAATTGAGACTATAGGAGAGAAGCTCGAAGAGATAAGAACAAGCTTTAAACCTCATAGAGATTATCAACGACAGCTAAGCTGGAAGGAATCTCTGAAAGTTGAATGATGTCGCGAGATATTGTTAGAAGCCGGATGTCTGCCGGAGTTAAAAATCTCGAGGATGCAGAGGTTTTCGCTATAGGCTGAATATTCTTCATTAAGCCTCGTTAGCACGCCTTTTATTCTCGATCCTGTCAAGAGTTATATCTCCCGATTTGGGCGTATATGATGGGGCGGCGGCAGGTAGGGCCGGGGAGCTAGCCCTTCCCTGTAACCCGAAATGGGCTACATGCGGGGGCCAGTAACCCGGAGGGGCGCATGCGAGAGGGGAAGACCCGGCGGCGGATTCGGGGAGGTGAAGGCGCGCCCACGTAGAGCCTCGTAGGAGGCCGACCCACTCGTAGGGGTGGGCTACGGCCTCCGAGCACGCCGAACCGCGTTAGGCCCGGGAGGGAGCGGCGCTAAGGCGTGGCGGGGCCGCTGCGTGGACCCGTGCTGGATTCCCGGCTGCTGCTCTAGGTCTCCTCTCTCCCTTGCCACCCCCCGGGGGCTGCCGCCGCCCCGCATCCATTCCAATTTATATCCTATTGGATACCATGTTTGGTTGGAGCTGGCTTGGGTGGGTGAGGAGGTTACTGTTGAGGAGTATAAGGATGCTTGGAGGGAGATGGAGGTTAGGGAGGCTAGGCGGGGCTTTCTAGCGCATTTAACGAGCTATATCATAGTGAATGCTTTCCTCTGCTTTATCAATCTCTGGGCTAACCCGAGCGAATTATGGGTTCCATGGGTTCTCGCGGGCTGGGGGATAGGATTGGCTTTTCATGGGGTTTTTAGTAGGAGGAGCTTTATCCTCGATAAGCTTAGGGAGAAGGAGGCTTTGGCGGAGCTTATCGCTAGGGAGAGGCGGCGGGAGAAGGCTGAAGCCGGGAGGTAAGATATTTTACCACAAGTATTCTCATTCATGGATAAGATTATGCCGCTCTCGGATCGAGATATACAAAGGATTGTGAAGGAGATCAGCTCGGTGAGAGATTTAGATGTCGTGAAATTTGTTGAGGAGAAGTCGCCCTGGTTTAGGATACTCGATTCGGCGATCCTTCGATTATCGAGAACCTTGAGCAGGCTTGGAGTCCAGAATGTTCTGCATGGCCTTCGACCTCTCCCGTTCTACGGCGTCCCTTATCCTGGAAGAGATAGGATGCTCGCGATCAAATTGGATTCTGGCATGCTTGAGGAGATTCTGGAAAAGATTAGCAGCCATGGGTTCAGGAGGATGGCTTATCAAGAGGATGGGGTCGAGCTACTGGATTTGCAGGAGAATAAGAGGGTCGAGCTTAGGCTTAGACCTGGATCATTAGAGTGGAGTCGGGAGATTATTGAGAGATGCTTTGAGAGGGAGGGGGTTAGGCTTCTATCCGCCGAGGATTATCTCGTCTCGCTTTTATCGGAGGATAGGGGTATCATGATGGTGGAGCTAGCGGCTAAGATCATCTATGCCAATAGGGATAGGATCGATTACGATTATCTCGTTAAGCGTGCTTCGGATACCGGCGTCGGGGATCTCGTAAAAGATCTCGTGGAGAGGCTTGAATCCAAGGCTAGTCGGTGATTAGCGTCCTCATCCTGATTATCGCTTTTCCGAGGAGCTTCTTTACTCGATCCACTACATCGTCTTCGAGCCTCGCCACTATTATCAAGTCGGCGTCACCATAAACCTCATCAACCTGATCGACCTCATCCCAGTCTAGGATCTCCCTAAGCTTGCCCCTGATAGGATATCTCGGATCGAGGTTTAGGAGTATGTATGCTTTCTGAGGCTTTAATAACCTAGCTAAAGCATTTTCATCTACCTCGAATCCCTTAGCCTTTAATATTTCAGCGATCTTCCTCGGACTTAGATCCTTGCCCTGCTCCTCGGCAAGCCTAGCGATCTCCGAGGATAGCTTCTGAAGCTGCTCTTTATCGACCTCCGTCCTTAGAATTCTTTGGATGAGCTTCTTGCTCAAATAGGTTGTCGCCTCGAAGAGTATTCTATCGAAATCGTTTCTAAGCTTGCCAGCTGGAACGTATCCCTCTGGAGCGTGGAGGGCCATGGATTGATGGACTCCAGCTCTTATGGTCTGGGCTTCCTGGCTTAGAGGATGCCTGAATGGAATCTTTATCCCCGTGATCTTTGAGAATTTTGTATAAAGCTCTCTTAAGCGATCTCTTCTAACCCTTAGCTTGAATCCATGGTTATCGATTAATGGCGCGGAGACTTCGTAGAGATCAGCTATACCATTTCTATCGCCTATCCCTAGGATCGAGACCTGGAGTTCATCTGCTCCTGCTAAGGCGGCTTCCAAGGTATTGGCTGATGCATATCCGTAATCGTTATGGAAGTGTGCTGAGAGCGGGGTTTTGCAAAGCGATTTAAGCTTCTGGATGAAGCTTCTCGCCTGGGGAGGGGTTAAGGCTCCGCATGTATCCGGGACGCTTACTATCGTCGCTCCAGCCTCTCCTAGATCATCTACAAGGCTCGCTAGTAACTCGACCCCACCCTCCTCTCCAAAATAATATCTCGATGCATCCTCTATCGTCGCCCTCCTATACCTGAAGCCATAGGATTTCGAAAGCTCTAAAGCATTCTCAAGCCTTTTCTTTGCTTCCTCGAAACCTATCCCGCCCAGCTTATATCTTCTATGGATCTCGGTCGGCGCCAGGTATACCCCTATTCCATCCACATCGTATTTCGCGGCGGCATCGATATCTCTCTCGTAGGCTCTCCCGTGTAGGACTATCTCAACGTCATAGCTTCTAATCGCCTCGATAACTGGTTCGACGTCTTCGCGGGTTGTTCTAGGCGGATAATCGACGGTCAGCTCTATTCTATCCACGCCGACCTCCGCTAAAGCCTCCGCGATCCTAATTCTGGCATCCGGCTCGAATCTTCTATAAAGCTCCCCCTCTCTAAGAGTCGTATCTAAGATCGCTGGCAATTTTACGCCGCTCAATCGGAGACCACGTCTAATATTAGTTTTGATGAGGATTACGTAGATCTTTAACGATCCTCGATCACGAGGGATATGGAATCGTTTTTAGGTAGCTGGATAATAGATTCTCCCTGGGATTATGGCGAACTTCCAGGTAATCTTCTCGGGTAATGAGGATGAGCTTTCAAGATTCATCCTAGCTTGGAAGATGTCCTCCGATGTAAGAAGATATGATGAGCTTAAGCAGCAGATTCAGGAGCTTGAGAAGAGGCTTAAGGAGCTTAGGAATAGGATAACAGAACTCGAGAATGAGAGGATTAAGCTTCAGAGGGAGATAGCGGAGCTTACATCGCTTAGGGAAAGCCTACGCAGAAATCTCGAAGTTGAGAATAAGCCCAGATGAATCTTTGCTCTAGCTTTTTATCCCTAGGTTTATCACTATCTCGGCGATATCGGCGCTATATTCTGCGATACGCTTAATGCTCTCGAGTATCAGTCTAAGCCCTATGGCCGTCTCGGTATTAAGCTTGGACTCGAAGATCTTCTTAACCAGCCCCTTCTCCAGCTTCGCCAAGTTCTCTACCTCCGAGATCACTTTATTCGCCTGCTTTACATCCATTCTAAAGACTGAGTCCATCGCCTTCTCGTAGATCGATAAAACCGCTTCGCCAAGCCTGATTATTCCATCGAGTATCTGAGAGTTCTCCTTGATCTTGATTAACGGTATCTGGCATGCTATACTCGTTGCGTGATCGGCTATACGCTCTATGCTCTTTATTATCAGCCTATAGCCTAGGCATTCCCTCGGATTCTTCAAGCCTATCTCCCCCATCGTTAAAGCGTTCTCGACCGCTGCCTTAAGCTGCCTAACGCAGAAGAGGTAGAAACGATCCACCTCGTCATCCCTTTGAATAATATCGTTTATGAGAGACTCATTCCTCTCTCTGAGAGCCTTTAAGGAATCCTTATACATGGATAGGGTCATGATATGCATCCTGTTCAAGACCTCCTTTATCGGGAAATCTACGTGGCCTACGAGGCATCGGATGACCATGTGATTCGCCGACTCTTCTATGGATTCTAAGCCTATCAGCTTGGTTCTCATAAGATTCTTGAGATAATACTTGAATTCATCGACCCGGGCGGTAAAGCTTACCCGGATCATATCATAGCCAGCCAGATAGCATGCGATCAATTCTCTCGCTATCTCCTCCGGCCTATCATCCGGAGATGCCTCTATCCCCGCTTCAAGCGGCTCGTTCGTTTTCCGGCCCGCCACCAGAAGAAGGCTATCATCAGGCTGGGGTATAAGCTGGACATAATCTCCAGGCTTTAACCCCATAGACTTAACCCAGCTTTTCGGAAGAGAGACTATATAGGTCGACCCTCCGGTGATCTGGATTCTTCTAAGTAGATACGACATTTTCTCTAGCCTGTTATATGGCAGTCTGTACTAGGCTATATGATTTGCGATCGCTATATATGACGTGGCTATGGAGCTGGAGAGGCCGAAGACCTAAGAAACTTATACATCCGCTCGCATTTACGCTTGCTGAACGCTCCTCACGTAAAGATAATTTTTCATCTTTGGCATTTTATTTAGTTCCACTGAACTTGATCTTTAAGCTATAACTGCTTGTACTTCCCCTTCTCTTCCCAAGCCTTCTTTAGAGCCCCGATACTTTCATTCCGATACTTTAGTGCATGTCCTGGAGCCATGACTACGCCGCCTCTCCTACCAAGCTCTACGCATTCGTCCACCTCTTTAGCCACTTGATCAGCTGTCCCCATATCAAGTACTCTTGAACTTATTCCGCCCCAAAGAGTTATTTTTCCTCTAAACTCTTTCAGTATTTTAGGCCAATCATTACATTCACGCTGTATGTTCAATATATCGACGCCCATTTCAATGAGTTCAGGTATAAGATCCTCTACCTTCCCATCGCTATGAAGAAAGCAGAGGGCTCCAGCTTCCCTGACAGCTTTGTAAAGCCTCAAATGCCTAGGTTTAACGAATCTTCTCCACCATTGAGGCGAAAAGAGGAGCCTGTCCTCCATACCCCAGTCATCTCCATACATGACCATATCCACCTCAACCTCGCTTAGAACCATGTCGAGAATTTCCAATTTAACATCCACCACCATATCCATCAACTGGTCGACAGCATCCGGATGCTGTAGAGATAGTAGGAAGAGCTTAGGCATGCCGCCTACAAGTAGCCAGGCCCTCTCGAATATCCCCCACCCATGATATAGGGCCAATAAACTTACATGCCTATCAACTTTACGAACCCCCTCTAAGACAGGTTCAAGAATTT
>CAYNFG010000035.1:0-10459 GCA_964396455.1 uncultured Nitrososphaeria archaeon | reverse complement strand
GCTGAGAAAAGGGGGTGGATTAAGAGGTATCCAGGTAAGGGGCAGTGGATCTATACCCCGCCGATGACAGCGCTCATAAAAGCGATAGCCGAGCTACTGATAGAGCGGGTCGCTAAACCGCTTGGATTCGAGGAATGGATGTTCCCGAGGCTTGTCCCGATGGACGTATTCAAGAAGCTTACAACATATATCGAGCACCTCCCGGACGGCGTATTCTACGTATGCGTCCCGCCAAGAGACCCCTCAGCATTCGAGGAATTCAAACGAGAATACGTTTTGAGAAGAGAGCTTAGAACAGATCTCCTCAAGCAGATCCTCGGAGAACCCGAATATATCATGGAGGCGATCCAATGCACGGCATTCTATCAATACTTCAGCGGCGAGATAGTCAAGCTTGAAGACCTTCCGATAAAAGCCTACGAGCTATCGGGAGGATGGACTTGGAGAAATGAGGCGGGAGGGGTCGAGGGATTAGTTAGAACAAATGAGTTCTGGAGGCTGGAGATGGTCTTCCTCGGCTCCCCGGATCAAGTAATCGAGCTAAGGAATAAGATAGTGGATCTCACCCTGGAGGTGGTCGATAAGGATCTGGATATGGAGTGGAGGGTTGTCGCGGGAGCGCCCTTCTACCTATCCCCCCAAGAAGCATCGAAGAGAATGATAGATATCTCGCATATCAATAAGATACCAACCCTAGACGTAGAAGTCTATCTACCATACCGTGGATCGAGAGAAGAAGCAGAATGGCTTGAGATAACTGCTGCAAGCGTCCACCGAGACTTCTATGTCAGAAACTTCAGGATTAAAGAGGCTAAGAATAGGGATATCTGGACCGGCTGCACAGGCCATGGATTAAGTAGATGGGCTGCAGGGTTCTTGGCAAGACATGGCTTCGACTATGACGAGTGGCCTAGGGCGATTAAGCAGATTATAAAAAGGCTTCCGCAACCCCCGAAGACCATAACCTAAGAGCTTCTCCGATAACATTCATAAGCCCAGTCCGGTTAGAAGACTGGTCGGGGAAAACTACCCGGCTGGTGATGGGGAATTGAGGATAATGATTCGCGGAATCTACTCGACTGCCTTGATAAAGCTTCTCAGGGACGAGGGCTTTACCATAATCAATCCCACCAGATCCCAGACCGAGCGCTTCGGGATAACGGAGAGAGGGGACGCCGACCTCGAAATAATAGACTCGCAATTCGATAGAAACTGCATCGAGATGCGCGGTCTCGCCGATGCCCTCATCCAGGTTATAGAGTCTTTGAGGAAAGCTTTCAGAGATCTGATAATTCTGAAGCTCGACCTATCCGAGAATTTGGCTAGGGCTAGAATCGGGTTCCCGAACGAGGCTAAGCTTAAGCTTGACGAGCTTAGATCCTCGGTAGCATATACTGTTCCATATCATCATTATTGCAGGGCTGGGGGCGAAGGTCTCTCGAGCATGGTGAGCATCGCAGAAGACCTAGTCGAGCAGGGAATTGTCCCAGCCGAGGAGATGTCTAAGAGATTCGAGGAGCAGGTGAGGAGGCTTGCCCCCAGACTTGGAGCTATGATAAAGATAACGCATATCAAGCCTGATGGCAGAAGGCTCGTCCTAGGACCTGGGAAAGTCGTCTGGAGGGGTGAGGGCAAGGTTAGGATTATGCGGAGGATAATGGGCTTTGGAACCTACGATGGATTAGGAATTGAGAAGGCTCCAGGAGATTACGCCATCACCGAGATCTCTAGATTTCAGCCCTGGATGAAGACCAGCTACTATAGCATGTCGGGCGAGCTTAAAGGCTGCTACTACAACATCTCCACACCAATCTCGATCTACCCAGACCATATACACTATTTCGATCTAGAGGTTGACGTCGTCGTAAAGCCGAACTCGAAGCCGGAGATAATAGATGCGGAGCCGCTGGAGAAGGCGATTCAAGAGAATAGGATTACAGAAGAATTGAAGAAGGAGGCTCTTAAGATCGCCGAGGAGCTTGCCTCGAAGCAGCCCTAACCATCCTAGCATACCATATACCACTAATCCTAGGATTCTTCGCCCCGATCCCCGCTATGGATCTCACTAAAAGATATGCGGGGGTAATGCTCAAAACGGTATGTAGCACGTTGAAGAGCGCGGTAAAGATCATCACCAAGATAAGCGTCATACTCTCTCCAGAAAATTTTAAGCCTAAGACCATCGAGATGCTCGCTGCCGCGACCTCGAGAAACTCCGGAAATAGGAAGACCAATATAAGATAATTGAATATGCTCATCGTAAGCACCCTTAGCATGCAGCCGATGCAGGAGCCTAAGAGAAGCCCCCATCTCGGATTCTTTAAGAGCCTAAATCCCAGCCAAAGTCCAGCCACCATGGATATAACAGCGATGAACTTCATGGTGGGGCCTAGTGGCGTATAGGATCCGACGAGCAGCAATATAACCCAGTAGACTATGGAGGAGATAAGACCCGCCTCAGGCCCTAGGAGAAAGAAGGCTAGGACTACCAGTATCTCAGCGACGTCAAACTTTAGATAGGGTATGATCGGATAGCTGAAGGAGAGGGGTAAGAGTGCGAGAAGTGCTGCTAGGCCGGCCATAATGCTGGAGCATGCTATCGTTAGGCTTAGTCTATTCTCCACGAGCTTTTTCTGAGAAGGCTTTTCTAATAAATCCTGAGTATATACTCAGAAATAGGTATCCTCGATCGCCCCCTGGAAAAAGTCTCTCACAGCCTTCTCATAATCCTCTAGGACGCCGATATCTATCCAATATCCCTTATAGACGTAAGCATAGAGCTTGCCTTTATCAGCCAGAGTTGGGAAAATATCCTCTTCGAGCGAGCATCTAGTCGAGCTCGGTATATACTCGAATATCTCCGGCTCGAAGACGTAGATCCCCGCATTTACGAGTCCTGGGACCGCTTGTTTAGGCTTCTCCCTAAAAGCTATAACCCTCCCCTCCTCATCTATTGAGACAAGCCCGAATCTGCTTGCATCATTAACCTTTGCCAAAACCATTGTAGCTATAGCCCGCCTCTCCTGATGATATCGGAGGAGCTTATTGATGTCGAGCCTGTCGAATAGTATGTCGCCATATACCGTTAGGAATCTTCCATTAAGCTTACCCTCAGCATTCTTTATAGCGCCAGCGGTTCCCAGGGGGATTCGCTCGAAGGTATAGTCTATCCTTACTCCGAGAGCCTCGCCGTTGCCGAAGTATTTTACGAAGTGTTCTCCTAGATGGCCTACTGCTAGGATGAAGCTATAGATCCCCTGCCTCTTAAGCCTGAGGATTATATGCTCGACTATCGGCTTATAGCCTACCGGCATCATCGCCTTAGGAATGCTCTTGCTCAGCGGACTCATGCCCATACCAAGCCCTCCGCATAGGATTATACACTTCATAGACTCTCTCAAAAGCTTCTCCCGTATCGCCTCGATGATAAAGGCGGTTCGCTTTCTCGGAGGAACCCTGCTTTTCAGCTCCTCCCATAGATCTGCAGGGAACTCTATGCTCGTTCTATGCTTTTGCACGAAATATTCCAGCCCCCGTCTATATATAATCTTTAAGCAGAGATCTTTGAAAATCCGTTACAGTTTCCAAGAAGGAGTATAGTTAATAGGAAAGCTCTACCCACTAATCTTCCTGAGGCACTATGCTGAGAGTTGGAGTTAATGGAATGGGTAGAATCGGGAGACTATTTACGAGGGCTGCATTCCAGCATCCAGAATATGGTAAGAGCTTTGAGATCGTTGCCTTCAATGATCTAGCCGACAATAAGACGACGGCCTTCCTACTACAATACGACTCGGTGCATAGGAAATGGGATAGAAAGGTGGAGGCAACCGATAAGGGCATAAAGGTAGACGGCCAGGAGCTTATAGGGTTCCAGGAGCCGGATCCAGCCAAGATTCCATGGGATAAAGCTGAAGTGGATTTAGTGGTGGAATCTACTGGAAGATTTACGGATAGGGAGAATGCGGCTAAGCATCTCAGAAACGGCGTGAAGAAGGTATTGATATCGGCTCCTTCTAAGAACGCGGATGTAACGATAGTTCCGGGAGTTAATGATGAGATGCTGGATGTTAAGAAGCATGACGTCATCTCCGGAGCATCCTGCACGACGAACTGCCTCGCCCCGATGGTTAAGGTCTTGCTAGACAACTTCGGGATCAAGAAAGGCTTCATGACGACGGTCCATGCATACACGAATGATCAAAGGGTTCTCGACCTAGTTCATAGAGATCTTAGAAGGGCGAGAGCTGCCGCGATGTCAATAATCCCGACGACTACGGGGGCTGCGAGGGCGCTACACCTAGTAATCCCGGAGGTTAAGGGGAAGCTTCATGGAATAGCTCTTAGAGTGCCTGTGGCGGACGGCTCCATAACCGATCTCGTCGCAATAGTTGAGAAAGAGGTCTCCGTAGATGAGGTTAAGGAAGCATATAAGAAGGCGGCTGAAGGCAAGATGAAAGGCATACTAGAGTATACGGAGGAGCCGCTAGTATCCGTGGATATAATCGGAAACCCCCACTCATGCATAATCGACGGTCTTAACGTAATGGTCCTCGGAGACCGCAACGATATAGTCAAGGTCTTGGGATGGTATGACAACGAATGGGGCTATAGCAATAGGCTCGTGGATATAATCCTGATGATAAACAAGCAGCTATAGGATTTTTCTCCAATATTTTATTTCACTTTTTATCAGATCCAGTTATCCCAAGCTTACGGTATGAGGTTTTGGAAAAATATTGTCAGGCTTTTAGGCTATCCTTTCGAGAATGAGTCTATCCTCGACTAATGCCTTAAACCAGTTTGATAGCTCTACTCCAAGCCCCGGCTTCTCTCTAGGAACTCTTGCACCCGAGACAAATGTCTCGAGCGGGTCTTCCCTGACTATGTTGAGGTCGAAGAGTAGTAGGTCGCTATCTAGATCCGCGTTCATCATCCCGGATGTGGATGAGGTGTAGTGTATGGCTGCTGAGATGGCTATATGGGTTTCCTCATTACATCCTACCATTAGCTTGATTCCTGCTTTATTTGCTTCTTCAGCGGCTTTAACGCCATAGTATATCCCGCCTATCTTTTGAAGCTTGATGTTTATGCCGGCTGCAGCCCCTAGCTCGACGATCTTAATGACATCTTCAAGCGTTGCGGCTGATTCATCGGCGAATACGGGTATAGGCGATTCCTCTGAAACTTTCTTTAAAGCATCTAGGTCTTCTTTCGGGGTGGGTTGCTCGACTAGGATTATCCTTTTTCCAAGCTCGTCATACATTTTATCGAAGACTTCTATCGCTTGCTCCGGATTCTTATATCCCTGATTAGCATCAAGGGTTAGCTCGCCTGGGAAGATCTCGGCAACCCTTAAGACTCTCTCGAGATCTTCTTTCGGATCTCCGGATAGCTTGAGCTTTATCCGCTTCAGCCCGTATCCTCCAAACTCCTCCATATACCTTTTTGCGGTCTCGATCGTTTCTTCTATCGTTTTTATTCCGATTGTAAGGGTGGTGGGGACTTCTAGCGGCTTCCCTCTTCCAAGGATCTGGTATATCGGCTTCTCCTCAGCCTTCCCTATGGCATCATAGCATGCCATGTCTATTGCCGCCTTGCCGGTTTGGCTTCTCAAGTCCATCTTCTTCTCTAGCTCTAGAAGCGTCTTATGAACCTCCTCAACGTCTAAAATGTGTCCTCGAAGCCTTTCTGCAGCAGCCTTCATGAATGTTAATGCCTCTTCCTGGCTGTCTCCTGTTATAGGCTTGTCGGGCGAGCTCTCGCCATAGCCCTTAATCCCGTTATCAGTTTCTAGGACTACTAGGCAGTTGTGGGCATGGGTATAGGTTTTGAATGCTATTGTGAAGGCTTCTTTCAGGGCGATGTCTAGCCTGAATACTTTAAGCTCTTTGATCTTCATGGCTTTCTGCACTAAGTGTTAATCTTCCTGGCAGATAACCTTATAGAGTTCTGGTCTTCGATCTCTGAGCAGCTTTGTAGCCCATCTAGCTTTCACTACCTCCTCCGTGTCTATCTCGGCGACTATGATATCTTCTTCAAACTCTTTCGCCTTCTTTATGATTCTGCCGAGCGGGTCTATGATTAGGCTTCCGCCGAATGCGGTCTCCTCAAGCTTTTTCCCATGGAAGTCGAAGACCTCCTTACCGACCTTATTCGCCGCTATCACATAGTACCCGTTTTGATAAGCCATCGCCGTCAGCTCGTTATACCACATGTATCTGAAACCTTCTGGAGAAGCGCTTGAGAATACTGCGATCTCCGCCCCCTTAAGCGCTAAAACCCTCCAGGTTTCTGGAAAGTCCCCATCCTGGCAGATGAGCATTCCTATCCTGCCTAGCTCGGTGTTGAAGACCGGTATCTGATTACCCCTTCTAAAGATTTCAGGTTCCTCGCTGACGATCTCCCAGTGGAGGTATAACGCTAGATGGGTCTTCCTGTAGACGCCTACGATATCGCCGTTAGGCCCTATTAGGACTGCGGCATTATAAAGTATTCCTGGAAGATCTCCTCTCTCAGGCATCCCGACAACGATATACATACCGTACTCTCTGGCCTTCTCCCCTATCTTCTCGGTCGTTGGGCCGGGGATCGGCTCTGCGAGCTTAAGAAAATCCTCCCCGCAGTTAAAGCCTGTTAGGGCTAGTTCCGGGAATACTGCGAGACGCACCTCCTGCTTGGAGACCTCATCTATCATCGAGAGCATCTTCCTGAGATTATATTCCTTGTCGCCGAGTTTTGCATCCATTTGGAGGCAGGCTACCTTAAACTTCATATTTCCACCTCTGCCTAAATTACAGTAAAGCTGCTTCTTGATCCTTAATAAGGCTTCAGAAAAAGAATCTTCTAAAAACTAGGTTTAGCCTTGGGTGAAGAGGTAATCTCTTACCCTTCCATCCTCGACCTCTACGAGAACTCCCCTCAATATTCCTTCAGCATATTCGCTTCCCGGATTCAAACATATAGTCTTCCCTATCTGGCACGCCCCTCTCGACTCGTGTATATGGCCGTGAAGTCCTAGGATTGGCTGATATTTCTCAATCGCCTCTTTAACCGCTATCGAGCCGCATGCGGTCATTATCGGCGCTCCCCCAGGTCCTAGGACGGGCTTTAGATTCTCATCCAGTTTCGGAGCCGTATCAAGCCCGGATCCATAGGGCGGGATATGGATGCTGAATATGCTCGTTTCGACGTTTTTCATCCTAGAAACCAGCTCGTCTATCCTCGCCATTATCTCGTCTTCCTCAAGGTCTCTCGGACAGTTCCAGGGGGTTTTATTCGATACTCCTAGAAGGAGTAGCTCATGCTTATCATCTATCTCGGAGACTACTCCATCTCCTAAAACGATGTTGTCGTAGGAGCTTTTCAGAAGGTCGTCGATCTCGTATGGATCATCGTTTCCAGGGCTGATGAATACTTTAACGTCTTTGCCGCCTAATCTTTCCTCGCAGAGCTTTATCCATTCTTTCACCCTTTCTCTCATAAGCTTTATCATCAGGTTCTGGAGTTTTGTCTGATCGCTTGCGAGCTCCTCCCATTCGCTCTCGTCGGCCTCATAGTAGTATGCGCCGCTCGCGCTTATCTTCTCCTTAATCTCCTCAAGCTTCTTAGAGTTTTTAATCGTCTGAGATTTTCCGAGGAAGGCTACGCTCCAAGTGTTATCCGGCTTCCTGATTATCGGTATGATCGATTTACCGCAGATATCTCCTCCTAGAATTAGGACTTTCGCACCATAAATATTGGGGGTGTTGAGGAATTTGATGAAGCAGCGCGTCGAGCCGTGGAGATCCGTGGTGAAGAATATCCTCGTCCTCGTCATCTCGGCTCACTTTCCAGCTTCAGTATGGCGGAATCTCCTTGAAGGAGAGTTCTAGCGGTAGCCCCGTCTTCCTTCTATACAGCGATGCGATGAAGTAGATCGCTAGTCCGATCGGGAAGATCAGCATGTTGTAGAAGAGGTTTATCGGATCTAGGACTCCTCCATAAGTCGGCGTCAGGGTCGCGTAGATTATGAATGAGGTGATTGCCAGCGAGATGACCCCGAGTATCGAGATCAGCGGTATGCCTCCAACCCTCTTCTTCACGATCTCAGGCGACGCCTCGAAGATATCCTTCCTTCTGAATGGAAATACTATCGCGGCAAGGCTTGCAAACCATATCGCTAGGAAAATTATCGTTGTTATATAGAGGACATACTCGAAAACCGTCGTGTAGAGCCATAGTGCTTGGAAAATTAAGGCGAGGATAACTATCAGTATTGAGGCGACATAGGGGGATCTTGTCTCCGGATGAACTTTCGAGAACATGGCAGGTATTACTCGATCAAATGCCCATGCAAAGATATTCCTGATAACCAAGAATATATATGTCATGCCTGCAAGTAAAGGCGTTACAGCGAATCCGAGATTTACTAAAACAATTGCAATCGGGTTATCGGTTAGGAATGATATCAGGAAGTGCGGGAACGGCATGTCGAATGGAAGCTTATACGCCTGGTGGCCTGTCGCAGCTAGATAGGCGAGGCTTCCTAAAAATATGCCGTCATAGACGGCAAAAGTAGCATAGTACACTATGAACATGCAGATTGATAATGCGATTAGGGATCCCGGTATTGCAATTAGCTGAGCCTTGCTGACCTCTTTTATCTCTCCGCCGATATATGCTGTAAACCAGAAACCGGCTAGATTTAGGAACGTGTAGATTATTGCGAAGGTCGTTATGCCCCAATCGTAGCTACTAGGATAACCTAATTCTTGGGCAATTTTGAGAACTTCTTCATAGTTCATTCCTGAAAGCTGGTTAAATCTCTCAATGAATACTTGGTGTCCCGTCGTCGCCAACACTATGAGATACGTTAGCACTCCAAGCATGCTTATAGCGAACAGCACCCAGTAGGTTCGCATTATCGTCCGCGTTCCTCTCGTAATTAGAAACGCTATCAAGACGAAGTAAATTATGCCGATCACCTGTATAGTCGTAGGGGATGCTAGAAGTTCCGCTAGCGAATATAATGAGTTATCACCAGTTACTAAAGCGAGTGTTGATGCTATTGGAGCTATACCCCACTGCATCGTCCATGAAGGCTCGACGCCGATAGCGACAAGTAGAGCAAAGGTTAACGCGAGGTTCACCATGAAACCTATGCTTGGGTGGATTATCCTACTTATCCAGACGTAGTCTCCGCCGGACCTCGGCATACTT
The DNA here is from genome assembly GCA_964396455.1 of uncultured Nitrososphaeria archaeon. Classification (GTDB taxonomy): domain Archaea; phylum Thermoproteota; class Nitrososphaeria_A; order Caldarchaeales; family Wolframiiraptoraceae; genus Wolframiiraptor. The sequence continues at coordinate 1,258 of CAYNFG010000035.1, read as the reverse complement.
ACCGACATCAGGTAATAGACGAATGCTGGAACTATTCCGAGTATTATCGCGTAGATCGCTGTGATTGGTAGATAAGCTCCCGGAAATAGTATCATCGTCCAAGCGATGTAGATAAAGCAGAATGGCAGGCCCATAGCCGCCATGTTATACATTATAGCGCTCGACGCTGAGATCTCCTTAACCAGCCCTGAGGTTGGTCTTGGAAAGACCGCCATATTGTCTGAAATCGCATCTCCTTCGGATAAAAGTTTTTCTCATGAGGCAGCAACGGCCCTGAGAAAATCTTTAAGTACGATCTATAATTCTTCTCCTAAAAATGGGTTCTGCAAAACCTACGACGGATTTCTTCGTAGAGCGTGCAACGGATATCGTTAGGCGGGCTCATGAGGCTGGGGTAGAGGCTAGGATAATCGGCGGGTTAGCAATTCTAATTCACTCGATGGATTACGTGGATATGTTTAAGAGGCTTGATAGGTTAGGTGGTAGGGAGAGTCAGATAACCGATATAGATCTCATAACCTATAAACCTCATGTTAAGAAGCTGGATCCAATATTAACCGAACTCGGCTACGTCGCCGACTATAGAGTAATGCTATACTATGGTGATGCTCGAAGAATCTATCGCTCAGTAGATGGCTCTCATCAAATCGACGTCTTCATAGACAGGCTAAAATACAATCACACGATCGAGTTCGGGAAGCCGGGGAAGGGGAGGCTCGAACTAGACTTCCCAACAATACCTCTCTCAGATCTACTTCTCGAGAAGCTTCAGATACATAAGATCGCCGAGAAGGATATCAAGGATATAATCCTCCTCCTCAGGGCACATGATTTCTCGCAAGAATATCAAGAATATAAAAGAGATATGATCGATCTCGAAAGGCTTCAGAGCGTTCTTGGAGATGATTGGGAGTTCTGGTATGAGTCGAAGCTGAATCTAGAAAAAGTCTTGATGTTTGTTGAGAAATATCGGGAGGAGGGAATTTTAACCGATGCTGATGCGGAGGATGTCAGGCAGAAGGTTAAGAGACTTCTACAGTTCTTGGATGAGATGCCGAAGACCAAGAGATGGCTTAAGAGGGCTAAGGTTGGAGAGAAGAGGAAGTGGTGGAATGAGATAGAGTAAGAGCTGGAGCCGCCGCCCAAGCAAAGAAAATAAGCCTCTAACAGAATTTATCCTGTATGGGTTCTGATGCTCCACCGTTATCGGAGCTTATCTCGCTTAAAGGCAGACGTGCTCTGGTTACGGGAGCGGCTT
>CAYNFG010000034.1:0-10816 GCA_964396455.1 uncultured Nitrososphaeria archaeon | reverse complement strand
GTGCTCGGAACCTCGACCATTATCCAGACCTTGAAGTCGGGTCCCTGCTTCAATCCCTCCTCCTCCATTATCTTCTTGGCCTGGACGAATTCCTCGACCCTCCTGACGAAGGGCACCATAACCCAGACGTTCTTCAATCCATACTCTTCTCTGACCTTCTTGATCGCCCTGCATTCGAGCCTGAATATGTCGGGTTCCTTGATGTATCGGAAGGCTCCCCTGTATCCGATTAGCGGGTTGGGGCCGACGTGGCCCGCCTCCTTCTCATACTTTTCTCCGCCTGGTAGAGCTAGGAACTCATCGGGCTTGAAGTCTAGGAACCTGTAGACGACGGGCTTCGGGTAAAATGCCTGAGCAACCTTTCTTATCCCCTCGGCGAATGCGTCTATCATCTTCTGCTCTCCGCCTTCCTCGATTAGGAGCCTCGGATGCTTCCCGACGCTTAGCATTAGGTGCTCGGCTCTCAGCAATCCAACCCCGTCCGCTTGGGTCTCCTTCGCGATCTTCTCCGCGACGTCTGGTATGCTTATGTTCACGTAGATCTTGGTTCCGGTTACGACCGGGGCTTGGGCGACGGCTACGGCGGCCGCGGCCTTCTCCTCCTCGGCGGGCTTGACCAGCTCCTCAACCCTACCCTCGTAGATCACTCCAGACCTCGCGTCGACCGTGTAGGTTTCGCCGCTCTTCATCAGCTTGGTAGCCTCCCTAGCCCCGACTATGCACGGTATCCCGAGCTCCCTCGATACTATGGCTGCGTGGCAGGTCATCCCTCCCTCGTCGGTTACTATGGCTCCGGCCAGCCTCATGTATGGAACCCAGTCCGGGTTCGTCATCTTAGTAACGAGGATATCTCCCTTCTGGATCTCCTTGGCGGCCTCCTCCGGCGAGAAGACTACTTTAGCTTTTCCTACGTGGACTCCCGGGCTTGCCGGCAGCCCCTTGAGGACTATATTCGCCTCGGCTACGGAGGTTGCTTGAGCTGACTGAGACGCCTCGGCCTTGGCCTCGGCCTCCTTCACGCTCCAGACGGTCTCGGGCCTCGACTGGACTATGAATAGGTTCTTCGGGAAGGGTAGATCTCGGTCGACCGCAAACTCGATGTCTTGGGGCGTTCCATAGTGCTCCTCGATCTTCTTAGCGATCTTAGCCAGCTCTACGACCTCCTCGTCGGTTAGGCTTGGAGCCTCCTGCCTCTCAGGCGGAACTTTAGCGTGAATCGTCTTACCGGTCTTGGGATCCCGGATATACTCGACCTCCTTCTTCACGATATTCTTCACCAAGATCTTGAACGTGTTCTTATCTACCTCGAAGTGATCTGGGGTAACCGCTCCAGAAACTATCGCTTCTCCAAGACCCCAAACGGACTCAATGACGATCTTGCTCCTATCACCGGTGACCGGATGGAGGGTGAACATTACTCCAGCCGATCTGCTATTCACCATCTTCTGGACCGCTACGCTTATGAGAACCTTCTCGTGCCTGAACCCCTTCTGGGTTCGATAGAAGATGGCTCTCGGGGTGAAGAGGCTCGACCAGCATTTTCTGACGGATTCGAGCAATTCTTTCTCTCCTCTCACGTTTAGGAATGTCTCCTGCTGGCCCGCGAAGGATGCTCCTGGAAGATCCTCGGCCGTGGCCGACGATCTAACGGCTACATAGACGTCCTTGACGCCGGTCTTCTTGCAAAGCTCCCTGTAAGCCTCTACGATCGCCTTCTCTATATAGTCTGGTATCGGGGTAGACTCGATTAAAGCCCTGATCTTCTTCGAGGCCTCCTCATACTGTTTTGGATCTTTTGGATCTGTTATCGTCTCGTCTAGGATGTCGTAGATCTTTTCGGCTATCCCGGTCTCCTCTATGAACTTCTTATAGGTGTAGGCGGAGACCGCGAACCCCGGGGGCACGGGTATCCCGGCGTTTATCATCTCTCCGAGGTTTGCGCATTTCCCTCCGACTAGCGGGACGTCTTCCTTGTTAAGCTCTTCAAACCATAGGATTAGCTTTTGATTCTTATCCTGCGGCAATTATCTCTCACCTCTACCATTCTGAGCCGGGTAACGGCAGTTAATGAACATTCCTTAAGGGGGTGGGGCTAGCGGATTATTACGTGCTCTATATTGTGATGTCTTTTGGCTAGGAGGCGGACTAATTCTATCGTCCTGCCCTCCCTTCCTATGGCTATGGCCTTATATCTTGGATCGACGACCGCTATGGCTATCTTCTTGCCATCAGTCCTCTCGGTCATCCTGACAGGTTCGAGGAGCTTTGCTGGCTGGAGCGCGTTCTGAACGAACTTCGCAGGGTCTTTAGAGTATTCGACCACCTTGACCCGCTTCTTTATCAGCTTCGCGAAATCCTGTATCCTAAATCCCTTACTTGAGAGAGCTTTTGGAAGCTCTCCCTCGCCTACCACGAAGACCACCATGTCTCCGTATTCTATGCAGTCGATTACGCTTGCTCCAGTTGCTGCTTCGAAGAGCGAGATATAGCGCATCTCCTTATCGGTTAGTTTTATTCCCTCGCTCAAGGTATAGGCTCCTCCATCTTACGGAATTCCGGTAGCTAATAAGCTTCTTCCTCTTTCTCCGGCGCTATCTCATCTAAGATCGTGGAGTTCCCTGGATCTATTATCGATATTACTGCTGCTGAGAATGGTTTCCCAGCCATATACCCTAGCTCGGTTCCCGGATATGGAACTTTGATATACGGCGTTCCAGTCATCTTACATGCTATAACTATCTCTCGCTCTAGGTTTTGCGGGCAGTTGTTTGCCAGGATTATCAGCTTAGACTTTCTATGCAATACTGAAAGATATGATTGTCTGAAGCCGAAGATCAGCTTTCCCGTTCTAGAGATCACTTCGAGATGCCGTCTCAAATCCTTTATCTCGGTTACCTGAGGTTTTTCGATCGAGGACATTTACTGGCTCGCCTCCTCCCTCTTTTCCCCTCCACCCGATTCTGTACTTGTGGTTCCTGGATAGGCCATTAATAGGGATACTAGGCCTGTTCCGACCCTGACCTCTTTTCCGACTATTATCCTCTCGACGTTTCCTCTTAGATGATCTACTTCTCCTCTGACGGCTGCGTCTACTAGGGTTTGGACGCTTATCTCGAAGGCTGCTCTAGCGAGCGGGCTCTCCTTAAGCCTAACGACGCCATGTCTTCCGACCTGCTTCACGCTTCCGCTCAGGGTCATCATATCCGCGATTATCATTAGATGGCGTACATCTACGTCTAGCCCCTGCTCGTCCAGGACGTGTTTAAGCTCTCTTACGATGGCTGCTCTAGCGGCTTCTATGCCTAGGACCGAGGCGATCTCCCTGATATTATTCGTCCATACTCTTCTATGATCCACCTCGGGCACCTGCATCACGCGCTTGAGGTTCGATCCCTCGGTTAGTATCACGTATTCTCCATCCTCGTATCTGACTATCGCCTTAGTTATCTTCTCAATACCCTTAACCCTTAGGGACATCAGTTTTGCCTTAAGCCTCTCTAGATCCATCTCTTTATCCTCAGCATATACGGTCAGGGTCTTTCCAGACCTCTGATACTTTAGCTTGAGGGATTTGACTGCTTCATCGACCTGTCTTATGCTAACTCCTTCATTTCTCATCGCTTTATCATCTAGGATTATTATCACGGCATTCCTCCTAAGATCCAGGCCGACGTCCGAGGTTATATCTTCCAGGGTTGTGTATTTCAGTTGTTTGGCTATTTTCTGAGCCGCTTCCGCACTCTGAGCATACTCCTTCTTCAGATATACCTTCATCATCGGCGTTGAAGGCGTTCTCCTTGCATCGACGATCTCTATAAGCCTTGGGAGACCTCTTAGAATAGATGCTTCATGAACTCCTGCGAAGTGGAACGTTCTTAGGGTTAGCTGGGTGCTAGGCTCTCCTATCGACTGCGCGGTTACTATTCCTACAGCCTCTCCAGGCTCTATCCTATTCTTGAGGTATTCTGAGAATGCTTCCTTGAATAGCTTCTTAGCGTCCTCGGCTGAGAATCCCCTCCTCCTGATCTCGCTCTTTAAATTATCGATTATCTTTGGTGGAAGTCTTCCCTCATATTTCTTTGCTATCTCCTCGATCTCGGCGCGGGAGGCGGGTTTCTCGGATTTTGTGAGACCAAGCCTGTTGATTAGGATCTCGATGTTTACGGCTTCTCCATGATAGCTCTTCATTGGATCTATTCCATCTTCCCCGTAGAGAAATTGGACTATCTTCCCCTCGTCCATCGTTCTTACGGTTCCATCGTATTCTACGTAGAGAGCTTCGAGGGCGTTTATCAGCCTACGCTGCATGTATCCGCTCTGCTGGGTTCTGACCGCGGTATCGACGAGGCCGTCCCTTCCTCCGGCCATGTGGAAGAAGAACTCTATCGGGTCTAAGCCTTTGGTGAATGATCTATAGACGAATCCTCTGGCTCTCGGCGATACGTCGTTCGGCTTGAAGAAGGTTAGGACCCTATCCGTGAATCCCCTCTTTATACGCTCTCTCCTGACCGCCTGCTGGCCCACTACCGCGACCATCTGGTCTATGTTTAGCGGAGATCCCCTGGCTCCGGTTCTCGCCATTATCACGGCCGAGCTATCCTCGCCGATATACTTTCTAGCGATCTTTCCAGCCTCCTCCCTAGCCTCGGATACTATCTGGAGGATGTTGGATTCGAATGCCTGCTCGAGCGTCTCTCCAGGCCTGACCTCTATCTTGCCCTTTTCATAGTCTGTCTTGAGCTTCTCGAATGCTTGGTCGAGCTTCTGGAAGACCTTCTCGAGCTCCTTATAGGCTTGATCTGGTATCTCTAGGTCGTCTACGCCGAAGCTGAATCCTCTTAGGTTGAGGTAGGTGTTTAGGAGCTTGACGAGCTTGTCTAGGAATTCTTTGGTTGTGTCTGGCCCGTATTCGCTTATCATCTTGTGGAGGATGCTATTCGCCTTCTCGACCCCTATCGCGCTCTTATCGATGACTCCCTTGATGAGCTTGCCGTCCTTTATCACAACCTCTATCTCTGGGGAGAAGGATGCTCTGAAGGTGTGGTTGAAGCCTTTCGGTAGGAGGAGGCTGAAGAGCTGTTTCCCGCTCCACTTCGGCTCAGGCTCCTTTATCTCAGGTTCTGGCAGCTCGCCGTCGTATCCTATTGCTGCTAGGAGGTAGGACATCTCCTTCCTAGTTAGATAGGTGTCGTCCTTTGTTAGGAGATAGGCTGCTGTTAGGAAGTCTCTTATCGCTCCGATTATCGGCGCGCCGTATCTCGGGGATAGGATGTTGTTCTGGACTAGGAGGAGTATTCTCGCCTCGGTCTGGGCTTCCTCGCTCTGGGGGACGTGGAGATTCATCTCATCTCCATCGAAGTCGGCGTTATAGGGAGTGCAGACGCAGAGGTTAAGCCTGAACGTCTTGTATGGGAGAACTTTGACCACGTGAGCCATTATGGAGATCCTGTGGAGGCTCGGCTGCCGATTGAATAAGACTATATCTCCATCCATTAGATGACGCTCGACTACGAATCCGGGTTCGAGGGCGTTCGCGACCTCCTCTAGGTCTTGGACGTAGGATAGCCTAATCCTTTTTCCATCCGGCCTGATGACGTATTTAGCTCCGGGATACTTGTTCGGCCCGTTTCTTACGAGCTGCCTAAGCCTCTCAATATTCCATTCGGTTACCTTCTCAGGAACTGTAAGCTGCATGGCTATCTCGAGCGGGACTCCGACCTCGTTTATGCTGAGGTTCGGATCTGGGGAGATCACGGTTCTCGCCGAGAAATCTACACGCTTGCCGCTTAGGTTTAGCCTGAACCTGCCCTCCTTGCCCTTCAGCCTCTGGACTAGGGTTTTCAGAGGTCTTCCGCTTCGATGGGTTGCTGGAGCGACCCCCGGAGCCTCGTTATTGATATAGGTTGTTACGTGGTATTGGAGGAGGTCTGCAAGCTCCGCGATGACAGGCGATGGCGATCCAGCGTTAATATTCTCTCGAAGCCTTTGGACTACTCTAAGGATATCTACAAGCTTATGGGTTAGATCGTCTTCGGACCTGAAGCCTGATTCGAGCGTGATCGAGGGTCTTACATAGACGGGTGGGACCGGGAGGACCGTTAGAACCATCCACTCTGGTCTAGCGATCTTCGGATCGAATCCGAGAAGCTCTAGATCCTCGTCTCTTATCCTCTCTAGCCTTGCTCTAACCGCCTGTGGCGTAAGCCTTCTCCGCTCGGAGTTTATCACCTCTATGAAGGTCGTAGGCTTTTCCAGCTCGATCCTATACTGCTTCTCATCGCAGTATGGGCAGGTCTGAGCCGATAATGCCTTCTGGAGGACCCTGTAGTAGAATTCTGCTGAGAGCCTGCCCAGCTTCTTAAGCTTCTCCAGCTCTGCCTTAAGCTTCGCTATCTCATCTTCGGGTATCAGGATTCTACCGCATGATCTGCATGTGGCTCTTAGGAGCATGTGGATATGCTTTACGAATCCTACGTGGATTACTGGGACTGGAAGCTCTATATGGCCGAAGTGGCCTGGGCATCCGAGATAGGTGTTTCCGCAGGTCTTGCAGCGCTGACCCGGCTCTAGGGTTCCCAGCCTCGGATCCATCACCCCCGTCGGTATCGGCATCCCATCCTCGTCGTAGGTGTCGGGGTTAGAGATCTCGGCCACAGACATCTTTCTAATCATTTCTGGGCTTAGGATTCCGAACTTTACTCCGATTAGGGTTTCGAGTGAGGCTGCCATGCCCTACACCTCCTCTCCGAAGAGTAGCTTAGGATAGATGCACATGCTCATCATCTCCTCTAGGAGGAGGTAGAATGCGTATGGTAGGCTTACGGTCGCTATCTCGGCATCCTTGCCGTGAACCGGGCAGATGAAACGCTCCTGCTTCAGGTCATAGTATGCTGGGAGGCCGCAGAGCTTGCAGAAGTGGGCTGTGTATTTATCGCTCTGCTCTAGGAGCCTGTCTAGGAGGAGGAAGCTCGCTCCATGAGCTATTAGGCAGTCCCTCTCCATCTCTCCGAACTTTAATCCTCCACCTCTGCTCCTACCCTCGGTCGGCTGCCTTGTAAGCATCTGAACCCTACCTCTAGACCTTGCGTGGATCTTATCCCTGACTAGGTGGTGGAGCTTCTGATAATAGACTACGCCTATGAAGATCTCGGCCTCATATCTCTTACCCGTTATGCCGTCATACATTACCTCCTTGCCGGAGCTCTTGAATCCGAGGGCTTCAAGCTCTCTCCTAAGCTCTTCTATAGGCTTGCCCATGAATGGGGTTCCATCTATGAACTCTCCCTTAAGCGCTCCGACCTTTCCCGCTATGCTCTCTAGGAGCTGGCCGATCGTCATCCTGCTCGGGAAGGCGTGCGGGTTGATTATCAGGTCTGGGACTATCCCGCTCTCCGTATATGGCATGTCTTCCTGGGGTAGGAGCATTCCGACGACTCCCTTCTGACCATGCCTCGAAGCGAACTTATCTCCGATCTCGGCTACGCAGAAGGATCTAACCTTCGCCTTGACGAGCTTATTACCCTCCTCATTCTTCGTAATGAAGATCGTATCCACTACGCCGGCCTCGGATGGCCGGATCGTCTCCGAGGCATCCCTCCAGACGAGTTCTCTGGCGGGTGCGCGCTGATACTCCTCCAAGAATCTAGGCGGGCTCTGAACGCCTACGATTACCGTTCCTCCTGAGATATCCGACTCGATATGGGCGAGGCCATCTGCATCTAGAACCCGGTATGCATGCTCTCCTCTATATCCTCTCACATTTGGATCTGGTATCTTGATTACGTCCTTTTCTCCGCCTATGTAGGTTCTCGCCTCAACCTCATAGACTCTATAGCTTAGGGATAGGGCTAAGCCTCGCTCGACTGCCGATTTGTTTAAGACCACGGCATCCTCCATGTTATAGCCCTGGCCTGTTAGAATCGCGACCACCATATTCTGGCCTATCGGCCTGGTATCTAGATCGAGGAGCTCCGAGGCCTTCGTAACGACTAGGGGCTTCTGAGGATAGACTAGGAGGTGGGATCTAGAATCGACTCTGAGGTTGTGGTTTATTGCGAATATTCCGAGGGCTTGCTTGCCCATAGCTCCCTCGTAGATGTTTCTCGGAGACTGGTTATGCTCGGCATAGGGTATTATCGAGACTACGGCTCCTAGGATGGCATACGGGCATATCTCTAGATGGGTATGCTCCTCCGTTACGTCTTCAGGTCTTAGGGCTACGAGGGCGTTCTCCTCCTCCTCGGCGTCTAAGAACTCTATTACGCCCATCGCTACGAGATCCCTGAATCTAAGAGTCTTATTCTTCAAGCCTTCGATATGCTCTCTGGTTAGGAGCGGCTTTCCATTCTTGACGACGATTAATGGTCTTCTGACTCGCCCCTCGTCCATGTTTATCCAGACTTCCTGGATATGTGGATACTTGTAGAGGGCGACGTTTACGCTTGTGCTTATCTCTCCCCTCCTCCTAAGCTCTCTCAGGTTCTCGACCAGCTTCTCGCCGTTAGCATGATAGCCTATTAGGAGACCATCTACGAAGACTTTCGCTGCATAATGCTTCCTCTTCATTATCGCTTCGGAGAGCGGGACTACTCCAAGGGAGTAGAGCTTCTCTAAGAGACCCCGCTTTCTAACCGGATAGCTTATCTCGGCTGTGAGAGCGAGGTTCTTGACCAGGCCGCAGTTACTCCCCTCAGGGGTCTCGGCCGGGCAGATCCTACCCCAGTGGGTTCCATGTAGGTCTCTCGCCTCGAAGTGCGGCTGGCTTCTACTAAGCGGTGATTGAACCCTCCGTAGATGGCTTATGGTTGCGAGGTGGTTTGTTCTATTGAGGAGCTGGGTTACGCCAACCCTTCCGCCAGGCCAGTTTCCGGTGGCGAAGGCATGTTTCACGAAGTCCGTAATTATCCCGGGTCTGACGAAGGTAGAGATTTTTACGGGGTATCTAGATGCGGCGGCACGCTCAAGCTGGTATCTAATATCTCTTAGGAGCTTCATGAAAGCCATGCGGTATAGCTCCATTAGGAGCGGGCCTGCGAGCTTAAGCCTCTTATTCGCATAATGGTCTCTATCGGTCGGCTTTCTTATCCCGAGGCTGGTTTCTAAGAGTCTTCCGATGACCTCGCAGAGGAAGATCGCCTTCTGATATCTCGCAGCCTTATTCGTTCCGATATGTGGTAGGAGGACGCTATCGATTAGCTGCTCAGCCCTCTGAATCCTATACTCTTCGGCATAGCCGAATGCTATCCTATTCCCGATATACCTGAGCGCTTCATGCTCGGTATCTATTCCAGCGGCCTCCTCGAAGGATGGCTGGAGAAGCTCCTGAACCTCCTTAAGCGGAGAAACGAGGTTCAGTATCTCTCGATCGTTAGTCATCCCGAGCGCTCTGAGCATGATTATTGCCGGGATTCCCTTATAGATCCTCGAGAAGAATACCTTTACCGGGCCATCCGGCTTATAGGTTACTTCTGTTCTCGCCTGCCTACCATGGGCGGTCGAGATCACTATTGCGCTTAGCTGGCCTCCATTAGTCTCCTTCTCGGTTATCAGGATCCTATTCGGGGCGAGATCCTCTATGGCGACGATAACCCTCTCGGAGCCGTTTATGATGAAGTATCCTCCGGGATCCTTCGGGTCTTCCCCGATCTCCATAAGCTCCTCCTCGCTCATTTTTGATAGCGGGCAGATATCCGACTTCACCATTATCGGGACTATCCCGACCTTAACCTTCTCAGGCTTCTGGAGGATAGGCTTGCCGTCTAAGTATAGCATCATCTCGACGTAGAGCGGCGCGGCGTAGGTGAGGTTTCTAAGCCTGCACTCCATCGGGGTAACATTCTCTATAACCGTCCCGTCAATCTCCTCGAAAACTGGCTTACCAACCTCCGGATTCCGCATCTTCAGGACGAGAGTCCCATACTTGGTCTGGATCTCGAGATCTCCAAGAGATTTCACCAGCTCGTTAAGCCCCTCCTTTATAAACCAGTTATAGGATTTGAGGTGATGGTGAACTAGACCTTCATCCTCGATATACGCCTTGATAACCTCCCATAAGTCCTCCTGCCTTAGCTCTACCTGCTTAAGCATACACTATCACCTCCAGCCCAAATTTCTTCCTGAAGGATAAGCCGATATTTAAGAGGTAATCTACCCATACGCCCAAGCTTCTCAAGCACCCCCATGCTTTAACTCTTTCCATATCTCCCTACTCTTCCGACGATACTACAAGCCGATAGTATACCGCCTTTCCAGCAGTCGGAGAGTCTCGTATTATCTCGATAATATCGCCGGGCTTCGCTCCAATAGCCTTTACAACCGGATCTGATGCTAGGATATAGGGTAGCTGATGGGGCTTAACCTTATACCTTTCTAAGACCTGCTTAGCCTCCTCTGGGGAGAGGATCCTATGCTTTGGAACTAGGAAGTGCTCCAAGATCGATGGCTCTTCAGGCTCCTTCTTAACCTTCTTCATGCGAGAAGACCTGATAGGAGACACGACATAAACCATACTCATAGCTGACTAATAAGTGTAAAGCTGGGTTCTAAGAGGAGAAAGCTCAGCATGCGGGGGGATCAGCTTTGAGGAGGTCTGTTAGAGGGAGAATCCGAAAGCCTTCGCCAGCCTCTCAGCCCTCTTCAACTCCTCGAAAAACCTATACCCCTTCTCGGTAATCCTATAGCCCTCGGCCACCCTCTCGACTAAACCCTTCTCGCAAAGCTCCTCAATATACTTCATGCACCTATCATACGGCAGATTCGCATAGGTTAGGATCGCCGAAACCTTTCCTCCATGCTCATGAATCGCCTCCAGAAGATC
>CAYNFG010000033.1:0-11090 GCA_964396455.1 uncultured Nitrososphaeria archaeon | reverse complement strand
AAATATTCCCAGATCCATTCTCCTAGCCGGGGTTTAGATCTTTATCTAGGCTTAGGGAAGATATTCATGGCTATGCTCGAGGATATCACCCAGTATCCTAGGGAGAAGTTTCTGAGGATCGGCGCTCATAGCCATGTTAAGGGTCTTGGGCTTGAAGGGCTTAAGGCAAGACCGGTCGGCGACGGCCTCGTAGGCCAGATAGAGGCTAGGGAGGCGGCTGGCGTAGTCGTCCGGATGATTAAGGAGGGTAAGATGGCTGGGAGGGCGCTCCTCTTCGCAGGGCCGCCGGGGACTGGTAAAACCGCTATAGCCTGCGCCATCGCTAAGGAGCTGGGCAAGGATGTTCCCTTCGTTACGCTTAGCGGCTCGGAGATCTACTCGTCGGAACTCAAGAAGACGGAGGTTCTAACTCAGGCCATGAGGAAGGCGATAGGGGTCAGGCTTAGGGAGCGGAGGAGGGTCTATGAAGGCGAGGTCACCCAGCTCGACATCAAGACCAGAAGACACCCTTATAACCCATATCAGGAGGTGCCGGACCATGTCGTAATCGGCCTCGCGACGAAAGATGATAGAAGGGTCTTTAGAGCTGGAGCAACCATCGCATCCTACATACTCTCGCAGGGTATCTCGGTCGGAGATGTGATAACGATCGATGCTGAGACCGGTAGGGTTACGAGGCTTGGGAGATCCGAGGAGGCGGCCGAGCGATATGATATAGCGGCGGTAGATGAGAAGCCCGTCCCGAGGCCGGGCGGCCCAGTCGAGAAGGAGAAGGAGTTCGTCTATGTCCTAACCTTACACGATCTAGATCAGCTAAGCGCCCAGTCTAGAGGTGGAAGCCTCCTAAGCCTATTCTTCGGAGCGCCGCCGACAAAGGAGATCGATAACGAGGTGAGGAGGGAGGTGGATGAGATGGTTAAGCGTAGGGTCGAGGAGGGGACGGCCGAGATAATTCCAGGAGTCCTATTCATAGATGAGGTCCATCTACTCGATATAGAGGCATTCTCATTCCTAAACGCGGCGATGGAGAGCGAGCTCGCTCCGATAATGATGTTCGCAAGCAATCGCGGAATAACAAAAGTTAGAGGGACCGAGTTCAGCTCGCCGCATGGAATACCGTTAGATCTACTCGACCGGATGCTGATAATCTCGACGAGGCCATATACGAGGGATGAGATACGGAAGATCCTAGAGATAAGAGCGGCTGAGGAGAAGGTTCAGCTAACCGAGGAAGCCTTGGAAAAGCTTACGGATATCGGGGAGCAATCAACCCTAAGATATGCTGTCCAGCTGCTGACCCCAAGCTATATAATAGCGAGGGAGTCGGGGAGGGATAAGGTCATGCCTGAGGACGTGGAGCGGGCGACCAAGCTATTCAGCGATGTCAGAAGATCGGTGGAGGAGCTTGAGAGATGGAAGGAAAAGTATCTTTATTAGGCGTGGAGAAGCAGCCGATAATCCTATGAGATTACGCATGTATGACCAAACCATTTAGAGGCTAGAACTTTTTAACTCGAAGCCAGAGACTATTCTTTATACCAAAGGAGAGTCATGGTCTATATCAAGAAGCTGACGATCCAGGGGTTTAAGTCGTTCGGCCCTAAACGGGTATCTATCGAGCTTGAGAAAGGCTTCATAGTGATCACAGGGCCTAATGGCGGCGGAAAATCGAACGTGCTCGATGCGATTAGGTTTACGCTGGGGGAGCTTAGCGCCCATAATCTTAGAGTCGGGAGGATGGCTGAGCTAGTCCATGACGGTTCTCAGACCGGATGGGCTAAAACCTCGATAACCCTAGATAACTCCGACGGGGTCTTACCGATAGAAGCGAGCGAGGTAACGATCTCGAGGAAGATCCTGAAAGGCGGCGAGAGCGAGTATTATGTGAATGGGAGGCAGGTCTCGAGAAACGAGCTACTAACCCTACTCTCCATGGCTAATATCAAGCCATCAGGCTTCAACATAATCCCCCAAGGATCGGTCGTCGAGATAGCCGAGAAAAGCGGCTCAGAGCTAAGAAAGATGCTTGAAGAGGTCGCGGGGATAAGCGACTACGAGAAGAAGAAGGCTGAAGCCGAGGAGCAGCTAGCGATAGCCGAGAAGAATCTAGCAATAGCGAAGGCAAGCACGAAAGAGGTTAAGACGCGGGTAAAGCAGCTCGAGAAAGAGAGGAACCAGGCTTATAGGAGAAAGCTCGTCGAGGAATTCCTGAACGAGATCGAGAAGATTAGGCTTGAGAAGAACATAAGATCTCTTGAAAAAGAGCTTGAAGAAATAGACAGCCAGCTATTATCGATAGAAAACGAGCTGGGGAGGCTGGAGACTAGAAAGAGTCAGCTGATGGAGAAGAAGAGGAGTATCGAGGAGATTCTCGAAGAGAAGAATTCGAGCCTAAGCTCGATCGAGCATAACCTAAACAGCCTAGACCTCCAAAGGAAGAACCTAGAGTCCAAGCTGAATGATCTGAGAATAAGAATATCGACCTTCAAGGAGAGGGCGGTACGCCTCCTGAAAGAGCGAGACTACTTCCTCGAGAATCACAAGAAGCTCTTGGAAAAATTGAAGGAGCTTAGAGGCGAGGAGGAGAGCGTTCTCGAAGAGCTAACAAGCCTAAGCGAGGAGCTCGCGGCCATAAAGAAGGCGGAGGAGGAGGCTCTCAGCGATTTTAGAAGGATTGAGAAGGAGTATCAAGAGCTTAGATCGAGAATTGAGAAGGAGCGGAAGAGGATCTATGACGAAAAGCTTAGGCTCGAGGCCGAGATGACGAAGAAGAGGATAAGGATCTCCGAGGTCGAGAAGAGGATTAAGAGCATAACATCAGAAGGCGGAAAGCTTCTAGAACTCGAGGAGAAGGGGTATCGAGAGCTATCCAAGCTTCGGGAGAAGGTGGAGCAGTTACTAGAGGAGGAGAGGAGGCTATCAAGCCTAATCGAGGAACTCGAGAAGAGGAGGAAAGAATATCGTAGTAGGATCTCTTTGATCGAGAGGCTTGAGGAGAGGCTTAAGGCGATTTTAGAAGAGATTGCGTCAGCTGGAGTCCTAGAGCCTGAGGACGAGGCAGAGAGGATAATGGCCGCCCTACGTGAAGCTGGGCTAGAAGGCGTTAAAGGATTTCTCAAAGATGCTATAGAGGCCGATGAGCGGATCCTAGGATTAATAGATTCGGCGTC
Source organism: uncultured Nitrososphaeria archaeon (assembly GCA_964396455.1). Lineage (GTDB taxonomy): Archaea > Thermoproteota > Nitrososphaeria_A > Caldarchaeales > Wolframiiraptoraceae > Wolframiiraptor. The sequence continues at coordinate 7,920 of CAYNFG010000033.1, read as the reverse complement.
GGGTGGATGGCTTAAGGCGTTGGTTGTCGAGAAGTTCTCCCTAGCCCTCGGCATCGCCAAGATACTCGGGGAAGTAGGCTTAAGGGTGAAGATCATACCGTTGGATGTAGCTTCTCAGATGGGGGGAAGGCTAAAGCTCAAGGGGATATCCTTTAAGGAGGAGTGGGCCGAGGACGCCCTAAAGTATATTCTTCGAGAGGTCAGCTTCTCCAACAAGCTAAGAAGCCCAGACGGGGAGAAGATAGTCTATGATGGGATAATCCTCCACCCAGATCTAAGACTCGAAACAACCTCACCCGATAAGAGCATATTGAGCGAGGTCGCCTCAAGAGAATACAAGAACTCGATGAAGATTCTCGAGAGATTGAGAAGAGAGCTAGGAAGCCTTAGGAAGAGGCTTGAGGAGGCTGGAGCGGAACTCGAAAGGCTAAAGCTGGAGAAGTATCAGAAGAGAATAGAGAGGAAAGGCTTAGAAGAGTCTATTAGGAAGACCCTTGCTCAGATGGCGGAAACGATAATTAAGGGAGCCGAGGAAACCCTTAGGCTCAAGCTACTTGAAGCCGAGCTACCAAGGCTTAGACGAGAATTGAAAGAGATTGAGAAGAAGTTGAGAGATCTTCGATCAGCTGAGGAAGAGGTCTCGAGCCTTGATCTAGAAGCATATGAGAGGGATCTATCGAGGAGGAGGAGCGTATATGAGGAGTATAGGCTTAGGAGATCCGAGCTTGAGATCCGTATAAGAGACCTGGAGAACAAGCTTGCTAGGATAAGGAGGGAGATTGAGAGGACAGGTTCCGAGCTTAAGCTTGCTGAGAACCGCATGGCATCAGCAGAAGAGGAATATGCTAATGTCTCGAGGCTCATCTCCGAAAGCCATCTAGAGGTTAGAGCATATGGCGTGGAGCTGGGCGAGGCGATCTATGGAATAGCATGTCTATCGGATCTTAGAAGGAAGATTCTTGAAGAGGTAAGAAGGATCTCGGAGGAGCTTAAGCCGATATCGGATGAGATCGCTCAAATAGATGCAGATGAGCAAAAGCGCGTGTCAGCGAAATCCTCGCTCCAGATAAGGAGGGCTCAGCTCGAGGTTCAGCTAAAGAACCTTAGGGAGAGGATTTCGGCTATAGGCGAGTCTGGTATTAGCTTACCCCAGCTCCCGGATGAAAAGCTGGAGGAGCTTAGACACGATCTAGAGGAGGAGCTGAAGGAGCTTGAGATCGTAAATCAGCTAGCGCCAAGCCAATACGAGGAGCTTATCGGGAATTACAAGCTTAGATCTGCTAGGATAGCGGAGCTCGAGGCGGAGAGGCAGGAGATAATACGGTTTATCGAGTGGGTTGAGAGCGAGAAGAAGAGGATCTTCATGGAGACCTTTAACAAGGTTGCGGATGCATTCGAGGAATACTTCAGCAGGCTGACGGGCGGAAGGGGCTGGCTTAGACTCGAGAACCCGGAGAACCCGTTCGAGGGCGGAGTCGAGATGATCCTAGCCTTCCCCGGAAAGCAGCCTAGAAGCGCTAGAGCGGCGAGCGGCGGAGAGAAATCCGTCGCGGCAGTCGCGTTACTCCTCGCCCTTCAGGGGCTTACGCCAGCAGACTTCTACATATTCGATGAGGTTGACGCCCACATGGATCTAGAGTATAGCCGCAGGCTCGCAGAACTCTTCAAGGAGATGGCTAAGAGGACTCAGATAATCGTTATCTCCTTAAAGGATGTCGTCGTCGAGAAAGCCGACCAGGTGATAGGCGTCTATAATGCCGGAGGATCATCCAAGGTTGTTAAGACGAAGCTTGAGGAGGTGATCAGAAACGACTGAAAGAACGATCACGATCTGGAGCGATCCACGCTGGAGAGTTCTCTTCGACGTAACTAGGCTGAATAGGGTAAAGCCCTGGCAGATAAAGCTCGTCGAGATAATAAGATCCCTGATGGAGGAGCTCGAAAAAAAGAATCTACTAGACCTGAACTCATGCGGAGTCGCAGCATACTCCGCTGCAACGATTCATAGGATGAAGACGGAGCTACTTCTAAAAGCCGATAAGCCCAAGCCGGTCGATAAGGAGAAGATTAGAGAACTCATGATAGTCCCTCCACCAGTAGATCTCCCATGTATGCCCGAGTTCATGATAACCACGATTAACGAGCTAGTCCAAGCTCTAAGAAGCATCTTCATGAAACCCGAGAAGAAAAACGGAGGAGAAGAAGAGAAGATGCTCTTAGAAGTCTTCGATGTAAAGCTCGACGAATTCCTCGTGAGGATCGAGGAGAGGCTCGAGGAGTTCCTTGAGGGGCTGCGGAGGATCTTCGGCGATAAGGAGATTATAGATCCGAAGGACATCTTCTCGGGCGTGGATAGGCTTGAAGCCGCGAGAAGATTCATCCTACTCCTATTCGCGGCCGCAAAAGGCGTAGTCGAGCTAATAGAAGACGATGAGCATAGGCTCATAGCGGTGAAATGGAATGATAGACCAGAAGGAGCTAAAGGCGAGAATTGAAGCGATATTATACTCGGCTGGAAAACCCGTAACCCTAAACATGATAATGAGGGTATGCGGAACGAGATCCAAGAAGCGCGTATTGAAAGCCTTAGAAGAATTAAAGAAGCATTATGAGGAAAACTCGAGAGCGCTCGAGCTTGTCGAGCTCCCCGGACCGCGCTACTACCTCAAGCTCAAGAAAGAGTATATGGAGCTGGTTAAGAGGATTCTGAGAAAGCCTCTCCTCAGCAGAGGGGTTATGCGAACCCTCTCCTTCATAGCCTATCACCAGCCGATCGAGCAGAGCAAGGTCGCGGAGGCCAGGGGCGGATCAGCCTATAGACACGTGAAAATACTAATCGAAAAGGGCTTAGTCGAGGCCGAGAAAACTGGAAGAACGCTAATCCTAAAAACGACGCCGCTCTTCGCGGAGCTCTTCGGAGTCGAGAATAATCCATCAGCCATAAAGAGGAAGCTTAAAGAGCGGATGAAAGACCTGAACCTAGACCTAGAAAAGAAGAAGGATAAGGATAAAGCCTAGAAGCATTTAAGCATCAGGACTATCCAGATTGTTAGCAAGCATATGGCATAAACTTCTAGGAGGCCTATTGATGGCCAGGGGATTAGTATAGCTCCTGAGAAGCCTGCGGCCGCAAGAAGTATGGAGGCCACTCCTATGGCTTTGATTCTCTCGGCTAGAAGGGCTATGCCGTAGAATAAAACTGCTAAGCCCGCTAGGGTGAAGAATTCTATGGAGACGAAGAGATGCGGATAGGTCCCCTCAGGGAAAAGCCCTATCAAGATTAGGTGGATAGCTGAGAGGAAGAATATCGAGGAGGCGAGGATTCCAAGCCTTGATCTCGACATGAGCAGGAGGTACATCGAGTATAGGAGGGCGAGAACTCCAGCGATTATCAAGCCGCTATTAAAGATCCAAGCATTTCTAACGCCTATGGCTCCTAGATCGCTAAGAGCGTTCCTGCTAAGAGAGAACCAGGGGTTGAATGCTATAGCCGTTGCTATCGTTATCCAGCCGGCTAATATAGCCGCTAAGCCGAGATACTTCATCCCCGAGAAGATTCTATACCCTAGCCCCATACCCTTCTCAAGAGATATAGCCCTTATAAAGGGATAAAAGAGGCTCGGCTAGAAGACCTACTGCCTCCTCCTCGAGACCCCTACAGCCGTTCCAAATCTTCCGGTAGTTCTCGTCCGCTGACCTCTAACCTTAAGCCCTAGCGAGTGCCTAATCCCCCTCCAAGACTTTATCCTCATCTCACGCTGAATATCCTCTCTAATAGCATAGACTAGATCCGATCCATAAAGCTGGAGATCCTTCCCGGTAACCGGATCCTTCCTCCTATTCAGCATCCACGCGGGGATTCCATGGCCCAGCGGGTCTTTGGCAACCTCCTCGAGCCTCTTAAGCTCCTCATCGCTGAGAAATCCAAGCCTCTTCTCCGTATCGACGCCAGCAGCCCTAGCGATAGCATATCCAAGCATAACCCCGATGCCCTTAACCGCTGCAAGCGCGTAAGGAACCTTGAGAGAGCCATCTAGATCCGTGCCAAGAAACCTTACGATCGGCTTAAACTCCTGAGCCGAAGACTCAGCCATCTCCGAGAACCTTGAGAAGCCACGCCATTAATAAAGATTCGATTATGAGAAGCCGGCGGCCCCCGGAAAATCTTTCCAGAAACTCTGCTAAGAAAACTTATATGGGGGTCATTGGGGAAGAATGGTTGAGAAAATGATCACGGGTATAGAATGGATAGTGGTTGCGGTAGTCTTGGTAGTTCTCCTTCTATGGGGGCCATCCCAGCTACCTAAGATCGCTCGAGCTTTTGGAGAAGCGAAGAAGGAGTTCCAGAAAGCTACCAAGGAAGCCGAGAATGTGAAAAAAGAGGTAAGTGAGGCGGTTCAACCTATCACCGAGACCGTATCATCAGCCTCCGCAGAATTGAAGAAGCTAGATGATAAGCTTCTAGAGCTTGCTAGAGAGCTTGGGATAAGCACGGAGGGTAAGACTAGAGATCAGATCGCCGAGGAAATCCTAAAGCTCACCAAGAAGAAGTAGGTAAGCCGATCCGGGGGAGAATTAAAAGAGAAAAATCGAAGACTTGACGAATATCGGTAGAAATACCCTGTATTTTGGCATTTCCTATCCAATCATAATCTAGATCCAGCTTATAAGGTAGAGATTTTTAGGTAGGATTAACTGCTTCTTCCAGTAGTAGTCGGAGGCATAGCTATGCCCTCTAAGAAATCGGAAGCTCCTAGAGACATGAAGGAGATGACCCTGCTTGAACACCTACTGGAGCTAAGAGATAGATTGAAGGTTTGCCTGATAACGGTCGGCGTTATAACCCTCTTGATGCTCGTCTTCCCAGCTCAATTAGGCTCGCCGGAGGAGCTTCTCTACATGTATAAGCCTCTAGTATCCTTCATCCTAGACTGGATAAACTCGATGGTAAGACCTCAAGCGCTCGAACTTTTCGCAGGAACGATTACCGCTCCCTTAGAGGTTTACTTTATCGCGGCGCTAGTCTTCGGCCTGATATTTAGTAGCCCGGTTATAGGATATGAGATCTTCAAGTATGTCGATCCCGCATTATATCCTCATGAGCGCAGGATGATCTACCCGTTCCTGGCAGCTTTTCTTGGACTCTTCATAGCCGGGCTCGCCTTCGGCCTCTACGTGATAACGCCCTTCACCTTCAAGGCTATGCTCATCTTCTTCCCATATACGGGCGTCACGTTCCCGGGAATAACCATAATGGACTTCTACATGACGATCCTGATAGTAACCTTAGCGACCGGAGTGGTCTTCACAACCCCGGCGATCCTAGTCCTGCTAGTTAGGGTCGGGCTACTAAGTACGAAACCCATCGAAAGGAATAGGAAATGGATCTATGGCGCGATGTATATCATCGCAGCGATAATAACGCCTGATGGAGGAATGTTCACGAACCTCATACTTCTCGCAGTATTCGCAGTATTACTCGAGAGCGGAATCTTCATCGCTAAGAGATATGAGAAGCAGAGGGAGGAGCGGGAGGCGGAGGTGGAGGAAGTCTCAGTAGAGGATAGGTGTAAGTTCTGCGGAAAGCCTCTCGAAGGCAAGCTATTCTGCCCGTATTGTGGTAGATCTCAGCGGTGATTAGGTCTTCTTAAGAGGAGCAAGCTTTCTGGTTAGGCTTTTTATCGTTCCGCTTATCGAGATTATCCTAAGCGCCGTTCTCTCTTCGCCGATCTTGGTGATCGAGGCTAATGCTAGAATTAGCCTTGGCAGGGAGTCTAGGAAGCATCTAATTATGAGGATGCCTTTACTCGGATAGCTTTTAACGAGTTTTATGCCGGCTGAGGCTAGGCCGAATTTACCGAAAAGCTCCTCATATGAAGATACTATCGCATGCATCATCTCATCCGGCTCGGCTCTAGGCTCGGCGATAACCGCTAGATAACGCTTCTTGATCCGCTTAGTCAAGCTTCACCACTCCCCGAGCGACGTAGTTTTTCGAGAGCTTGAGGAGATTCCTCTCGATAATCTTCATGGGGTTCTTGGAGACCGAGTCGAGAGCCTGCTCCTGCGAGAATCCAAGCACCTGAAGCATGGAGGCAAGCTCTCTAGGACCTCTAAGATCGAGGATGTCATCTGCTGCCGAGGATACTATTATGCTCGTCTTCTTGCCGAGGATCTCAACCACTCTCATGGCCGTTTCGAGGAAGCCCCGCTTATCCTCCAAGTATTGTTTGAAGGGGAGCTCGACGCTATTCTTTAGCAGCGCGGCGACACCCTTATCGAATCTAAACCTCGGCCTCGGAGGGATTATCAAGCTATCAACCCTCGAATCTCTCGCGGCGACGAGAGCCGTCTCGAGATTCTCGCATAGGACCGTTATTATCTCGAACTTTCCACGATTGCTTCTTAGGCTTCTCAGGAGACTTTTTCTACCATCGGGCTTCAGGACTAGCTTCCGATACACTTTTACGCCCTGCTCCTCGCCGATCCTGCGAAGCTCATCAAACCTCTCGAGAACCTCCTCACCCGCCTCTATCACAGCGTTGGAGAATCCTAGCTCTCTAAGCTTTTTGAGGATATCCGACGCCTGATCTAAGTCTCTTACCTTAACCCAAAAATCGGTGAAGGCTCTCATGCATCCGGCATCCTATGCTTTAAGCTTCTCACTTATCTTCTTTTTAAGGAGATCCACGTTCCCCCTAATCTCTGCCACGATCCTTATCGGATCTTTATCCGATAGCTTTATCCTGCCTAGATAGGCTTCCTGCTTATCCAGCCTTATGAAGAGCTTGCCTCCATGCTTACCCTTCTTAGATCTATCAGACCAAAGCTCCTCCCTCTCCGCATCGGAGAGGTTCTCCAGTATTCTTATGAGAGTCTTCTCCGACTCCTCTCTATCCAGCAGGAATATCCTTATGAGCGTTATCGGGTCGCCATAATATCCCTCAAGTCTCTCAGTCGTCATAGACATCTTCCTAGCAGCATCCGGCCCCAAAACATTTTCAACAGCCTTGAGAACCTTCTTTACATCCTCTGTCGCATAGCAGAGGACTTGTATCGAGAGCTTCTCGACCCTAGGCATGAAGCCTCCCTCCCTACTGATCCCTAGCTATCACCCCATGAACCCTATATGGCTTAGTAGTCCTGCTTCTCGTAAGCTCGAAGACCACTTGGACTATCCGCATCCCGGCTCTAAGCTTCATCGGACGAGGCGTTAGATTAGAAATTTCCAAGATCTGATGATTATGTGATCCGGGATGTATGAACCCGCTTGCAGAACGGATTGCCAATCCCATTCTCGCATACCTGCTTCTACCCTCTATCCAGCCGCATACATCCTCGTCAACGTATATCCTCTCCCTAGTCATGCCTATAACCAGGCCATGAGGGGGAATTACCAGCTCATCGGCTATAACCTCCTCAACAACATCATCGAACGCCATCTCCGCCAAATCTATAACCTCGACACCATCCCTAAGCCTCCAAAACCTATTAGAGAGCGTTAAATCAACAGACCCAGGCCCTACCTGATCACCGGATATCTCCGGCTCGAATCGAATCTTACCAAGTCTAATGAACTCACGGATATCCCGATCGGATAAAATCATGAGAATCCTCAACCTAGCATCCCAGAGACGCCTTAAAAGGATTTTACCTTAGATTCCGAGAGCCTTTTCTCCCCCTAAGAGTTAAATTATGCCTAGCCGGCTCGTGGATGGAGAGCAGGATGGGGCTTTGCGAGAAGCTCGAGACGCTTTGGCGGGAGAAGCCTGAGGAGCTTAAGACCCTAATGAAGCAGAGGCTCATCAGATGGAGGAGGCAGCCCGCCATAGTCAGGGTTAGGAAGCCTCTCAGACTGGACCGAGCCAGAAAGCTAGGCTATAAGGCTAAGCAAGGATTCGTGGTTCTTAGGGTTAGGGT
>CAYNFG010000032.1:0-11405 GCA_964396455.1 uncultured Nitrososphaeria archaeon | reverse complement strand
AGGCTGTTAAGAAGGCTGGAGCGGAGCCGAAGCTCATGCTAGCCCCGATACTCGCTTCAGCGATAATATTGATCATACTCGGAATCCAGCCAACGCTTCTAACAAGGTTCCTAGAAACCCTAGCTCCTATCTTCAGCTAACCTCAACACTTCCTCAAACTCCTTCAAAATCTCGAGAGCGCTCTCCTCGTCCAAGACCTTTATAGCATATCCAGCATGGACAAGAACGTAATCTCCAACCTTTACATCGACAAGCCCTAGCAAAACTTCGCGTCTAACGCCATTCCCGAAATCGACTACACCCATATCGCCTCTTATCTCGATAACCTTAGCCGGGATGGCGTAGCACATCCAAAACCCCCATCCCCCTACCACCTATTAACGATTCAATAAGTCGGCATTATCAAATGGGTTAGCTGCTTAATCCTCCCCACCCTCCTCAATCTGCTTAAAAACTCCTTAACCCTAGACGCCTTACCCCTAACAGCTATTATCAGCAGGCAATCCTCCTTCGAGAGATGGAGATGTAGAGTTGACGGGATTATATCCATAAACTCATGCTGGACATCGGTAATCCTCTCCTCCAAGCCATGCTCCTCATGAGAATAATGTAGTAAGATCGCTCCCGCGACATCCTCTCCAGAGATCCTCCAAGAGTTCATCGAGATGAAATCTCTTATCGCCTCCTGGATAGCCTGTGAGCGGGAACCGATTCCAAGCTCCTCGATAATCCTATCGAACGACTTTAAAAGTTCCTCAGGGAATGAGACTCCCGTTCTAACGATTTTGCTCATCTAAGCCTTAACCTATCAATGGATGCTTATATTAGCTTCTCTGCTTTGAAAGGCTCGCCGCGAGGCATTAGATCGCCAAAGGCTTTTCAGAACATCATCCTCTCTTAGACTTTTTCCTATCAATCCAGTTTATGGCCTCTTTTCTCACATGCTCGATAAATTCCTCATCCTTCTCAAGTTCTAGAAAGGCTTCCTTATCGACGTCCTCAGGTATCGGGATCTGTATCACGATATATGGATTAACGGTTTTCTCGATCTTCGATTTAAGCTCCTCATACTTTTTCTGCGCTTCCCCGCTCAAGACTTTAACAAGAATAGGGTGTAGAAGCTTGCTAATAAGAGTTGTATCGAGACCAGGGGTATGCATTTCTTCAGCCAATCTCCCCAGGTGATCGCCTTCCCCTCCCTCCTAAGTATTCCGACCGCTATTATGCATGAGGGCGCCCCGATCGGGGTTAGACTTCCGCCTAGATTTGCTCCGAAAACCATGCTCCAGCCCAGGGCTTTTAGAGGGATGTGGGCGAGGCTCGAGATATACCTCATCACCGGTATCAATATCATCGTTACGGGGATATTGTCTATTATCGAGGAGGCGGCGGCGCAAATCCATAGATTGACGGCTGGAAAGATCGGGGAACCAGCCATAGCGATCCAGGAGACGCCATCCGCGAGAAGTTCTAAGACCCCGCTCTTTTCAAGTCCGCCAACTATGACGTAGAACGCTGTTAGGAAGAAGATGGTTCCCCAGTCTATGCTCGAGAATATGGATTCAGGCTCCCGGCTTCCGAAAGCTAGTATCGCAACAGCGCACCCCATGGCTATTAGCCCGAGCGGCGCTCCTATAAAGTCCCTGAAGATGAATAATGTTATCGCTGAGAGGAAGATTATCATCGCCCTATAGAACATCCGCTTATCCTCTATCACGGACCAAGGATCCGCCTCGATCTTCTTCGCCGCCGACCTCTGCTCACCGAGGATCGGGTATAGGTATATCGTCGAGGCCGCGGTGATTAGGATTGCCAGCGGGAAGCTTACTCTCAGGAAGTCTAGGAAGCTGAGATCGAGGTTTGAGGCGACTATTAGATTTGGTATAGAGCTTATCATCAACATCAGTCCTCCGACGTTCGTCATCACCGCCTCGTAGATTATCGTCTTTGATGGATCGGCTTCAAACCTCCTAGCCAAGGATATCGTTAAAGCGCCCATGATCACCATAGCCGTTATCGTCGTTACGAAGGCCGTTATGAAGACGGTCAATACTATCAATATTATCGAGATCCTCCTAAAGCTGCTACCTACTACCTTAGAGAGACCCAGTCCGATAAACTCGAAGAAGCCTGTTCTCGCGATCGCCTCGGCTAGGATCATCACGCCTATGGCGAGCAAAATCGTGTTTACGTCGATCAGATCGACAAGCTCCCTCATGATATTTGGAAGATGGAAGATCCCATACTCTACCCCGAATAAGATCGTTAGAATCGCCCCGATAAGGGCGGCGACGCTCCTATGATACCTCTCGGTAACGAGGAGAATCAGTATCAGGATGAAGATTAAGAGGAAGATGTTCGTGACGTTCAAGCCTCATCATCTCCATCGCTTCCGGAAATTCTTCTCATAATCTTCCTCATCAAGATCTCCGCCCTATCCCTAACGAGATAGTAGATTTGCGTCGCTAGATGGTATAATAGGAGCAGGACTATCGCGAGGACTATTATCTGGATCGCCGTCGCCAAGGGCTTCCCAACACCTTGGATGCCGCTCACCAGCGGGGTTACTAGCTCGTAGAAGAGGATGAGAGCTATTATAATCGCGGTATCATAGGCGATCATCCTAATCCTACTAACCTCCTCGCCTACAAGCCATGCGGAGATAAGCTTGCTAGCCAAGCCTAGGAAAAACTTGACATCCAATAGGATGAAGTAGCCAAAGTATATGAGAAATATCAGAGAGAGACCGGTGAAAATGGTTTCGCTCCTAAGTTGGATAGATCCTATCCTGAGATTGAGAAAGGGATGTAGGTAAGGCTCGATGGAATTACATAGGAATAGGAGGAAATATAGTATGAGAGAGTTCTTCAATAAGCGAAGCGCCCTCCTCCCAGCATCGCCTGCCTTCTTCTCCATCCCATTCTTCCCCGCTCAGCATGCCTAAGCCTCAAAAAGGCTACTCGATTTAAATCTGGGGAAGAGGCTTAATAAATTTTCAATCGATCGGCTAAAGAAGCTTCTCTTCGAAAAGCTTGGAGAGATTGGCGTTCATGAGCTTTCTGGCGATTTCCTCGAGATCTTTAGAAGATTTCCTAAGCTCGTCCAGAATTTCCTTCCTCACTTTTAGTTCGAGGCTTCTCGACCCTTGCATGAAGACCGCCTTAAGGCAGCCTCCATCCTCGATCCTGATATTACCCTTCCCTAAGGTGCAGCCTGTAACGAATTGCACTCCATCAGCGAAGCAGGTGTAGGGGGTCTTTTTCTCGGGAACTACGATCTCGGCGATCATATCGTGGGGGTTATAGCCGAATACCTCTATCGCTCTAAGACCGGCCTTCAAGCCTAGCGCTAAGAATGGTCCGATATGGCAGTGGAAGATCGAGGCCTCATCCAATATTTTATCTAAGACGCTCTTAGTCCTCATCCAATCCTCTCCCCCCGAGTAGTATTCTCAGTCTCGAATAGGCTATCGAGCCTAGGAAAAACAATATCGCTGCTATCGTTATGCATGAGCCTGCTGGTAGATCCGCGATAAAGCTTAGCCCCAGCCCCCCTGTAGCAGAAATGGATCCGAGAATCCAAGATGAGATAACTAGGTTCTTCATATTGTTGTGGAGCTGGATTGAAGCCGCCGCCGGCAGGTAGAGGAGGGAAAATACTAGGAATCCGCCGGTAATCCTCAAGGTTAGGGCGATTATCGATCCGGCGAGCGTAAGTATCACATACTTATACAGGCTCACGTTCACCCCCTCGGCCTCCGCAAGCTTAGAATCGAATAATATCGAGTTTATCCTACCCCAGAAGGCTGTAAGGAAGATTATGCTAAATATCGTAGCTGCCGAGAGGAATGCTAGGTAGCTTGGTCTGATAGCTAGAATGCTCCCCCAAAGTAGTTGCCCCACGCTCTCGGTCATAAGAGCTGACCCAGGAGCCAATACTATGAAGATGAATGCTAATGCATTATACGCCGAGAATAGGGTCATCGCCATTAGATCGAGCGATATCCCAAACCTGTCTGCAAGCGGCCCAAGGATTATAGCCGTTATGAGCGCGAAGACCATGGCGGTGGACGTTATGTCGAGTCCCAGCGCTAGGGCGAGGGCCGATCCCGCGAGAGCCGCGTGAGCCGTCGCAAACGCTATCGTTGAAAGATTTAGCCTATTGCAGATCATTCCGATCGATCCGCAGAGTCCTCCCGCAAGCAGTCCTCCAATCAGCGAGTTAATGAGAAGTATTGACATCCTGCATAATCACCCTCTCCAGCACGCCATCCCTCATCTCGATAAGGATATCCGGCTCAACAGAGCCTAGATCGAGATTATGGCTAACGAGCAGGATCGTGCAGCCGCTTCTGAGAATTCTTGGAAAAACGTTCTCGAGTATGAATTGCTTAGAGTTGCGATCGATTGCGCTGAAAGGCTCATCAAGTAGGAGGAGTCTCGGATTTCTAACCAGTGCTCTCGCGAACATTATCTTCTGCTGCTGGCCTCCGCTAAGCTTGCCGAAAGGCTTATCGGCGTATTCCATCATGCCGAATAGGCTAAGCGCCTCCTCGACGATCCTCCAATCGGATCTAGATAGCCGGCCGAGCGGATTCTTGGAAGATAAACCCATGGCCACAACCTCTCTAGCCGTGAAAGGCTCGCTAGGAGGCTTCATAAAGTCTTGAGGAAGATAGGAGCATAGCATCCTAACCTTAGATAGATCCCGCGGAACATCGTATCCGAGCACTCTAATCCTACCCTTACTCGGCTTCAATATTCCGATGATCGTCTCGAGTAACGTGGTTTTTCCCGCGCCATTAGGGCCCGTGATAAGCGCTAGAACTCCTGCGGGAATCTTAACTGTGACGTTTTTTATCGCTGGCCTCTTCTCTCCATAATAGCGTGTTGATACGCCTTCCAGCTCGACCGCATAAGGTTTTAGGCTCATGCCCTCCTCATCCTCCTAACGAGATAGATTATCGCTAACGCCTCAACGGCTACAATTATGATTAGCAAGCATACTACCGCCTGATAAAACTCTATCATCGTCTCCATAGAAGCCATCGATCTCTTAAGATCTAGGAGCTTAACAGCATCCAAAAGCCTATCGGCTTTAGCCCTCATCAAGTCTATCAAGGTCCTCGTCTCGGGATCCGTTCCCGGGAAGTTCGATAAAACTACATGAACTGCGTTAAGCTCCTCCGCTATAGTCTCGCCGACATGCGTCCCGCTCTGAAGATTACTAATAACCAACCTAACATCATTCTTCTCTCCAAGCTCTATAAGCTTCTCAATATCGGCTGAGGAAAGCTTCTCGGGAGGCCCGAATTCTCCAACCACCTTAAAGCCCATCCATTCAACGAAGCCCTTCTGCCAGCTCATCACTATGACGCCTATCTCCGACGCCCCGCTCCTCTCAGCATTCCTAAGGATTTCTTCTGAGGCTTCATCGATCTCACTAAGCCGCGATTCGAGCTTATCGGATACATCTATTCTAAGCTCAGATTCAAGGGCTTCCGCGACCTTCCGATAATATGTCTTGATGCCATCTGGCGTGGTCCAATCGCCTGAGATTTTAATCAGCTTTGCTTTAGACCCGGATACTTCATAGAGTTGATCAAGCCAACGCTCCATCCCATGATAAAATATCAATCTCGCCTCCGATACCGCATAGACATCGCTGGGCTTAACATCATAATGGGCTGGGCATATGGATGGGCTTACCAAGATTATTAGCTGGACTTTATCTCCTGCTAGATCTTCTATAACGCTGCCTAGGGTGCTCGTAGTCGCTATTACTAGCGGCTTTTCCTCGGCTGAGGCCACTCCAGCTAGTAGAGCCGAGCTTAGGAGGAGTAGGCAGATTATTGGGGAGAGCTTTTGTAACACCATTTCAGCTTTTCAGTAACACAGCCGAATATTAACATTATCATCCCGAAACCTAGCCGATCTCGTAAAGATAGATCTTATGCAGCTTACCAGTCTCGCTAGATCTAAGAGTTATAACCTCGTCAGGAGCTAGATTGGGGATTGGGAAGTCATGGCAGATTATCCGAGAACCCCGCTCTAGGGAGAGAAGCTTAGGCTTCAGGAGCTTTAGGGTCTTCGGAAGGAGATATAATGTAATGATGTTGGCTTTGGAGAAATCGTATTTATGGAGATCGGCGCGAACTATCTTAACCCTATCCGTAAGCGATTTTCTGAGCACCTTCCTGATGGATTCCTCGATAAGCTTCTCATCTAGCTCAACTCCTAGCGTTTTGCAGCGATACTTCTCAGCAGCCGTGATGATTATTCTCCCATCGCCCGATCCGAGATCTATGAGTAGCTCGTCCGGTCTTGGATCAGCCAGAGCTAGCATCCTCTCAACTACGTCATGGGGTGAGGGGACGAAGGGTATCTTTCCCCTGCCCCTCCTCTTCATCGCCTGCCGCTAAATCATCTTCAAGAATCCTCTCATAAATCTTTCTCAAACCTCTCAGTAAAGCTTGGGCCTCGCAACGTTCAGCGTCCTCCTTAGTTTATTCAGGATCATATTCTTCCTCCCGATGAACGCTATCACGTCATATTCCGCGCTTGCGAATATCCTCCCAGAGATGTTTATTGTTGGAGCGAGCTGCAGCTCTATCTCCCCAAATTTTATATCCGGGAATGCCTCGGGCCCAGAATTATATGACTGTATGGCTGCTCTCGGTAGATTTGGATCTGCTTTTGCGACGTCCAGGCAATCCTCCTGGCTAAGCGGTATGTTCTGGCTTTTCAGGATGAGTGATGCCCAGGTCCTTTTATCTATCCTGAATAGGTATGCGATCGCTCCTAGCCCCGGCTCTCTGAGATCTTCCGGCTTTACACCAAGCTTCGATACGTATTCTCCATCGATCTTGAAGGAGATGTGATTTGCTAGGACTCTTAGCCTATCCTTGGGTATCTCTCCGAAGTAATGTATCGGCTCGGCGTTCTTCTTAGTAGGAATTATAACCGTTCCAGCTCCGGCATAGCTCATCGGAACCTGTGCTAAAACCCAGGGATTAACCCTGGCGGGATACTCTCCGATAATCCCCTCTCGAATTCTAAGCCTTAGATAGCCTTTATCAGATTCTAGGAGCCGTATCTCCCTATACGCGTATCCACTAAGCTGGGCTTCTAGGATGTGATCGTAGGCGGATATTCTGCCCTCGAGGAAGACGGCTTTAGAATCTGCTCTCGTAAGCCTATAATCTCCTGGATCGATTCCTTCTGGGCAAAACCATTCATCGAAGGTTTCAGGCTTCTTGTAGAAGAAGTTTCGCTCGGGGGAGATCCAAAGCCTGAGACCGCCGAGATTCCACCCACCCTCAGAAAATATCTTCTCGACCTTCGGATTCACCCAGAGGAGATTCGGCTTGGAGTCTAGGAATAGGCCGAGAACCCTTGCTCCACGCTCAGAGATCAGAACCCTGCATCCTCCATCTTCTAGGACGACGCCTCTGGAATAGGCGTTTACTAATTCTAGAAGCTTATCAAGCTCGCTTCCATCGCTCATGACATACTTACTGTTTAGGCATTAGATAAAAACGTTCTAGCCCATTAATAATCCAGCTCCCAGCGTTACGAGGATTATCCCGAGCACGACCTTCAGATTCACCCTCTCCCCTAAGACGATTATCGCGATCACCCCCGAGAAGATCGGCGTTGTCGCGGCTAAAGCTCCTGCAATATTTGCTTGGGTCAAGTCCAATCCTATCAGGTAGATTAAATCTCCTAGACCGAGGGCTATAGTCCCGCCAATTAATGCTAGAGCCAATTCTCGGCGTGATAGCCTGAATATAGTCTTCCTTATCCTAGTGGTCATGGTAACTAAGCCGAGTATCGGGATTATTATGAGAAGTCTGAGGAATGCTAGGAAGATAGGATCGAGGAAGAGCATTATATACTTGAATGCTACCACTCCTATCGCCCAGCATATCGCGGCTAGGAGAGCCGATATTACTCCGAGCCAGTATTTATCGGATCTCGCCGCATCGCTGCCATGATCGAAAGATCTTGATATGAGCCATATTGAGAGGATTATCGCTAGGCTTCCCATCAGAGTATTGTAGGTGAGCGGCTCATGTAGAAGCCATAGGCTTAGGGGTAGGATGAAGAGGGGATAGGAGTAGCTTAGCGGAACTGTTCGGGAGACGCCTATGAATTTAAGACCGGCGAAGTATAGGCTATCTCCAATCGCCCATGCGATAAGCGATGCTCCAAGAACATAGACCGTAATTCTTTCATCGAGCATCGCGAACGCGTCCGCCTTACCCATCGAGACCGTTATCAGGAATAGGAGAGCCGTCGCCGGGATGCTTCTCACAAAGTTCAATCCTATCGGATTCACCCTCTCTAAGCTAACCTTATACATGCTAGCCCCTATAGCCCAGCAGAAGGCCGCCGAGAGAGATAGCAGCTCGCCCAACATTCTTTAGCGAAAAATTACCTACCGGGCTATGATATTACCTTAATGGAATGATGGGAGGGAGGTATTTACGCATCGTCTTGGAGAGCATTATCGGATGACTCAGATCTTTATCGGGACCTCGGGCTGGATGTATGACTGGAATCTTGAGAGTTCCCTCGACTGGTATATCGCGAACTCGGGGCTGAATGCTATCGAGCTTAACGCCTCATTCTACAGGTTTCCGTATCCGAATCAGGTTAAGTCTTGGGCGAGGAAAGGCCATAGGCTTAGCTGGTCGATAAAAGTTCATAGATCGATAACCCATGCATCAAGGCTTTCTCAAAAAGCCATTAAGACTTGGGAGAGGTTTCATAAGCTGTTTAACCCGCTTAATAACATCATCAGCTTCTACCTCTTCCAGCTCCCGCCAAACTTCTCGGCGACAAGCCAGAATATCGAGAGGGTTCGCAGCTTCATAGAGAATACCGGGCTGGGGGATAGGTTTGCGATAGAATTCCGGCATAGGAGCTGGTTTAAAGAAGATCTCGTAAGGCTGATCGAGAAGCTTGGAGCAGTTTACGTCTCAGTAGATTCCCCCATGATAACATGGATATGCTCCACCAATAAGGTAATCTATCTTAGAATGCATGGCAGAACGAGCTGGTATGCACACGATTACTCAGAGGAGGAGTTAGCCGAGTTAGTCGAGGAGATGCTAAGGCTCAAACCCAAGAAGATCTACGTGTTCTTTAATAATGATCATTGGATGCTCGAGAACGCCCGGCTCATGCTAGAGCTATTCAAGGAGCGTCTCCGAGCTTAAGCATCTCCTCAAGCTCCTGAATGATCTTTACCCCGGAGCTCGTTCCAATTCTATCGGCTCCAGCCTTAAGAAACTCTATCGCCTGTATCGCCGATCTTATTCCGCCGGCCGCCTTAACTTTCACCTTTTCAGATAGGACGCTTCTAAGAAGTCTCACGTCTTCAAGCTTGGCTCCAGAGGGGCCGAAGCCGGTCGATGTTTTAACGAAATCGGCTCCAGATTCTTCGGCGATCTTCGCCGCCCTGACTTTTTCCTCGTCGGCTAGGTAGCAGCACTCTATAATCACCTTCAAGATATTATCTCCGATCTCTTCTTTGACCTCCCTTATCTCCTGGGCTACGTAATCGTATCTGCCGGATTTGAACATCGGTATATTCATCACCATGTCTATCTCTGATGCTCCATCCTCGATCGCCCTCCTCGCCTCCAGAACCTTCACCTCCTTAAGGGTTGATCCCAGGGGGAAGCCTACCACCGTGCACACCTTAACCTCCGAGCCTTTAAGCAGCCGGTATGCGAGGGGGACGTAGATGGGGTTTACGCATACTGCAGCGAAGCCGTATCTGATGCCTTCATCGCATAGCCTCTCAATGTCTTTTTCGGAGGCGTTAGGCCGCAGAAGCGTATGATCTATCCTTTTTGAAACTTTTTCGAGGTCTATCATCGTGATGCTAAGCCTAGGAGGTCTTTGATAAGTTTAGCCTCTCGTTAGTTCATTTGCCCGGAAGCCCATGCAGCGCTTTTAGTCTTGCTAGCTCGTCTGCTAGGATGGGGAGAAATGCTCCCACATCTGAGACTACTCCGACGAATTGGGCTGTCCCCCTATCTATGAGCTTGAGCAGGGCTGACGGATTTATATCGACGCAAACGACCTTAGCGGTTGAGGGCAGCATGTTTCCGGCTGCGATGGAGTGCAGCATGCTCGCAAGCATTAAAACTATGTCAGCATCCCTTAGGTGACGCCTATAAGCTCTCTGAGCCTCGACGACATCCGTTATCACATCCGGTATCGGGCCATCATCCCTGATCGATCCGGCCAGCACGTATGGCACGCCATTCACTATGCACTCATAGAATATCCCCCTCCTTAGAACGTCCTTCTCGACAGCCTTCCTTAATCCGCCGCATTTCATTATCTCGTTTATTGCTACGAGGTGATTTCTATTTCCCCCAGGCATCTTCACCCCCTCATCTATCTTTACTCCGAGGGATGTGCCGAAGAGGGCGTATTCGACATCATGAACCGCCAGAGCATTACCTGAGAGGAGAGCGTCGACGAAGCCCATTCTAATTATCTTTGCTAGATGCTCGCCAGCTCCAGTATGTATTACTGCCGGCCCAGCTACTACGACGACCTTTCCGCCGGACCTCTTAACCTCGAACAGCTCTACGGCGATCTTCTTCACTGTGGTTGGCGTAGGCTTCTCCGAGGAGGTCCTACTACTCATAAATTCGAAGATCCCGGCTCCGGCTCTCGGATATTCTGGAGGCTTAACCCTAATTCCATCCTCTCCAACGACTATCAGATCGCCCCTTCTAACCTCCCTTATAGACTTGCAGTAAGCCTTCTCCAGCTCGGGGTCCACGACTATAACCTTATCCATGCAGATATCCTCGACCTTAACCCATTTTCCATGAAGCCTTATCCAGGTCGGATGATTGGTCGTCGCATAAAACCCATCCGGGAGAACCATGTCAGCCGGCGCCTCCTCCAATCTAACATCCGAGATCGAGGCCGTCACAGCCCCTAGACTTCTAAGCTCTCTAAGCATAAACTCTAGATGATCTCTATCCCTACCCTTTACGAGAAGCCTTGCATAGCTCAGCTCATCCTTCCTACGACCAATCCTAAACTCCAGAACCTCAAACTCCCCGCCCAAATCCATAATCCGATCAAAGACTCTCGGAAGAATATAGGAGTCAATTAAATGACCCTCAAGCTCGACCACTTCAGAAAACTCATCCTCCGAACCTTGGAAGCCGGCCACCTCTCATCCAAACACCCCCTAAAAATCAGACCAGCCTAATCAACACGCTATTTAATCCTTCCCTCAAAACACCCCAACCAAAGCAATAACACCAACCTTCAATTCTCTTTCTGAGATTCATATCTGAAGGTCCCCCACTCGACCCCGTATAAACGTCTAAGAGAACTAGAATCGAAAGGTCTAATCAGCATAGA
>CAYNFG010000031.1:0-11815 GCA_964396455.1 uncultured Nitrososphaeria archaeon | reverse complement strand
TTCCCCCTAGCGGCATTCAGCAATCTCTCGACCGCTCTTAGCTCCGCCTCCCTCGGCCTGATCTCGGCATGATCCTCTAACCGAGGACTTCTCCCAAGAGACCTCCTCCGCTCCTCTATAACCTCCGGATCCTCGGCATGGACGACGAGTAGAGATCCTTTAAGCAGGTCGAAGATCCTCCATAATCTCTCATAGTCTTCCGGGTATGCTTTAAAGCCGCATGCAATCCTCTTAATCTCGGGTATCTCGATAGGATTCTCGGGAATCCCGCAGTATAATGCGAAATCCACCAAGGCTTTACTCTCGGCGATCTCGAGCTTATGTCTCAGCCTACTAAGCGAGGTTATAGGAGGATCGTTATTCGGCATGTCGCCTACCAGAGTAACCCCTCCTCTAAGCGCTGAAAGAGTTCCCGTATACCAGTCCTCCTTATAGCTCTGGTTTAGATCTCTTAGATGGACATGCATATCCACCATTCCGGGTAAGGCTAGCTCATCTGATTCTAGGATAAGCTTCTTCTCAGCCGATGGCGCGTGAGCCGGCTTAGTTACGGACACGATCTTACCCTCATCTATCCCTATCGCCGCCTCCTCGATCCGGCCATCGAGATACACCTTCCCAACGATTACCAAGTCTATCACTTCGCCTCACCAGATTCAAGCATTAATAGGATCCTGCCGTCGAAGACCGGGCCATCCCTACAAACTCTTAACCCGAGAGGCTCTATTACGCATGATCCACATACCCCGAGACCGCATCTGATGTAGCGTTCCAGCGAGACCTCTATCGGGATCCCTTTCTCAACGCATAGCCGAGCGGCTTTAAGCAGCATCTCCTCCCTTCCGCAAGCATATACGATATCATATCGGCTCCTCTCCAAGATCTTCCTCATCAAATCTATAACCGTTCCCCTGAATCCATATGAGCCATCCTCCGTCGAGATCTCGACGCCGCATATCCTCTCGAATTCGTTTTGATAGAATACGTCTTCGCCGGATTTGAAGCCGAGAAGAGCTTTAGGCTTACAGCCGAGCTCGACCAGCTTCTTGGCGAGGAAGTATAGCGGCGCGAGGCCATATCCGCCGCCAATCAGCAGGCAATTTCCTCCGGGAGAGATTCTGAATCCTCTTCCAAGGGGGCCGCGGATATAGATTATGGAATCCTCCTCGATATTCTCATGGATGAACGTTGTTACTCTTCCGACCCTAGCTATTATGAACTTTACCATGGATTGATTTACGTCGGCGAAGCTTAGTGGGATCTCGCCTATCCTCGGGATCCAGAGCATGGCGAATTGTCCCGGGCTTGGAGATATCCTGCTATCAAGCTCTATGCTATATTCTCTGATCCCCTTCGCCAGGCTTCTAACCTCTCTAACAGTTCCGCGAATATAGCTCATTTCTCCGAGATCAGCTGCTTTACGATATCCTCGTAGGTCATCACGTAGTTGCAGTATTCACATATCAGCTTCGGCGGATTAACGCATATTGTTCTGAACCTCGATTTTATCGGCTCATTCGGCTTATTCGTTATGCAGTTCGGGTTCCTGCATTTTAACACCCCTTCGACGATCTTTGGCGGGACCGCTTTTCTCTTCTCGACGACCTCGTAGTTTCTTACGACGTTTATCGTCGCCATGGGAGCTATCAAGGCGACCTTATCGGTGTCTTCGGGCTTCAGCTCCAATCCCTCGACCTTGATTATATCCTTCTTCCCGAGCTTCTTGCTCTCCACGTTCATTACTAGGGCTACGGTGAATCCCTCCCTGCCGGTTATGCCCATCAGCTTCAGCAGGTTGAGGGCCTGGCCTGCGGGTATATGATCTATTATCGTCCCATCCTTAATCTTTCTCAGGATTAGTTCTTTCTTCGACATCGAGAATCACCCCACTAGGATTAGTTTTAGGAGGGCCATCCGGACCGGGACCCCGAACCTCGCTTGGTCGAAGTATTTCGCATAGGGTAGTGAATCCACCCTAAAGTCTATCTCATCTACCCTTGGGAGCGGGTGGAGTATTATCAGGTTATCTTTCGCGTTCTTCAGGCTTTCGGGCGTGATGACGTAGCTCCCCCGGACCAGCTCGTATTCGCTCGGATCCGGGAATCTCTCCTTCTGGATTCTACTGGCATAGAGGACGTCGAGTTCCTCTACGACCTCTTCTAGTTTCTCGACTTCCTCGAATTCTATCCCCTTCTCGATGAGTAGTTCTTTCGTCTCCTCTCTGACCTTTAGCTGTGGGGGCGAGATCAAGTATATCTTCTCTATCTTGAATTTCGTTAGGGCGGCTATGAACGAGTTGGTCGCTCTTCCATACTTTAGATCGCCTAGAACGCCGATGGTTAATCCGTCTATCCTGCCTTGGAAGTGTTTGATCGTGTATAGGTCTATTAATGCTTGGGTTGGATGATTTCTGCTTCCATCTCCAGCGTTTATCACAGGGTTTTCAGCTATTTCTGCTGCGAGCTTTGCCGCGCCCTCAAGCCTATGCCTTATCACGATTATGTCCGCGTATGAGTCGAGCATCCTTATCGTGTCTGAGAGGTTTTCTCCCTTGGCTATTGAGCTTTTATCGACCTCGCCTAAGTCTATCACCTCTCCGCCGAGCCTTATCATCGCGGTTTGGAAGCTTAGCCTCGTCCTAGTGCTTGGCTCGAAGAATGCCGTCGCCATGATCCTCCCCCGAAGTATCTCAAGCCTCTTCTCGCCCAGCCTCAGCATCTCGTCAGCCGCCCTGAAAACTTCCTCAAAATCCTCTCTACTCAAGTCTAATACCGTGAGGATATCCCTCCCCCTCAACACTTCCAAACACCTCCCAGACGAGACTCCATGAGCTTTAGCCTTGAGAGGATTTGACCTAGGGTTATGAGCGAGTTTAATCTCACTCCAACGCCTGCAAGCTTCTCCTTCGCACCTTCCCCTCTATCGACTACTACAAAGGCGTCATAAACCTGGATTCCTTCTGAGCGGAGTGCTTCGACGGCTTTTAGGAGAGATGATCCCGTCGTCGCGACATCATCTATCAGTAGGGCTTTAAGACCGGGCTTAAAATCTCCTTCAATCTGCTTTCTGAGCCCATGCTGTTTTATCTCCTTCCTAACATAGATCATGGGTAGGCTGTTTTCTATGGCTAGGGCGGTTGCGAAGGGTATTCCGCTGGATTCTATTCCGGCTAGGATATCGAATTCTATTCTCTTGATGAAGTTGCTGCAAATCTTTATCAAAGACTTGAACTCGGTTGGATGGGATAGTATTGATCTGAGGTCTATGTATATTCTGCTCTTAGCGCCCGAGCTTAATGTGAATTCTCCCAGCTTTATGCAGTTGGCATCCTTTAGCAATCCGATGATCTCATCTAGAGAGGACATCTCTCTCAGCCTCCACGATCTTCCTAGCGGATGATAGAGGATCTGGGGACCTTGTTATGGCTCTTCCAACTATCTCGAAGTCTCCCCCATACTCTAGCGCTGAGCCCGGTCTCGCGCCCTGCACAACCACTCCCGGCGATAGTATTGTCTTCTCGGGTAGAGCCTTTCTAGCAGCCCGTATGAATGATTCTTTAGTAGCTCCTACCACTACGCCATCAACATCTGCTATAGATGCCTCCTCGATCAGCCTTTGGAAGTTTTCTTGGAGAAGCCTTGAATCTGGATGGCTCATCACGACCACGCCGAAGAGGTCTATGCTTCTTCTTCTTAGATTCCTTAATCCTCCCTGAAATAGGTGGGCTATCGCTGCATCGAACCCCAGCTTGCTGAAGAAGTTTAGGGCGATCTGGTTTATATCGGGTATATCGGAGAGCTTGAAGTCCGCGATCATGTAGAAGTCTTGCTTGAAGGTATCGAGCAGCTCCGCTATCCTCTCAAAACCTAGGGTTAGGCTTAATGGCAGACCTATCTTGACTCCGGCTAACAGGTCTTTCAGGCTTTCTAGAAGGCTGATCGATCTATTCATCACCTCCTGAGGCTGTGTAGAATTATTGGAGTATAGGTCGAGGGCAAGGATAAGCCTGCTATGCTTTTCTTCGGCAAGTCCCCAAAGTTTTGCCGGGGCTTTTTCTCTAAAGTCTGGATCCACGAAGCCCTTTCAGCAGAGGTGGTTATCTTGCTATAAACCTTACCATTAGGATTCGAGACCTGTTATCCGCTTTTAGGCTATTTGGATGTAGTTTAGCCTATTGGCCAGAGAGCTGGCTCGCGCCCTGAAGGGCTTTGACAAAGCTTTTGACGAGGTTTTTGACATCCTCGACCGCGTTCGCGCCTCTTTTTATTGTTGAGATTATCTTGCTTCCGACAATTATTCCATCAGCTCCCATTCTTGCAAGTTTTATGGCTTGGCTCGCGCTTGAGATCCCGAATCCGACCGCAAGCGGCGTCTCATGGTTTAGCCGCTTACTCCGCTCTAGGAGGTGGATCGCGGACTCTGGTAGCTCCGCTCTTTCGCCAGTCGCCCGCAAGCCTATTAGGGCCTGTCAAGGATTCTAGAAGGAATAGGTCTCGATAATGATCTTTCAGGACTCTGAATATTTCGAGGGGTTTGAGCTTTAGATCGAGCTTTTCAAGCTTTGGAGCCTGGCTGGTTACGCCAAAGATGGCCACCGTTCATGGATTATAGGCGTTAATGCTCAGATACAAACGTTAAAGCCCTAAACCCCTACCGCACACCCAAACCTTATAAGACTTGCAGGCAGAATATATCCTGCAGGTGGGATAGAGTTTGAGCGAGAGTTTTAAGGGTAGAGAGATCGTTAAAGCCGATCTTAAGAAGCTTCTCGAGCTTTTGAATAAGGCTTTGGCCGATGAATGGCTCGCCTATTACCAGTATTGGGTTGGATCGAAGATAGCCGTCGGCCCCATGAGAAATGCTGTTGTAGCAGAGCTTTCGGAGCATGCGAAGGAGGAGCTTGGACACGCCGAGCTACTCGCCGAACGAATACTCCAGCTTGGAGGAGCGCCGATCCTAAGCCCGCAGGACTGGTATAAGCTAACCAACTGCGGCTACGAAAAACCGGAAGACCCGTTTGTTGTAAGATTGCTTGAGCAGAATATCAAGGGCGAGCAATGCGCGATAAAAGTCTATAACGAGCTACTCGAATTCGTGAAAGATAAGGATCCCATAACCTACAACCTCGTTCTGAAGATTCTCGAAGATGAGATTAAACATGAATTCGAGCTTAAGTCGATCTTAGAAGATATCAGGAGAATGAAAGGTTAGGCTTCTATTACCTTGTTATCCTTCCTCCTCCCTATTTCATGGCCAACGGGTTTTAAATGCTTCGAGCTAAGGAAAGTTTGAATTTTAAGCCTTTTCGAATGCATGCTTAATAACTTTTAGCATTTTCGGCTGGAAGGTATTAAGCGAGGGATATCTCCCACAATTTTAACTAAACCCTAAAATTCTGTCATGAGTGAATATTTTTGTGCATGGTTAAATCCATGAACGCTCATGAGACTCCGGGGAGCATCCTAAGGGCTGTTTTGGAGTCTATTCTGGGTAGGAGCGGCTATATGGCTTTGATGCATCATCTTTTGAAGATCCTCGGTGAAGATCCCCTCCAGCTATTCTTTGATAAGCCGAGGAGATTTTATGAGGCTCTTAAGGAGATTTTTGGCGAGAATGGGGCTACGGTTACCTTTAAGATAATATGTGGAAGGCTTTT
The DNA here is from genome assembly GCA_964396455.1 of uncultured Nitrososphaeria archaeon. Taxonomy (GTDB): domain Archaea; phylum Thermoproteota; class Nitrososphaeria_A; order Caldarchaeales; family Wolframiiraptoraceae; genus Wolframiiraptor. The sequence continues at coordinate 6,159 of CAYNFG010000031.1, read as the reverse complement.
AGAGCTTTCTGGAGTTCTTTATCCTACAGCGGATGAGCTTTTCGAGTTAATGCTTGTTGATGAAGATTCTGCGAGCCGGGAGATTAAGAGAATTCTAGAGGAGGCTTTGAGGAGGTGATAGGAATCCTTATCTAAGATCCGGTATCTTAGAGAGGATGGCTTGGAGGCTTAATAGAGGATGTTTATAGCTTCCGGTATTGGGGGGCTTGATGAACTTATCCCGGGATTACCTAAGGGCGGATTAATACTTGTTGCAGGTAATCCGGGAACCGGGAAAACCATCTTCTCCGCAGGCTTCATCTATCATGGAATACTCGAGCATGGTGAGAGAGGGGTTTATGCCTCGATAGCTGAGGATAAGAGGGCATTTTATGAGAATATGCGGAGCATAGGATATGATTTCGAGGAGCTTGAGAAGCGAGGGGATTTTAGGTTTCTTAGTTTGGTAACGCTTCTCGAGGAGGGCGCCTCCTCCCTTATCAGCGAGATCTTGAACGTCGTTGAATCTATCGGGGCTAGAAGGCTTGTGATAGATCCATTCTCGGCGATCGCCCAAAGCTTTAAGGATCCTAGAGAGGTTAGGGTTTTCTTACATGTTTTTCTCTCTAGGGTTGTTAGAAGGCTTAACTGCACGACGATCTTGATAGAGGAGATTCCCTTCGGTAAAAAGACTATAGGGCATGGGTTTGAGGAGTTTATCGCCGACGCCGTTATAATCCTGAGAAACCTTAGGTATGAGGATAAGCTGATTCGCGAGCTTAGGATAGCGAAGCTGAGAGGCGCAGAGGTAAGGAACCCGGATATCTGTTTTACCCTGCACGAGGGGTTTAAGGTTTTTCCACCCTTCAGGTACGTTAAGCCTAAGCAGGCGAAAAGCTACGAGCCGATACCGGATCCACCTAACGCTTACTCGACTGGGATACCAGACTTGGATAAGGCTATTGGAGGCTATCCTAGGGGCGCCGTAATCCTCCTCGATATAGATTCGAGGATCTCAGCACCGGAATATCGGCTGATAGTATCTCCGACGATAGCGAATTTTATAGCCAATAGAAGACCAGTCATAATAATTCCCACGGCAGGAACCACGTGGATGGACATCCCGGATTATATGAGAGATTATGGAATAGACGAGGATAAGTTAGCAGAGCTTACGAGGATATTCGTATCGAGGAAGGGGGTCTCTGAGAAGACTTTACCACGATACGTAGTCCCCTATGAGCCCAGCAACCTTGAGGAGAGCTATAAGCTATTTACCGAGCTTGAAGAAGAGCTTATGGGGAAGCAGGGTAAGCCTGCTTTAAGGATCGTCGGAGTTGATTGGATCGCCCATTTCTGGGGCGTGGAGGGAGCGATCTCGCTATTAAATCTGGATGTCAGGAGGATCCGGTATGTCAGCGGTCTAACGATACTCTTAGGCAAGCCCATCTATCCGGAGATTATCAGGCGGGCAAGCCCCCTCGCCACGATCCATCTTAGGCTTACTAGAAGGCATGGATGCATCCTACTCTATGGCGTTAAGCCTCGAACACCACTTTACTCGGTTGAAGCCGATTACTCGAGAGGATATATTGTTCCGAGGCTTACGCCGGTAGTCTAGCTAAGATTTAACAGCATCTATACTCGAGGTCCAGCGAGATGAAGTGGAGGAAAATTAAGGCCAGAATCTATCTAGCGTTAGTCGAATATACTTCACTCCCTCTCCTGATAGGATTACTCCTCCTCTACCTATCGGGTTATTGCTTGACCACCACGAAGGTTGCTAGGCTTACCCTCGGACTTTTAACGAGAAGAGAGTGCATCCTCCTGCATACCGGAGTCTTCCCCTATCTAGTCGGGGTTCTAGCGCTACTCCATGCTCTGGGAGGATTCGGCTTGATGATAAACCGCAGGATAAGAAACAATACTTTGAGGATTATCTTGGAGCTAGCGAACTTGATTATAGTGGGCGTGGTCTTTCTGATCCAGCTCACGATCCTGGCATTAGCCTAGGGTCGATTAAGCGGGCTGCAGGCATATTCATAAGGGGGATGATCTTAGCGTAGAGGCATGATGGATGCGATCATCATCAGCTTAATAGGGAATACTCCGATCGTAAGGATGAGCAGATTATCCAAGAGCGTCGGCGCTGAGATCTATGTTAAGCTCGAGTATCTTAATCCTACTGGAAGCCATAAGGATAGGATCGCCTATTATATGATCAAGGATGCTGAGCGGAGAGGCTTGATAAAGCCCGGGGATACCGTCGTCGAGGCTTCGAGCGGGAATACAGCTATATCCGTCGCATGGGTTTCATCGATCCTAGGATATAGAGCCGAGATCTTCGTCGAGGAAGGGGTATCGGAGGCGAAGATTAGCTTGATAAAATCTCTCGGGGCTAAGGTGATAAAGGTTCCCTCATTAAGCGGGGAAGGCTATGTTCAGGCTGCGATGAAATATGCTGAGGAGCATGGATACGTATTTCTGAACCAATATGATAATGAGGCGAATGTTCGAGCACATTATGAGACGACCGGGCCGGAGATATATCGGCAGCTCAACGGCAGGATAGATGCCTTCGTTATGGGTATTGGGACTGGCGGGACGATAGCAGGGGTTGGGAGATTTCTCAGGGAGAAACTTGGCGGGAGGGTGAAGATAATTGGGGTTACGCCTAAGAATTCTATGATCGCTGGAGGAGGGGCTACATCCGAGAAGATCGAGGGATTGGCGTCAGATATGGTTCCGGGGATCTGGGAGAGGTATCATGAGCTGGTGGATGAGGTTATTGAGGTAAGCTATGATGAAGCTTTGCAGACCATGAGAAGGCTGATTCGATACGAGGGGGTTATAGGAGGGTTATCGGCCGGCGCAAATATCCATGCTTCCCTAAGAGTTGCTGAAGAACTTGAGGGGGGCGTGGTGGTAACGCTCGCGCCAGATAGCATATTGAGGTATCCGCATCTGCTATGATCCAAGTTATCTTATCTCTTCGGCTTCTTAGCCTTGCCAGTTATGAGCAGGTTTAGCGGGACTCCATTTACAAGCTCGACCTTATAGCGGACTCCAGGTAGATCTCCCATGCTTCTTCCAAGGGTTCCTCCTATACCCGAGATTATCACCTCATCATGCTCGTCGATCACGTTTAATGCGCCGTCTCCTGGGCAGAATGCCGTAACAACCTTACCATTCTTGATCAGCTGGACTCTGACGCATTTTCTTACAGCGGAGTTAGGCTGCCTAGACTCGATACCGACCTTCTGGATGACTATCCCCCTGGCCATCGGGGCGCCCTCGAGGGGATCAACCTTCTCCTTTAGCCTAAGCATCCTAACTCGGTATTTCCGCTGACTCCATCTAAACTTCTTCCGGTTAAGCCGGAGCTTCCTCGCCGCAAACTCTCCGTTACCCATCTTCTGGACTGAGTTAGAAGCCCCCCTTATATACCTTATCCGGCGGATACCGGGCTTATAGTTAGTAGAAGAGTATTCTCGGAGAGCTCCTCTATCCTTATCTGCCTATCCCCGAGAATCCATAAGCCTCCACCAAGCTCCTCCGCATCCAAATCTCTTAAAATCTGCCTAAATGCTTGTAAGAACTCCCACATATCCTCCTCGGATTCCCAAGCTATCTTCCACTGGAGGATATAGATGTCATCTTTCTCGCAGATCTGGACTACGTCTCCAAGCCAGCCTTCAGCAGACCTATTCGCCGTCGAGGGGTCTAGATGCGCCCTAATCATCTGCCGTATGAAGAATTCTCCAAGCGTATCCCTCAGCCTCAGGCTGCAGGAGCTAGGCGTTTTAGGCGGATCGAGGCTGATAGGCTTCCATCCGCCAAGATATTTCTCTGGATGTAGTATCTGGGATGTCGATCTAGGCGGATCACGATATAGCGCGTTTACCCCATCCCAGCCCCTATGCTCGTAAACATATCTTACGAAGGACTCTCCATAAATGTATGGGAAGAGCCATAAAGCGTCTAGAGGATTGAGCCTAGACTCGGCCAGAGGCTTACTCTCACCTCCATGCTCAGCTAAATAGGTGGATGAGACTAGGTTCGCATCCCCCTCGATTAAAGCGTTTAACGCATTCCTCTCATCCATAGTCGCCGGACCCGGTATCCGAAAATACTCTCCCTGAAGGATATGGGTTAGCTCATGCGCTAGAATTGCTCCAGCTCTAAGCTCATCCCTAGGATCGAAGAATTCTCTAACCAGGTATATCGTATGATCGGCTGAGGCGGCGATCGTATAGCCGCTTACCCCGATCTTATATTCTGTTAGATTGAAGTCTTCCGGTATTATGAGGAGATACTTGAGTAGGACCTCCTCGAGCCTGACCTCGGTCAGGTTTATGAAGCCCTTACCCCAATGCTCTATCACCCACTCCTTGGTGAGAACCCTTATCTCGACCTCCTTCTTTAACTTAAGACCTCTAAATCCTTCAACCCAATCCACGACCTCGTTTAGCAGCTTCTTCGCGGATTCGAGATAACGATCTTGAGTCGCTTCCCCGACGCTTACGCTTATGGTCGTGGTTCTAACATGGCTTATACTTAGAATAGTGATCGTGTAGGATGCCGCGAAAGACGATAAACCGACTAGAATTATTATCAATAGTGCTTTGCTTTTCATTCAGCCCAGGTTAAATAAAAGAAGGTTGGAATATTATCGTTTTGGGCGTTGGCTAGGCTTTAGAGACGGGGATTTGGAAGAATGCCACTGTCTGGAGGATTAGGGCGACGAAGGATATTATCCCGCCTATTCCGAGCGCTATAAGCAGGATCGCTCCGATTAGATATAGCAGCGCCGCCGTCGAGAACATCTTAACGTTAAGAGTAGCTGATATGGCGTTGAAACTCCTACGGACGAAGTAAGCCGAGATGATCATAAGTATCCAGAGAGCGGCGAAGATTCCGACTACCGATAGAGAAAAGCTACTCAAGAATGCTCTAGACCCTCCGACTATAGAGGAAAGTAACGCCGCGTAAACCGCAAAACCGATGAAGTTGAGCATCGCCACTCCTACTATCGTGATTATTACGGCTATCAAGTAGTTCTTGAAAATGGATTCATCGCCAGTTATGTCTGAAATATATTTCACGGCGATCAATACTAGGATGAAGCCAATTACTCCTAACACTGGGCCGACCGTCGGCGCGATGCTCAGAATCGCCAGGATAGAGCCTATTCCCCCGAGGATTCTCGCCTGCTCAAGTGTTGCCATGAAGTATCAATAGCTGGATGCGTTATAAGCGTTCTTACCTGTGCGTAGACTTGAAGAGATAGGCTATCGCTTCTCTAAGTCTAACGATCTTAAGCCCTCTCCCGATTCCTGAGAGATAAGCGTCCTCGGAGAGGGGTGCTATAATGAGGTCGGAGCCTATTAGGGAGGCTAGGTCTATTAGCTTTGGGATAAGCTCGAACGGCGGTCTAATCGAGTATAGTAGATCAGCGTTCTCGTAGATTTCTAATCTCGGAGCTTGGATATCATCCCTAACAGCCTTAAACCCAAGCCTACGAAGCTCCTCGACCACCTGCTCATCTACGTCGACCAGTATGAGCTCCGTCTCCGGTAGGAACTTCCTGATCTGAAGGGCTGTATATGGCGATCTGCCAACACCTATCTCGACGATCTTCCTCGCAGAAGAATATTGTTTTGAGATGAATTCCGCTAGCTTGAGAAAATATTTTGGGGGTTTAGTCGAGCTCGGGAGCCCAGTCGAAGATTTTGGAGCTTGATCTTCTTCGTTCAAGGTTATTTACCTGCTCCCTTAGCTCTCTAAGCTCTTCTAGCATTAGCTTTCTCTCGATGGAGGCTACTAGGTTCCTGGTTTCTATTACCTTATCTGGATTTACGGAGATGCTCGTTACTCCTTCTCTTATTAGGAACTCAACTATCTCCGGGTAGTTTGATGGAGCTTGGCCGCATACGCTTGTTGTCACGCCATGCTTTCTGCAGATTCTGATTACATGGCTGATCGCTCTTCTAACGGCGAGGTTTCTCTCGTCGTAGATTTCTTGGACGGCTGCGTCATCCCGGTCTATTCCGAGGATTAGCATGGTTAGGTCGTTCGTCCCGAAGCTTACGCCGTCGATCCCGGCTTCGATGAACTTGTCGATTAGGAGGACCGTGCTCGGAACCTCGACCATTATCCAGACCTTGAAGTCGGGTCCCT
>CAYNFG010000030.1:0-11984 GCA_964396455.1 uncultured Nitrososphaeria archaeon | reverse complement strand
TCTTCGACTACTATGATCCAGAAAGATTCTACTATAGCCTGCTCCATGCCGAGGACCGATATAAGGAGGCCATGGAAGGGCTACTATGCTCCATGAACGAGCTGCTCTCAGAAGAGGAAATAAGGATAAACGGCGAAAAAGTGAAAGCCGAAGCCCTTACCGTAAATCTAGATTTCAGGGGCGAGGCTGAAAGACCATCAATCTCCTTCTATATCGAGTTCAAGGGAAGATTAAACCGTGGAGGAAGGAACGTATATGAGTGCCGCTATGAGCCGGGGACAGCAGAGTATGATTATGAAGTATATTGGATTCTTCCGGAGGGATCGAGGATCTTAGATGTCGTTACATCGACGGAATACGAGGTTTACGGCGATAGATTTCTGGTCATGTGGGCTAGAACCGGAGATCGCTACGATGGGTATGAGAAGATCGTCTTTACCCTTCCTTAGAAGCCTCTCCACTACCTCTGATCTTTGAGATTATTCGCTGGAGGTTATCGGGGCTGAGAGTCCTCGTAGGCTTCTCCGGGATAAGACCCTCAGGTCTATACATCAGGACGATTATTAATGCTAGGCCTAGGAAGAGGTATTCCAGCCAGACCACGTCAAAGGGGACGTAAGGCTCGAAATAGCTCTTGTAGAAGGAGATTATCTTTCTTAGGGTTACGAATATTCCAGCACCGACTAATGCTCCGAAGTTATTTGCTGCTCCTCCAACGATTACCATTACCCAAGGCCAGAAGGTATAGGTAACCCTATGAAATCCTGCTGCGGTAACGCTTGCAGTCCAGAAGGTGTATAAGGCTCCACCGATAGCTGCTATAGCCGACCCGACCATCAGGGTTTTCATTCTGAATTTTACGATGTCTTTTCCATAGGTCTCGGCGGATAGCTCATTATCTCGGATTGCTCTAAGAACCCTGCCTAGCGGAGATCTGCTTACCAGCTCCATATATGCTAGAACTGCTCCCAGGGTTGCCAGGATTGTGACCGTCGCCGCTAGAATCCTAAGCTCTCCACTAATCCATCTAAAGGGGTCTGGTATTGGAATCCCCTTAGTCCCGCCTATTAGATCGGGCCAGTTATACCCTATAGTCCTTAAGATCTCCGCCATGGCTAAGAGGGTTATGGCGAGATAGTCTTCTCGAAGCCGTATAGCTGGATAGGATGCGATATACCCTAGGATCGCTCCTGCTAGAGCTGCGCCGATTAATGAGAGTATTAGGTAGGCTATTGAGAGAGCGGGATTTGAGGAGAGTATCTGGTTTAGGCTGCTTACTATCTTTAGATTGTCCCTGATATAGTCTAGACCATTCATCACTCCGAAGGCATATGCTAGGATTCTTCCTGGAATCGCTCCGACGAAGAACGCTCCCCCAGCAACGGCTAGAAGCTTCCCAAAGTTTGGAATCCCCATATACCCGAATTCGAGGTTTAGGCTAAGCGCTATTATCGCGAATATGCCGATGAACGCTAGGAGGTCTATCAGGAATACGGCAGCTATTGGAAGAGGCATGGCTATCCACCCCTCTTAAATATCTCTCTCCAAGCTATCCCGGTCAGACCCTTAGGAGCGAATAGCAGGGTTAGAGACATCATCACGAGCGGTATTATCGGCCTATACGGTATAACCCACGAGCCAACAATGATCGAGAGATAGCCCGTCCCCAAGACCTCTGCAAACCCTATCAATAACCCGCCTATGAACGCTCCATAAATGTTGGTTAACCCGCCTACGATGCTCGCAGCGAATATGCTAACGATTAGACGCATGCCCAGATCCGGATTACACATAAGCCATAAAGGCATAAGTGAGCCTGCGATCCCGGCAAGCCCTCCAGAGATAAACCATGAGACGGCATAGGTTAGATTTACATTTATCCCGACAACCCCGGCGAGCGATGGATTCTCTATCGCAGCTCTCATAGCTATCCCGAACTTTGTTCTATTAAGGAAGAGGTAAAGGACAACTACTATAACTACGGCGATTAACGGCGCCACAACCGCTATGCCCGGCAAACCGGATATCGAGAAATCATAGGATTTGAGTATAAAGAGTCGGGTAGCTATCTTATAGGCGTAGGTTAGAGAGTCTGCAAGGATATTGATTACCGATATGAGTATCATGTCGTAGGCTATTGTAGCTATCATCAGGATGATATAATTTGCGCCCCTATCAAGAAGCGGCTTTAAAACAGAAATGTAGAGTAGGAGAGCTGTCAGGCTGCCGACTAGAAAGCCTAAAGGTATACCCAAGTAAGGATTTAAACCGAAAATCTCCGCTAAGACGAGGCTCGTATACATGCTGATGGTCGCGAAATCGCCGTGAGCGAAGTTTGGAACTTTGGTCGTCATATAGGTAAGCGTCAGCCCCGTGCTGAGCATCGAGAGTAATGAGGCAAATATCACCGCATCTCTTAAAAGTGGTGGGAACAAGAGGGAAGGCACCTCCAGCTCTTATAGCCTCATTTTTTCCAAAGCTCTGGGGCGATCTGCAAGATATGAATATTTACGTGACTTCCTTCAAAGACTTATAAATCTCTAGCTTATTCATTCGAAAAAGGTGATGAGGCAAAATGAATAAGGTTAGAGGAGTCTCCAAGATCGTCGCAATAGTTCTTGCGATCGTAATGCTGGTCGCAGGTATAGGGATAGGGCTGATAACAGCGCCATACTTCTCCGGAGCCAGGGTTGGAGCTACCGCAGGAGGTCTAAGCGGTGAAGTGCCAATCGGGGCGCTACTGCCATTAACCGGAGCTCTTGCAGCATTTGGAGAAAATGATAAGATCGCGATAGAGGCAGCAGTTCAGGATGTTAACCAATTCCTCGAGAAGATAGGGGCGAACTGGAGGCTTAAGCTCTACATCGAAGACACGGAGACTAATCCTAGCGTGGCGCTGGAGAAGCTGACAACCCTCTATGCCAAAGGAGTTAGGGTCGTAATAGGACCTATGGCGAGCTCCGAGGTCAGGAACCTAAAGGAGTATGCCGACTCAAACAAGATCTTGATAATCAGCCAGTCCTCGACAGACCCCACGCTAGGAATAGCGGGAGATTATGTTTATAGATTCGTTCCGGCAGACATCTACCAAGGACGGATAGGACCGCTATATGCGAAGGCTATTGGCGCAACTCACATGATCTTGGTCTGGAGGGGTGATGCGTGGGGCGATGGGCTAAGCGATGTTGTCAAGAAAACCGCCAAGGAAATCGGGTTAACCGTTGCCGGCGAAATAAGATACGATCCTGAAGCAAAAGAGTTCTCGGCAGAAGTGGCGAAGTTAGTTGAAACGATTAACAAGTTGGTAGGTGAGGGAGTCCCGCCCGAGAAAATACTAGTTCAGTTAATCTCATTCGGCGAGGCGAGAGCTTTCTTCTTGACAGCGACCGAGTATGACGTTCTCTGGAAGGTTAATTGGTTTGGAAGCGATGGAAATGCCTATGACTACGCGCTGCAGGAAGATCCGAAGATAGCGGAGTTTATAGCGTCGGTCAAGTTCCCATGCCCGATGGCCGCGCCGATCGGAGATAGATACATTGAAGTCATGAAGAAGGTGAAGGATAAGCTTGGTCGAACTCCGGAGACTTATGCGTATAACAGTTATGACGCGGTCTGGGCGGTTGCTCTAGCGATCCTCTCCACGGACAAGTATGACGCGGATGCCATAATCTCCGTGCTTCCAGACATCCTAAAGTTCTACTACGGCGCCAGCGGCTATATAGAGCTTAACGAATACGGGGATAGAGTTGGGAAGCAGTATTGGCTCGTTAGCCTTGTTAAGACTGGTGGAGAATACGATTGGAAGCCTGTAGGGATCTACGACTGCGAGAAGGACGAGGTAATCCTGAAGTAGAGAGGGAAAACTTTTTACCCTACCCCTTTTTATGGTTTTCGGCAAAAATGGCGGAGAAGATATTGAGAGTGCGAGATCTAGTCAAGAGCTTCGGCGGGCTAAAAGCCGTAAATGGGGTTAGCATGGACGTTCAAGAGCGGACAGTAACGATCTTGATAGGGCCTAATGGAAGCGGGAAGACGACGCTCATAAACCTGATAACGGGGGTTTATAAGCCGGATCGAGGTAGAATCTTCTTCAATGGAAAGGATATCACAGGCTTGCCATCCCACCTCATATTCAAACAGGGAATTGCTAGAACATTCCAAATACCCCAGCCCTTCAGAAAGCTTACAGTCTTAGAGAATCTGCTCGTAACCTATCCGGGAAACCCCGGCGAGGGATTCTTCTCAGCCTTAAGAAGAGATAGGTGGTTAAGGGTTGAGGAGGGAGCTGTTGAGAAGGCTTTCAAATTATTGAAGCTTCTAAAGCTTGATCATCTATGGTATCAGGAGGCTGGGAAGCTTAGCGGGGGTCAGATGAAGCTCCTTGAGATCGGGAGAGCTTTAATGACGGATGCTAAGCTCCTAGTGATGGATGAGCCTGTCGCCGGAGTAAATCCAGCCCTAGCGCATGAGATATTCAAGACGCTCGTGAGGCTGAGAGACCAGCTTGGGATAACCCTGTTCCTCGTCGAGCATAGACTCGACATAGCGCTACAATACACCGACGAAGTATACGTGATGGCATCCGGGTCAATAATCTCTAAGGGTAAGCCGGAGATAGTTATAGCGGATCCGCAGGTAATAGACGCATATCTAGGGGGCTGATAGGCTATGATAAGGCTTGAGAAACTGAACGCCGGATATCGGAGGCTTCACGTCCTCTTCGACATCTCAGCCAGCTTTGATAAAAGCAAGATAAATGTGATAGTCGGGCCTAATGGAAGCGGGAAAAGCACGCTCCTAAAATCGATCTTCGGACTAACCACGATATACTCCGGTTCGATAATCTATAATGGAGTAGAGCTCGTCGGCAAGCCCCCTCATGAGATAGCGAGGCTCGGGATAGCCTACCTCCCCCAAACCAATAACATCTTCGAGAACCTAACGGTCGAAGAAAATCTAAGGATGGCCGGATACATACTTCCAAAAGAAGAGCTCGAGGTAAGGATCGAGGAGGTCGCAGACCTATTCCCGATAATTAAAAGCTATTGGAGAAGGAAGGCGGGGCTTATGAGCGGAGGGGAGAGGCAGATGGTCGCCATGGCTATGGCGCTCCTAAGAAGACCAAGCGTAATGCTCTTCGACGAGCCTACGGGAGGACTAGCGCCGAAAATAGCCAACGAGGTCCTCTCAAAGATAATCGAGCTACGCGATACACTAAACATAACGATAATACTAGTCGAGCAGAATGCTAAAAAGGCTCTCGAGATAGGAGATAAGGCATACCTCCTCGTCGGGGGGAAGCTCATCTTCGAGGGAGGCTGCGAAGAACTCCTAAACCACCCCAAACTAGCATCACTCTATCTAGGCGTAAGCCACTAGTAGCATGGATATCAGAAGCGAGCTAATCGCCAGAGTTCTCGAAGCGATACTAAAACTATCCTCGGCGGAAAGCCCTATAACTGTCGATGAACTTCTAGAAGAAACCCTGATCTCGAGAGAGCAGCTCGAGAAAATCCTCAAGATTCTAGACCTCTCACCATGCGAGCTTAGGCTCACCGAGGAAGCTAGGATAAGAGCGATTCTAAGAGGGCTCGAATTCGGGGTTGAGGGAAAATACCTTGCAAAATATCTAAGCTGGAAAAGCTTTGAGAAGCTTATAGCGGAAATCCTCAGGAAGGCTGGATATAGCTCGGAATGGAATCTAACCATATCCTCTAGGGAGGGGCGAATCCAAATAGACATACTAGCCTACTATGGAAATCTAATGCTCTTGATAGATTGCAAACATTGGAATAGGCCACCGCCACCATCAGCCGAGCTGAAGATACTAGAGAGCCAGGAAAGGAGAATAATCTTCCTAAGGAAGCTTATTGAGAAGATGAGATTCGAGGGAGATCTTCAAACGATCTATCTCGTGCCCGTCGTCCTTTCATTATACCAGCCTTCAAAACCGATCTTAAGAGGACACATCTTCTCCTCGATAAGCAGTTTTAAGGCGGCTTTAGAATACATCCAAGATGCCTATTTCCAGCTTAGACATGAGAAAATTAGAATTCCTCGAGCCATGAGCATAAGCACGCTCGTTAGAAGGCTTAAGGGGGCTAATGCCTTCTAGAATCGGGGATTTCCAAGATCTTTAGGATCTAGGTTGGTAATGCTTAAATCAGGGGATAGAATCGTTGATTCGAGAGAAGCCATGATTTGGGCCGAGTTTGATGAAGAGTTTGAAGAGGAAGAGGAGGAATGGGACGAGGAGGAGGAATGGGAGGAGGAAGAGGAGGAATTTTAGCCTTCAAAACTTTTTTCTCATCAAAACTTCACGGATAAACTCTGGCAGGAGTCCTCGGGAAGAGGCATGCATCCCTAATATGGGATAATTTTAGAAGCCACCAAAGCACCCTCTCGACACCAAGCCCGAATCCGCTATGGGGGATGGAGCCATACTTCCTTAGATCGAGATACCATTTATAATCATCTGGATTCAATCCATTCTCTCGAATCCTTTCAAGTAGCTGATTATAATCATGGATCCTCTGACCTCCTCCAACTATCTCTCCGAAGCCTCCGGGGGCGAGGAGGTCGGCATTTCTACAAACTTTAGGATCTTCCGGATCTGGCATATGATAGAATGCCTTAGCCTCTCTAGGCCAGTAGGTTACGAAGAAAGGCTTCTCGAATTCTTTCGAGAGTTCTCTTTCCTCATCGGCTCCGAAGTCGTCGCCCCACTTTATGTCAAAGCCCTTTTTCTGTAGCATCTCTAGTGCCTCTGCATATCTTATTCTAGGATAAGGCGGCTTGGCGACCTCTGGATCGAGCCGGATTTTGAGGAGCTCGAACTCCTTTTCAGCGTTTTCGTATGCTTCTCGCACCATAGCGTAGAGAAGATCTTCAACGACTCTAAGCATATCCTCAAGCTCCGCATAAGCCATCTCCGCTTCAAGATGCCAGAATTCCGTTAGATGTCTCCTAGTTCTGCTAAGCTCCGCTCTAAAGCTCGGCTGAATACTATACACTTTCTCCAAGCTATAGATCGCGGCCTCTTGATAGAACTGGGAACTCTGGGTTAGGTATGCTTTTCTCCCGAAGTAATCTACTTCGAAGAGGGTTGCACCACCCTCGACCGCTGCCGTGATAAAGCTTGGGCAATTAATCTCGATGAACCCGTTTCGCTCAAACCAGTCTCTAGCAGCCTTTAGAAGCTTCGCCCTTATCTTCATTATCGCAGCCACCTTCGGGCTTCTAATATGGAGATGCCTATTATCGAGAACGAACTTAACCTTAACACCCTTCCTTATCGGGAAGTCGTCTAGGCTTGGGCCGATTATCTCAAGCCTCCTACACTGGATCTCTATACCATTGGGAGCTCTAGGATCATGCTTTACGACTCCGATGACCTTGACCGCCGACTCCCTGAGAATATCTTTAGCCTGTTCGAAGTCCTTCTCTGGAACGTTTTCCCGCTTTATCGCTACCTGGATTACTCCGCTTCTATCTCTCAGATCTAGGAAGATTAATCCTCCATGCACCCTCCTATTCCTCACCCAGCCGAGCAGCTCGACCTCCGATCCATCGGGTAGCTTCATTACATCTTCTATGAAGAGCTTCTTTAGCATCTCCGCTTAACCCGGTTAGAAGGCTTATAGACCTCCTTTTTTGCATTTGCCCTAAAGGCTCTCGGAATGGGTGTATGAGAGAGGATCTGGTTAGAAGACCTTACAGCCATCAGGGGTTTCCTTCTGGGGAACTATTGGAACGACATCGTTCTCATTTATCACGGCCGCGAGCATCATGCATTCCGAGACAACGCCCCTAATCTTCTTAGGCTTAAGATTTACAACGAAGACAAATTGCTTACCGATGAAGTCCTCAGGCTTATAGATATGGCCAAGCCCGGCAACAGACTGCTTCCTAAACTCTCCAAAATCAACCTCAAACCTCAATAGCTTAGCAGCGCCCTCAACCCTCTCCGCAGAAATAACCCTCCCAACCCGGATATCTAGCTTCTGAAAATCCGAAAAATCGACCTCAGCCATACTCTCACCGATGCATAAAAATAATGTCGATGCCCCGATAAAAATTGTTCTCAAAATTTTACTTCAAAATTGATGCGTAAAATTTTCCGAAAATTTTTTATATAACTCGGATGTATATAAAACCGACGGGTGAAGAAATAAATGGCCCGAAAGAAGGCTAAGAAGACTACGAGGAAAAAGAAGAAGGCTACAAAGAAGAAGACGACTAAGAGGAAGACGGCAAAGAAGAAGGCTGCAAAGAAGAAAGCCAAGAAGAAGGCTGCTAAAAAGAAGACCACGAGGAAGAAGAGGGTTAGAAGAGCGAAGCCTAAGGCAAAGCCGGCTGCTACACCAGCTCCACAGGAGGCTATTGAAAGCATTTAGCCTGAGTAGAGATCCCCCTATATCCACCTTTTTTCTTCCTTTATCAGAAATGGATGACGCTAATATAATCTGTATCTCTCCTCAAGCTCTTTCTCTTGGACTAGCCTCGAGCTAATCTCTCCTGTTAGCTGGCCTATTACTGCAGAGACTAGCATGGGGCCTAGGAGTATAAACCCAAGGTCTATCGGCCTTGATATAAGATCATTTGATAGATTGCTTATGGCCATTAGCCAGCTGCGTTGATCTGGCCAAGCTGGTGCTGAGAAGAATAGGGAGCCTATCCATAGGATCAGGATCGTGGCAGACGTTAAGAACATGGCTTTCGCGGCTCCGCCGCCGCTTCTGAGAAGTATGCCTAGGAGGCAGCCTATAGCTATCCAGATGAGGAGGGGGAGCGGTCCGAGGCTCTGAGACCCGCCTAATATTGGATAGCCGAGGATCGAGGAGAAGGGTGTTAGAAGTGGTGTATATGCCTTTAGGAGGACTATGAATAGATTGAATTGAGTTATTGCTTGGCTACCTGGGCCTTCGATACCTAGTAGGAGACCTGCTAGGGTGAGAAGCCCTAAGCCAGCACCATATCCTATGATCGCTCTCCCCATACTCTAGAGAGCTGGAAGGGATAGAGCTTCAAAAAAGATTTCCCTAGAAGCCTACGGGTATTCTAACCCATGGATTCTCTAGGTGACTATAGGGGGAATATCCTGTCTTCGGCTTATCTTATTCTAAGCTTCCAGATGATGTCCTCTCTCGGCATCCTCTTCTTCTCGAACTGCTTTAGATAAAGCTCCCCGATCCTTTGTATAGTATCTGCTTCCTCGGGGCGCTTATCATTTCTAATCCGGATTATTCTAGCAAATCTCAGAGCGTATCCTGAGGGGTATTTGGGGCTTCTCTGGATCTCATTATATGCCACCTCGACGACGATCCTTGGCTTAACTTTTACAGTATATCCATCATCGCTTATTTTAAGTTCCAGAAGCCTTTTCGTAATCCATTCAAATTCCTCGTCGGTTAATCCTTTGAAGGTTTTTCCGACGACTTGGAAGCTGCCGTCTTCTGGGTTGTATGCTGCTAGATGATAGTTGCTAAGCCATCCCGTTCTTCTGCCGTGACCCCAGTCGGCTGCAACTATTACGAGATCGAGCGTTTCAGCAGGCTTAAGCTTAAGCCATAGCTTCTCCCTCCTCCCCGGTCTATACGGCGAGCTTAACCGCTTAATCATTAATCCCTCATGCCCCTCCGCTATAGCCTTCTCCATAAATCGCTGGACATCCTCCGCCTTCTCCGTAATGATCATCGGAGTTAGATAATCTCTGGGAATCAGCTCCTCGAGAATCCTACGCCTCCTACTATACGGCTCGTCCAGAAGTTCTCGGCCATCTAGATATAGTATGTCGAATATCCAGAGTCTTAACGGGATTCTCTCAGACTCCTCCTCGACATCTCGAATCCTCCTAAACCGCCTTAATAGCTCTTGGAAGGGTAAGGGTCTTCCATCATCCGCTACCGCAACGACCTCTCCATCTAAGACCGCCTCGCTAATCTTGGATGCGAAGCCTTTAACCTGCCGAACTATATCGGGGAGGCTCTCCGTCACCTCGCTAAGCCTTCTCGAGAATATCCTGACGACCTCCCCTCTGATATGGATCTGCACCCTAGCTCCATCGAACTTGTATTCGAGGGCTACCGGCTCTCCAACCTCCTTCAGAAACTCCTCAACATCATGGCATACTTCCGCTAGCATAGGTCTTAATGGTCTAAAGAGCTCAAGCTTTACGCTCTCAATCCCCTTCCTACCACTAGTTACAGCTAGACTAACCAAGTCTCCAATCTTACCCAAGAGCATAAACGCTCTTTGAACGATTTGGAGAGGCGTATTTGTAAGCTCTGATAGAGCCTCTAGAAGCAGCCCCTCATTAACGCCATGCTGCATCTCTCCAACAAGCTGCTTTAGAAACCAGTGCCTCTCTAGATCGCTCATCCGATGTATGAGTGATCTTAGAAGCGAGAGCTTCTTCTCCCTAGACCCTGAGCCTCTTAGCCTAGCAATCTCTTGAAGAGTATTCCAGACCTCTATAATGGTTGGCGGCTCGGAGTCTAGGAGGGTCAGCTGGCCAGCCTCCTCTAATAGCTCGAATGCAGCGGCAATACTTACCTCAAGCTTCTCCTCACTCCCCTCTGGAGTTACCCTTCCTATTAGAAGGAGAGCCGCTGGCGCCGCCTCGGATGGATCGATATCCTTCAGAAATCTAACTATCTGCGCTATCTTATCCTTTCTACCGCTAAGCTCCGTAAGCCTTTCACATAATCTTGCAAGCTCGCTATATGGGGTGTGAGCCATGGTTCGGCTACTCTATCTTAACCTTGACTCCTCTCAGCTTCTTTACTGGAAGCTGCACCAATAATACCCCATTTTGATAGGAGGCTGTTCCCCCGGCTGGATCGACCTCCTCGGGAAGCTCGATCGAGCATCTATAGCCTTTGGATTTGAATAGCCTAGCTTCTGGAGCTTTTTCGACGAGATTTTTCGAGAAGGCTGCTTCGAGCATAAGCATTCTCTCCGTTATCCTAAGATCTATAGACTCCTTCTCCGCCCCGGGGAGTTGAATTAAGGCTACGACTCGATCGCCTTTAACATATACGTCGTAGTCTGGAGCTATATACTCCTGTATAATCATCCGCCTAGCTATCGGCTTAAAAGTCTCTAAAGCTTCCTCAACTATCCCCGATACATCCTGCACGAGGTCTCGAGCTAGCTCCTCTAACCTCCTCCTAATCATCCTCTCAAGATCATCCGGTAGAAACTTTCTGCTCATCACCTATATCCTCGGGCTGGGACGATTTAATGTTTCTAATGCTTATATTCGAGCAATCCGGCTAATATCTAGCCTAATAGGCTTTATCTCTGCCTGGAGGAGGGCTTATGGCCAGATGCGCTGTATGCGGTAAGGAGGTTTTAATGCCATTTAGATGCGCTTATTGCGGCGAGTATTTCTGCTCGGAGCATAGGCTTCCCGAGAAGCATAATTGCCCAGGGCTACGCGCAGCCGCATCGCCCTATGAAAAGGAGTTTAAGCTAAGGCGGATGCTTGAGAAAAAGCCTATTGAAGAGGCTTTAGAGCCGAGATGGTATAGGAGAGCGGCTAGCCTCGAAGCTCGAAGAGAATATCTACACTTCTTTATAGGAGCGCTGCTGGTGATCCTAGTCGGATTCTCGCTTATAGGCTATAACTTCCTGATACATCCAATATACCTCATATGCTATCTAATCGGCTTCGTAGCCTCCTTCCTTCTCCATGAGCTTAGTCATAGAGCATATGCTAGATCGAAGGGGCTTTATGCAAGGTTCAAGCTCGATCCATTCGGAGCCATTCTAACCTTAGTGACAGCGATCCCCATAATCCCCTTCAAGATAATTGCTCCCGGAGCAGTCGTCATCTCGGGCCTAACGACGATCGAAACCCTCGGGATGATCGCCCTAGCAGGCCCCCTAGCGAACCTAATACTCTCCGGGGTCCTGAATATAGCGGCATTCATCCTTAAAGGATTCTCTCACGTATTATCGACTCTAGCCCTATTAAACGC
>CAYNFG010000029.1:7933-12354 GCA_964396455.1 uncultured Nitrososphaeria archaeon | reverse complement strand
GAAATACCCGCTCTCATCACTAAGCTAACTCGGGATATTCTGCTTAAAAGTCTATCTTAGGCGAGCCATAATAAAAGGGGATAGTTAGGATCTAGAACTTGTAGCCTATCTTTCGGAGGAACTCCCTCCTCTTCCGAATATCCTCCTCGGCCTCTATTCCCTTAGGCTTGAATCCATCGATAACCGCGACTACGCCTCTTCCTTGGGAGGTTTCTGCGACTATTATCTGTAGGGGGTTTGCTGTAGCGGCTAGGATCGTGCAGACCTCTGGGACGGCTTTAAGCCTCTGCATCACGTTTATCGGATACATATCCCTCATGAAGACGATGAAGGTATGACCGCATCCTATCCTTAGAAGGGTCTCCGCCGCCAGCCTCCTAAGCTCCTCATCGGTCCCCTCATGCCTGATCAAGCATGGGCCGCTTGCCTCGGCGAACGCTAGCCCGAACTTTGCTCCCGGAACGGTATTCACGAACGCCTCGTATATGTCTTCGACGCTTTTGATGAAATGCGTTATCCCGAATACCACGTTGCATCCTTCGGGTATCTTAACCTCGATAACCTCAAACTTTATCTCGGAGCTCATATAATTTGAGGGGGCATATTAATGGATAAACCTTTATCCAGAGTGGATCGGGGCTGCCTCACATCCTCCGCTGCAACCGATGTCTGATGGTGGAGCTTCTCGAATCTTCTTCCTCCCTCAATATTCTCTCGTTATTAGGAAGTTTGCGAGAACCTCAAGCTTCCTCCGCTTCTCATCTTCGGGTATCGCTTCTCTCAAGATTTTGAGGGCTTCTTCTGCTAGCTTCCTCGATATCTGTTTAGCGTATTCTATGCTTCCCGATTTCCTGATAAGCTCTATGGCTTCCGTAATTAGCTTCCTGTCGCCGGTTTTCATATCGAGGATCTCTTTGAGCCGTTCGGCTTCTCGCTTCGGAAGGGTTCTGAGCGCGTGGATTATCATGAGCGTCCTCTTTCCCTCGGTTATGTCTCCTCCTATCTCTTTGCCGTATTTCGCCTCATCTCCGATTATGTTTAGTATGTCGTCCTGTATCTGGAATGCGACGGCTATCAGCTCGGCGAACCTCTGAACCTTCCTAGCCTTCTCCTCCGGGACGTCCGCCATTATCGCTGCGAGCTTTGCCGCGAACCCGGCTAAAGCCCCCGTCTTGAATAAGGCCATTTGGAGGTATTGGTTCTCGTTTATATTCTCGACCATGCCTCTATGCCATGCTATATCCATCGCCTGGCCGAAGCTTAGCTTAAGCATCATCTCAATATACTCCTCAAGTATCTTCAACCTCTTCTGATCCGGTAGATTCATCCTCCTTAGAATCGTTAATGGAAGATAATACATGGTATTCCCCATGTTTATCGCGATATCCTCTCCATAGATCCTATGGATGCAAGGCTTCCCCCTTCTATACTCGCTCCTATCCTCGACATCATCTACCGCCAGAGTCCCGTTATGAATTACTTCCGGGATTATCGAGAGCGCCGCGATCTCCCGTGGATCTCCCTTCAAGGCTTCATAAACCATCAGCATTAACGCCGGCCTCCATCTTTTACCGCCTCTATCGGCTAGATCCCAAAATGGCTCGAAGATCCCCTTATTCAGAGATTCTGTCTCATATTCGTATTCGGCTTCTCCAAGCAGCTTGCTAAGATGATCTTTTGTAATTTTCCTCGGAATAGCCTCCTCTAAGGCTTTATTCACGATCTCCGCATAGCTTGAGAGTATTCGGGTAATATTCTCCATTCCCTAATCCTCCTAGAATAGGGGTTGGCGGCAGAATTAATATCCTCCAGCCCGGAGGCTAGAATTTGAGCAGGTTCTCTTTCAGGTATTTCTCTACGGCATCGTAGGTCTTCTTTAGGGAGTCGTCCCACCCGGTTTTCAGCTTGAGGTATTCGAGGTAATCCATATCCAGGCCAACGTATTTCCTGACATAGTTTTCTCGCTCGAGCGCATCCCTAAGCTCTCTAAGATAGTTTCTCAGCTCCTCTTCCGACGCCTCCTGATACCTGTCCTGATGGCATACTAGATGTATTGGTAGTCTGGGTCTTAGTGGAGGTAGCTCGGCTTTCTCGCCTATGCAGAGGAGGATGAGGGGGGTTACGCCCTTCGGAAGCCTAAACAGCCTTGCAAACTCTCTTGGGTAGACGAGTGGATAATCGAGGATTGTCGAGCCATATCCTAGAGCCTCCGCCGCTATAATCATGAATGCTGTTAGAAGACCTGAATCGAATACCGCGAAGATGGATTCGACAGGATGCTTATTCGACTCTAAAACATGCTCATGGCCTAGCAGGTCTATAAGCCTCCTAGCCCTATTAAGATCCGCGCAGATTAGGAACACCGCCGCCGCATTCCTTACAACCTCATCCTGCCCCTCACATAGCCTGGCAACCTCATCCCTAAGCCTCTCATCCTTAACATGGATAATCGAGTATGCTTGAAGATAGGAATAGCTCGGCGCTCTAATCCCAGCCTCAAGTATAAGCTTGGCGACCTCCTCGCTCATCCTAGACTTGTTAAAAATTCGGATGCCTCTCCAGCTCATTAGAAGTCTTAACAGGCTTCTCCGCCTCTCCAATAGAGACCCCACTCCAAGAAGGCTCCGACCAAATTTTAAGGAAATCCGCAATCCTCAAAAACCCCTAACATCAAGGTATCTACTAGGGGAATACGCCCGGGTGGCCGAGCGGCTAGGCGGCGGGCTGCAGACCCGCTCTACAGGGGTTCAAATCCCCTCCCGGGCTCTCCTATAACCTATATCATGCGAATATTTTTCACCTATCTAGACTGCGTCTATCCTGATAGTATGCGGGTTAGGGCGCCGGCAACCTCCGCAAACCTCGGCCCAGGCTTCGATGTTTTTGGATTGGCTTTAAAGGAGCCGTATGACATCCTCGAGGTTGAAAGGGTTAGCGAGCCTGGTGTGAGGATAAGGCTGATGGATGGATATGAGGTGCCGCTGGAGCCTGAGCGGAATACAGGGGGCTATGTCGCTCTCCGCATGCTAGAAGACTTCAATCTCCCCGGAGGCGTTGAACTTAGGATCTGGAAGAATATTAAGCCGGGAAGCGGCCTCGGAAGCTCGGCTGCAACAGCCGCAGCTACAGCCTATGCCGTCGATAAGCTCTTCAACCTAAATCTATCCAAGGAGAAGCTGGTCGAATACGCCGCTCTAGGAGAATACGTCTCAGCCGGCGAGCCGCATATGGATAATGTCGCTCCGGCTATCTATGGAGGCTTCACGATAATCTCTTCGAAGAACCCGCTGAGAGTATGCTCTCTAAGAGCGCCGGAAAACCTCGGAATAGTGGTGGTATTGCCGAACGTCGAGAAGGGCTCGACTAGGAGGGCTAGAGAGGTTATCCCGAAGACGGTCCCCCTATCCCAGCTCGTTCATAACGTCGGCATGGCCGCTACCCTGGCCATAGGGATGGCTCTAGGAGACGTAAAGATGATTAAGGAGGGGATGCATGATCTAGTAGTCGAGCCTGCGAGAGCAAAGGCCGGCTTAATCCCGGAATACGAGGAGGTTAAAAGCTTGGCTAAATCCCTTGAAGCCGGAATCGCTGTAAGCGGGGCGGGGCCGGCGATAATCGGCGTCATAGAAAAGGAGAGGAGATCGACCTTGGCCAACGCCCTCAAGAACCTTTACAGCTCGAAGGGATATGATTGCCAGATCTATCTAACCGAGCCTGGGCCAGGGGTCTCCGAAATCTAAAGAGGAGGTGATCTGGACTCTGCAAAAATATCTGCTTAAATGTATTGGTTGTGGCGAGGAGTATCCGGGATCTGAGAGAATATACTTCTGTCCTAGATGTGGGGATCTTCTAGACGTCCGCTATGAGCTTGGAGAAGAGGTATCGAATATTCCCTGGTTGAGGGATTATGATAAGAGGCCGCTTGGAGTTTGGCGGTATAGGGAGCTTCTGCCGATCAGCGACCATAGTAAGATCGTATCTATGAATGAGGGTGGGACGAGGCTTATCAGATGTAGGAATCTTGAGCGGATGCTCGGTATAAGAGAGGTCTATGTAAAGTATGAGGGAGATAATCCTACGGGCTCCTTTAAGGATAGGGGAATGACCGTCGGCGTTACGAAAGCTCTCGAAATGGGGGCGAGGATCACGATCTGCGCATCGACAGGAAATACCAGCAGTAGCCTTGCTGCATATTCCGCGAGAGCTGGGCTGAAATGCGTGGTCCTAGTCCCCGCAAAGAAGATCGCCCTAGGCAAGCTAAGCCAGGCCATAATACATGGAGCTAGAGTATTGGCCGTTAGAGGAAGCTTCGACGACTGCCTGAGGATCGTAAAGGAACTTAGCAAGGATAAGCTATTCTATCTCCTAAACTCGATAAACCCCTTCAGGCTCGAAGGTCAGAAAACAGCATCCTACGAGAT
>CAYNFG010000029.1:0-7833 GCA_964396455.1 uncultured Nitrososphaeria archaeon | reverse complement strand
GCGATCAGGATAGGTAATCCGGTAAATTGGAAGCGTGCCCTTAAAGCCGTGAGGGAGACCGGCGGGCTTATGACCATAGTCTCGGATGAGGAGATACTCGCCGCCCAGCGAATTCTAGCATCACAGGAAGGTATATTCGCCGAGCCTGCGGGCGCAGCACCGATAGCCTGCCTGATAAAAGCTGCTAAGAACGGGCTTATAGACCGAGATGAAAGGGTCGTCTGCATAGTAACGGGCCACGGCCTAAAGGATCCGGATATAGTTTTGAAGGTCTCTAAGCATCCAGAAGAGGTTAATGCTGATCTGGGAGAGATTCTACGGATAATTAAAGCATCTGCCACGAGCATCGCCTAGTATTCATTTTTAACCAGTTCCGTGATTATAGGATTGGAGGCACGCCTTTGGACTTAGAATATGCAGCTGAAAAGATTAGGGAGGGCATAAGATCGGGGTCGCTAATCGTATTGACGGGTTTGATGGAGGTCTATTATGAGGGTAGAGCAGCCTCCAGCCTAGGTCCCGGAGAACGCCTACTAATCATAAAGCAGGATGGTAGCCTGCTCGTCCATAGACCTACCGGCTACGAGCCTGTTAATTGGCAGCCCCCGGGATCTAAAATCGAAGTATTCTTAGAAGACGGTGTATTGGTGATCGAGGCTAGGAGGATGAACCCCGAGGAGCTTCTTAAAGTTAAGATTAAATCCGTCTATAGCGTCGAGGTGCGAAAGCTAAGAGACCTCGCAGAATTCGCCATGTATGCTACCGAGGAGGAGATGAAGAAAGCGATACTTCTGGATCCATCCCTGATCGAGGAAGGGTTTAAGCCTATGGAAGACGAGAGAAGAGCTGGGCGAGCTGGCTTCATAGATATCCTCGGGGTAGACTCCTCGGGAAACCTAACCGTTATAGAGATAAAGCGGAGAAATGCTACGGCTGAAGATATCCGGCAGCTAATCGGATACGTGAATGAGATAGAGAAGGAATTTGGCAGGAAGCCTAGGATGATTATCGCCGCCCCCGGGATTCAAAAATCGGCTATCCGAGAATTAACGAGATATGGCGTAGAATTCAAATGCGTTACCCCTAAAAAATGCCATGAGGTTTTGCAGAGGCGAAGGGGGTTGGATAGGTTCTTAGCTTAGAAGAGCATTACTTTCTGCTCTAAAACGAGCTTCTCAAGCTCCGTAATTCTGCGGATCTGATCCTTAGCTATCTCGGCGGCTTCGTATGCGAACGACTTTTCGTCGAGATTATCAAGTGCTGTGTATTGTATCGAGATTATCAGAGGCTTTGTGATAGGTCTTCCTATCTGGCTTAGGATTCGGACGTATACCTCATCGACTCGCCCGGTCTCCCGGTATATCCGCTCGGCCATCTGCCTCGCTATGATGTTATAGATTTTCCCAACATGAGATCTAACATTCTTTCCGGCGGTCGCCTCGAGGGACATCTGCCTATTCGGGGTTATGAGCCCATTAGCCCTATTCCCCCTACCGGTATTCCCATCGTCGCCGCTCTCGGCTGATGTCCCGGTCAGCGTCAGATAAAAGATTCCTTCCTCCGGCTTATCAGCAGTATTCACATAAACCTCTATATCCTCATACTCCACTCCCTTAAGAACGGATTCGGCAGTCTTGAAGACCTCTTCCCGGATCTCCTCCTTAACGGCTTGATAATGATCAGGATCCGGCGTTAATGACGCTATTATGCTATCGGCGACCGTGATAACGTATCTTTTTCCAAGCCTTAAGCCCATAACCTTACAATCCTCCCCGCTCTCTGGAACCCTGCCCTTGAAGCTCCTAGAATTGATCTTACGCTCCGTTTCATAGACGAGCTTCTCGAGCGGGGAGAGGGGCGCATAGCCCACCCCATAGGAAGTATCATTCGCCCTAGGAATCTCGTCGGAGCTATTGACGATCTTTCTTAAGTCCGTGCTCCCCATCCTAATCTTCATATCGACTACCACATGCTTCTCGGGGTCTAGGAATCTGAAATTTTCTCGAATGAACTTTTTGACGGCATCTTCTATAAGCTCCCTGTAGGGTATCTCAACCTCGCCTGATGGGGTAGATAATCTCGTAGTAGCTCTTCCAGCGATTAAGATGTTTATCGGCTCCTCGATCACTCCTCCCCCAAACCAGACATTCGACCTCCCGCCGACAAGCAATCCCTTGTCTAGATTATGGTGGAGTATCTGACCAAAGTTATCCAGATAATATTTCGATAGAGCTATGCTCGCATACTCGCACGCTGAGTCGATTATATAGTCGGGGTGTCCAAGCCCCTTCCTCTCAACAAGCTCAACGTACTGCTGGGTGACCGGCAGCCTGTTTATTCTCTCGACTACAATCCTTGACGTCTGCATTCCAGATTCGGAATCTCCTTTCAACTATTAATATTTAAGGAAAGTCTCACGAAGCACCGCTGAATTAGGGTGGTTGCCGGGTCTAGAGTTCGGCAAGCTCTGGCTGAAGCTGTATATACATTATGTTGTTGCCTCGGATGAGGATCCTCGGATATTGAGCCTTCTTACCATCTCCCTCGTATTCGACCGCCTTCTCGATGACGATGTTCATATAACTATCGCATTCGACCATCTTCCCCTCATATACCAGCTCGTTCTTCAGCTTAACCCTGACGAGCTTATTCAGATGTTTTATTACCATTACCAGCGGCTTCTTACCCATACTCGTCCCAGCACTTTGCATCTGGCTCAATGCTTCTTCACATTATAGCGTTAGAGAGGGGATTTTAAGCTTTTCTCATACTCGTATGCACAACGATGTAGATCGTGATTCTATCTGAAGCCTTTTGCAGAGTGGTTGGAGAACTATAATCCTAGCTCCTGTTGGACGTCGGGGGGAATCTTAAGTTCTGAGAAGCATAGCCCGCAGACAAATCTTTCATCAGAGATCCTCTTCGACATTCTGAGAGGCGCTCCGCAGACGGGGCATGTAGGCTCCTCTTTCTCCAGCTTATAAAACGGCTTCTTACACTTAACGCATTTCGTGGAGCCTAGCTTATTGAGTTCGCCGCAGCTCGGGCAAACGATATCCTGTCCTCTCGTAATTACTTCTATTTCAGGTTTCTTCTCTTCGACGACCTCCTCCCCTACCACTTCTTCTTTCTCCTCTTCCTCTGCTTTAACCCCCTCAGACTGGACTATCTCCTCTATCTCCCGCTCTATCTCTGCGACAATTTCTCCTGGTCTCTTTCTCGAGGTATGGATTGGTCTTTCTATTCTTCTTGGAGGTTGGGGTGGTGGAAATTCTTGAGCGACTATAGGTCTTCTTACTATGCTGGGCGAGGATACTTCTGGTGGCGCGCGTGCAGCTTTGATGAATAATATTAGTCCGAAGGCTGTTACCGCTCCTCCTGCTATCGTGAAGTATAGTATTAGCGGTAGGGCGAGTATTGGCTGGGTTAGGAATTGCCTCATAGGATCTCCCGTTGAGAGCGTGAGGAAGTAGGATATTGGGGCGATCGCTATCGCCACGCCGATAAAACTTATTATCGCTCCCAGCCGCATAGACGCCATTACTAGCTACACCCTTCAATCTAGCTCCGCCATTTTATATTAAAAAGGTTTCCTTGCAAAGCTCCCTGATAATTTTCAGATATTCTTCCGGTAGCTCGTAGAGCCTCCACTTCCTCCTAAAAAACTTGACCAATCCCGAGATGTCTCTCCTAAGGTAGGTCTGCGCCATCGGATGCCTTGGGCTAACCCACTGAGGCCAATCTATAATCAGCATGTTTTCATCAGGTGTTATGAGCACATTATATGCGCTTAAATCGCTATGAACGACTCCGGCATCATAAGCCTTCTTCACGTTCCTAAGTATCTCTCCCAGTATCCTAAGCGGATCATTAAGCTCCTGAATTATGGCAAGCTCTATTCCTTGGAAGAATCCCGTAACAACTATATGCCTATTCCTGGCGATGGGTCTTGGAACTCTGACGCCCTTCGGGTATAGGATTCTGAGGGCTTGATACTCTTTTGCAGCTGCCTTAACCGATGCAGCTAGATAGCTATGAGCCGAGACGAGGCTCGTCCGATGCCTCTCATACCTCCTAAAGCTCGTCCTGCCAATCCTGAAGAACTTGACGACTATTCTCTCCCCCTTCGGGGATAAGGCATCATATACGTCCGCCTCCTTCCCGACGCCCAGCGGCCTCCCGAGGCTCTCGATTATATTTCGATCGACCAGCTCTCTTAATGCTAGAAGATCTAGCCCATTATAGTTTATGCAGAATCCTCGTTCAAATCCTCTCGGCGCCCAGATAAGCTTATACTCGTGGAGCTTTCTCAGAAGCTTTTCAGCACGCTGGCCTAGACCGCTCTCCCGGAATATCACATCTCTAGGAACTACCTCGAACCTCGATAGGTTCGCCTCTATCACCCTGAGAACCTTAAAATGGTTATCGTCAAGCTTTTTGAAGACCTCCTTAACGTATTCGATGAGTGATGGCATGAATTCACCTAGAATTCTCGATGGATCATTGGTCTCCAGCTCTCGCTATGATCATCCTATAATCTTTTCCCTCGATGTTCCAGGTCTTCTCATAGCCGCCTTCTAAGCTCTTCTTCTCGTCTAGGGTTATTATCAGGCTCTTCCCCCTGATCTCCTCCATTATGTAATCTTTCATCTCGTTTAGAAGCTGTAGATCCTCCTCGTCTCGGAGGACTACTACGGCGTTTATGTAGTCGGATATGTTCAGGTTCATCTCCTTCCTCATAACCTGTATTCTCCGAATGACCTCCCTCGCCAGCGACCTCGCAACGATCTCCCTAGTCTCCGATAGATCGATGTAGATGTCGGCGAACCTTCCAGAGATCTTTCCAAGATTCTCCGGAAGCTCTTCCTCGAAGGATAGATCTTCTTCAGATAATTCTACACTCCTCCCACTAGAGAGGACTAGTTTTAGAACGCCTTGCCCCTCCAATTCAGATTTAACGTATTCCCCATCCATTCTGCTAAGCCTCTCAACAACCTCTCCTAGATCCTTCTTGAGCTTTGGACCAAGCTTCTCATAGAGGGGCTTCACCCTGATCCTCGCTCCCTCCGGCTTTTCGCCGACATCCAGTATCCTTAACTCCAGAGCGTTGACTTGGGATTTTATGAATTCGCCGAGCTTCTTTAGCGATTTCTGGATCTTCGGGCTATGAGGCGCTAGTATTAGCGTCTTTATAGGCCATCTAAGCTTTCTTCCATGCTTCTGTCTTAGGGCTATCGCTTCGGATATTGTTGTTCGGGCTATCTCCATATCGTCCTCCAGCTCCTCGTCTATGAATTCTTCATCTGGTCTGGGCCAGCTGCACATATGAACGCTCTCCGGGTCATCCCGCAGCTTTATCTCTTGGTAGAGTTTTTCTGCGAGGTATGGTGTTATCGGGGCTATCAGGAGGGTGAGCTTCCTTAGAACGTAGTATAGGGTTGCGTAGACCGCCTTCTTATCCCAGGTCTCCTCCTCTATCCAGACTCTTCTCCTGATCGCTCTGATGTATAGCCTGCTTAGGTCTTCGACTATGAAGTCTCTTATCGCCCTGACCGCTGAGTGTATGTTATATGCTTTGAGGTTGCTCGTGACGTGGCTTGTTAGGCTGTTTATCTTGGAGAGAATCCATTTGTCTTCCGGCTTCAGATACTTCTGTATGGACTCGACGCTAATCCTCTCCGGGTCGAACTTATCTAGCTCGAAGTATGTTAGTGTGAATGAGAAGACGTTCCAGAGTATGTTCAATTCTTGGATTATCTGCTCTACCTCGCGCTCGACGAAGTTCATGTTTTCCCATGGCGCCGCCTTGGATGCTAGATAGAGTCTTAGGGGGTCTGCTCCATACTTCTCCATCATGTCCATCGCCCAGATCACGTTCCCCCTACTCTTGCTCATCTTCCTGCCTTGGGCATCCATTACATGGCCTTGGTTTAGGACGCTTCGATACGGCGGCTCGCCGTAGAGGAGGGTTGAGGTGAAGAGGAGCGTATAGAACCATCCTCTCGTCTGGTCTATCGCCTCGGTTATGAAGTCGTAGGGGAAGAGCTTCTTGAAGAGGTCTTGATTATGCAGGCCGTCTATGCTCGCTGTATGAGCCATACCCGAGTCGAGCCAGGTATCCATTACGAATGGCTCTCGCTTCATCCACGCCCCGCATTTCCTGCATCTGAACATCACTCGATCTACCCAAGGTCTTAGAAGCCTTATCTCGGGAGGCTTAATCTCCGCCTCCTCAAGCTCCTTCTTACTTGAAACTATTCTTATCTCGCCGCATCTCTCGCATCTCCAGATCGGGAGTGGGGTTCCCCAGATCTTCGTCCTCGTTATACACCAATCCTCGGCATTCTCCAGCCAGTCTCCGAACCTGTGCTCTCCAGCCCATTTAGGCTTCCAGAGGATCTTCTTATTACCTTCTATCATCAGCTTCTTAATCCTCTTAACGCTAAGGAACCACTGCTTGCTGGAGAGATAGATTAGCGGAGACCCGCATCTCCAGCAGTGCGGGTAATTATGCCTAACTTTATCCCGCTTGAGGAGCAGGCCCTTCTCCTGGAGATAGTCCATGACCTCCTCGCTAACCTCCTTGAAGTATTTTCCGGAGAATTCTCCGCCAGCCTCGGTGAAGTAGCCATTCGGAGCAACGGGGTTGAAGATCGGTAGCCCAACCTTCCTCCCAGCCTCGAAGTCTTCTGGACCATGAGCTGGAGCGGTATGAACGCATCCCGTCCCCTCCTCCATAGTCACGAACTCGGCTGCGATTATCGTATGGGCTGGAGGCTTATGCTCATTATGGGCTGGAACCTTCTCGATCAATGGATGCTCATACTCTAAGCCGACGATGGATGATCCATCAAACCTATCGACTATCTCGTAGCTGGATACGTCTAGAGCTCCGAGGACTAGGGCTGCAAGCTTTTCTCCAAGAATCCAATACTCGTCTCCAACCCTAACCTTCACATATTTCTCATAGGGATGAACCGCCACAGCCTCATTCGCTACCAGGGTCCAGGGAGTCGTCGTCCAGATTACGACATACTGGTTCCCGGAGCCTTTCAGCCTAAACTTCACGTAGATCGATGGATCCTCGACTTCCTCGTAGCCCTGAGCAACCTCGTGGCTGCTAAGCGGGGTCTCGCATCGCGGGCAGAATGGGACCACCCTATAGCTTTCTACGAGATCGCCTTTCTCATACGCCTGCTTTATCAGCCACCAGACGTGCTCGATATAGCGTTCATGCCTAGTCTGATACGCATTATCGTAATCCAGCCAGACCGCAAGCCTCTCCGAGGCTTTCCTCCAGTGATCGATATAGTAGTCGACAAGCTTATTCGCCTCCTCGACGAACTTCTCCATCCCGATCTTCTCGACATCCTTCTTCGACTTCAGGCCAAGCCTCTTCTCGGTCTCAAGCTCGGTGGGCAATCCGAGGCAGTCCCATCCACCCCTCCTCCAGACATATAGCCCATTCATGGTCTGGAATCTAAGGATTATATCCTTGTAGACCCGGCCTCGAGCATGACCAACATGCATATAGCCGTTTACGGTTGGAGGTCCTTCTAAAAACGCGAAGACCGGAGCGTTCTCGTTTAGCTTGAAAACCTTTTCTAGAATCCTATTCTCGCTCCACCATCGCGAGATCTCTTCCTCAACCTCTAGGGGATTATATCTTCCGGTTAAGACCATTCTCCAGACACCTCACAATACATGCTAACCTGACTAAACCGGGCTTGATATCGGAGCTTTTGATGCCGGTAGGCTAAATAATTTGGCGTGCCATCGCCACCCTTCCCAATCCGGAAGATGAACTCGAAAATTTAAGTGTAACCACAGCCC
>CAYNFG010000028.1:0-13080 GCA_964396455.1 uncultured Nitrososphaeria archaeon | reverse complement strand
TATGTTAGGAGGCTTAAGACCAGCATCTAGATCAGGTCATGCAAGTATCTCTCCAACTCGCCTAGAAGATATGCTGATCCGGTAGCAATTATGACATCTGATTTCTCTAGGGCGTATTCCAAAGCTTTACGACTATCCTTTATCATCTTAACGCTCTTGAAATATCTCCTCGCATATTTCTCAATCTCCTCGGCAGGCATTTTTCTTCGCTCATCGCTTATCTCGGTTACTACGATGTCGTTAGAGATCTTGCTTAGATTCTTCAGGACGCCATCCACATCCTTATCCCTCAATATGGAGAATAGTATGGTTACGTTCTCGAGCCCCAGCTCCTTCACCGTATCCGCCAAGGCTTTCGATGCAGCAGGATTATGGGCTATATCGAATATCAGTAGCGGATCGCTCATTTTGATCTCGAATCTGCCGGGTAGCCTGACCTTCGATAAGCCGGATTCTATCTCACTTTTCTTCAGCGGATATCTTTCCCCCAAAACCTCTATGATCTTTAATGCAACGAGCACGTTGTCTATCTGGTGTCTTCCGATCAGCGGGAAGTTTATTCTATATTCGCCGTGGTCGCCAACAACTCTAAGCCTCATCCCATTAAGCTGGATGTCTACGTCATAGACCTCGTATGCGGATGATGCATCATAGAATGGCGCTCCCCTCTTCTTAGCGATGTCTTCTATAATCTTTTTGGCTCGGGTATTCCTAACGCCGCTTACGACCGGAGTATCAGGCTTTATTATTCCGGCTTTCTCGAAAGCTATCTCCTCGACCGTGTTGCCGAGTATGTGCGTGTGATCTAGAGCGACCGAGGTTATCGCTGAGGCTAGGGGGCGTATCACGTTTGTTGGATCCAGTCTTCCGCCTATCCCCACCTCGATTACTGCGAAGTCGCATCCTTTATCCTTAAAGTATTGGAAGGCCATAGCCGTTACAACCTCGAAGAAGGATGGCTTCCGCGATCTCGCCCCGATCTCCTCCAGTATCGGCTTCACCCTCCTGACGAAATCAACTATGTATCCGCTCTCTATCTCCTTTCCATCCACCACTATTCTCTCGTTAAAGCGATATACGTGGGGGGAGAGATAGAGTCCTGAACGATATCTTTCTCTTAGGACGGAGTATACTGAGGCGCAGACGGATCCCTTACCATTCGTCCCCGTAACATGAACGTATTTGACGTCATCGATGTGAGGGTTTCCCAACCTATCCAAGAGCTCGTACATGGTTTTTAGATTCGCCCTTTTCTCCGCGAGGACGAGATTGTAGAGAAATGCTATCTCCGCCAATTCTTGGGCATGCATTCGCTTATTGTAATGATTTGGTGTTATAATTGCTTTGAAGAGAGTGTCGGCCTTCGTTTAGAATAGCCCTAGAATTCTTTCGGTCTCTGGATCTACGTCGATGTTTAGGAAGGCTGGTTTTGCTGGGAGACCTGGCATTAGCTGCATTTTTCCGCATACCGAAACGATGAAGCCTGCTCCGACGAATGCTAGGAGGTCATCGACTGGAAGGGTATAGTTCTTAGGCACGCCCTTCCAACTCGGGTTATGCGAGAGGGAGAGATGGGTCTTAGCCATGTTTATCGGGAATTTATCGTATCCGAGGCTCGTGTAAAATTCTATTTTCCTCTTAGCTTCTGGAGAGAATTCTACTCCATCAGCACCATAGATCTCGGTGGCTATGGTCTCTATCTTCTCGGCGATGGATGCATCGTCTGGGTAAAGGAGCTTAAATTCACGTGGCTTTTTAACCACCTCCAGGACCTTCTCTGCAAGTTCTTGGCAGCCCTCACCTCCTTTAGACCATGCTTCTACGACGGCAACCTCCTCGGCACCAGCCTCTAAGGCCTTCTTACGCACAAGCTCTATCTCCCTATCGGTATCCGTAACGAACCTATTGATCGCTACGACCACCGGGATGCCATATCTATGGACTATCTCGATATGCTTGGCGAGGTTCTCGCAGCCTTTCTCGACCGCTTGGAGGTTTTCGCTCTCAGCCGCTTTCTTGACCTTCTCATAAGGCTCTCCCGGTCGGAGGGTGAAGGCGCCGCCATGCTCCTTAAGCGCTCTTATGGTGCAGACTATAACCGCGCAGTCGGGCTTTATCTCCGGAACCTGGCGGCAGACTATATCGCAGAATTTGATGAAGCCGCAGTCGGAGCCGAAGCCGGTCTCGGTAATAACGTAGTCGGCGAGCTTTAGGGCGACTAGATCGGCGATAACCGAATTTGTTCCATGAGCGATATTCGCGAAGGGGAATCCATGGACGAGGACCGGATGTCCCTCCGTGGATTGGACGAGGTTCGGCTTGAGAGCATCTACGAGCAGGGCTGTCATCGCTCCGGCGACTCCGAGATC
The DNA here is from genome assembly GCA_964396455.1 of uncultured Nitrososphaeria archaeon. GTDB lineage: Archaea > Thermoproteota > Nitrososphaeria_A > Caldarchaeales > Wolframiiraptoraceae > Wolframiiraptor. The sequence continues at coordinate 10,711 of CAYNFG010000028.1, read as the reverse complement.
CTCGCAGGTTACCGGCTTTCCATCGTAGGTATATGCGACGACCGCTCTTCCAAGCCTCTCCCTCAAGTCTTTAAGCCCGGTAGTTAATGCATGTATGGCAGCAGTCTCGGTGGCTACGGTTATAACCCAGCGCGCCTCCCTAGGATAGCCGTTCGCCCTCCCACCTAAGCCTATGACCGCCTGCCTAAGCGCCCTAGCCTCAATATCCATGCAATAGGGCCACTCAACTCTTAGAGGGTCTATATTCAGCGGATTACCGTGGAGAATGCTAGCATCTATAGCCGCAGCACATAGATTATGTGCAGCCTCCACAGCCGCTATATCGCCCGTAAAGTTAAGATTGATCTTATCCATCGGCAGGACCTGAGAGTAGCCGCCGCCCGTAGCGCCACCCTTTATCCCAAAGGTAACTCCCTTCGACGGCTCACGTAGAGTATTTATCACCTTTAACCCCCTCTCGTAGAGGGCTTGACCCAGACCTATCGCGACAGTAGTTTTACCCTCGCCCAGCGGCGTAGGAGTTATCGCTGTCACCACTATCAGCTTACCATTAGGCTTACTCTTCAAACGCTTGAGAATGCTACTATAATCCACCTTAGCTATATACTTCCCGTAGAACTCAAGCTCATCCTCCAGAACACCGATATACTCCGCCACCTTTTCGATCGGATAAAGCTCAGCCTCATATGCTATCTCGATATCGCTTGGCACGGGCCACTTCCTCTTTACAGGCATTCTTAACACCTCACCATAATGAAAAAGCCGGTTAAGCTACCGCTACTGAAAGTTTAAGCATAATAAAAATATAACGTGAATCGTGCTCGATAGCGTAATTTTACGCCTGATCATGTTTAGAGGATAACTTTTTATTGAGTAACAGCTGACGAGGCATCAGCGGTGAGACAAACTATGGTTAGAATATTGGATGGAAAGAAGATTGCTGAAGAGATTCAAGGAGAGCTAAGGCAGAAGGTCGAATATTTGAAGAGTAAGGGCATTACCCCTAAGCTTGCAACGATATTGGTTGGCGAGGATCCGGCAGCCCTATCCTATCTTCGCAGAATTCAAAAGAGCTTTGAGACTATCGGGATAGAGGTTGAGGTGTTTAAGCTTCCGGGAGATATAACGGAGGAGAATCTTAAGAGGAAGATCGTTGAGATAAATCGGGATTCGAAGATTCACGGCATACTTCTTCAAATGCCGTTGCCGAAGCATATCGACATTACTGAGATCTCTAAGACTATAGATCCGAGTAAGGATATCGACTGCATAAACCCCATGAATATGGGGCTATTCCTCCTCGGCAGTCCAAGATTCATACCATGCACACCCTCAGCGGTGTATGAGATTTTGAAGAGAAGCGGGTATGAGCTAAAGGGCAAAGAGGTCGTTGTAGTCGGTGGCGCTGGAAGAGTTGGAAGACTTATCACCCTACTCCTAATCAGGAGTGGAGCTACGGTCACCGCATGCGATATATTCACCCGCGATCTCGCAAAGCATACGAGAAAGGCTGAGATTCTAGTATCTGCCGTCGGGAAGCCTCGGCTGATAACCGCCGATATGGTGGGAGAAGGGGCTGTAGTGATAGATGTGGGAGTTAGTAGGGTAGAGGATCCCGAGAGACCCGGGAAGTTTAAGATCGTCGGCGACGTCGACTTCGATGCGGTTAAAGAGAAGGTGGACGCGATAACGCCCGTGCCGGGCGGGGTCGGCCCAGTAACAACCGCCATGCTGATCTCGAATATGGTTAAAGCTACCGAGATGCTAGAGAAAGTATACGATTAAAGGAGGGTAAGGAGCCATGATGGGACAGAAATTAAAGCCAATGGAGGAGATATTAGGCTACCTAGAGAGCCATAAGAAGATAGTTCTAATGGGTTGTGGTGGATGCGCTACTCTCTTCCATACAGGCGGGGAGAAGGAGGTCGAGGAGATGGCGGAGAAGCTAACGAAGGAGGGTAAGGAAATCGTTGCCAAGATTAAGCTACCCTTAGACGCCTATGCTTGCTATCTTCCGGTAAGCTCCAAATATATAAGGAAAAATCTGGATGCCATAAAAGACTGCGATGCAATATTGATGATGTGCTGCGGAGATGGTCTCCAAGTAGTCCGAGAATATCTTGAAGAACGAGGAATTTTTAAGCCGATCTATCCAGCCGTAGATTCCCTAGGTTTCTTCGGCGGAGGCCCAACACGTTTCGTTGAGGAGTGTCAGGGATGTGGAGACTGCATTCTCGCATATACGGCGGGTATATGCCCGTTAACCCGATGCCCGAAAGGATTGCTAAACGGACCATGCGGCGGCGTGAGACCTAATGGAAAATGCGAGGTAAATCCTGAGGAAGACTGCATCTGGGTTCGAATCTATGATCGAATGAAGAAGCTCGACGATCTCGACGAATTTTCGAAAATCAGAGAGCCTAAAGATTGGAGTAAGATGAAGAGGCCGCGTAGGATAGAGGTTGAAAGGATTAAAATGACCCTATGAGGTGAAATCGTTTGAAGACCGGTAGCAGGCTTGAGAGAATTCTTGAAAGCGGCGAGTTTGCTGTTACCGCCGAGATCGGCCCTCCGAAGAGCGCCGACGCCGAAGTTATTAGAAGAAAAGCGCGGACTCTCAAAGGCTATATTGACGCCTTTAACGTAACCGACGGCCAGACCGCTGTAGTTCGAATGGCGAGCTGGGCCGCCTGCCTAATAGGCAAGGAGGAAGGATTGGAGCCGATAGTCCAAATGACATGCCGCGACAGGAATAGAATAGCCTTGCAGATGGATATTCTAGGCGTCGCAGCCCTAGGAATAAAGAACATCCTCTGCCTAACGGGCGACCACGTATCCATGGGAAATCACCCCTCAGCCAAGCCAGTCTACGACCTCGACTCAATCCAGCTTATCAAGATCGTGAAAGACATGCGCGATGAAAAGAGGTTCCAATGCGGCGAGGAGATAACCGTAGAGCCTAGACTTTACATCGGAGCTGTTGCAAACCCGTTCGCCGGATACCCGCTAGAACTCGACGTTCTAAGGCTTGAGAAAAAGGTGGAAGCCGGCGCAGACTTCATACAAACCCAATGCGTATACGATGTAGAAAAATTCGAGGAATGGATGAAGCTCGTCAGAGAGAGAAAACTACACGAAAAGGTGCATATCATAGCCGGGGTTACACCGCTAAAATCCTATCGCATGGCAAAATATATGAAGGAAAACGTCCCCGGCATAGAAATACCGGACAAAATCCTTGAGAGAATGAAGAACGCGCCAAAAGAGAAGGCTCGAGAAGAGGGAGTAGAAATCTGTGTCGAGATAATCGAAAGATTAAAGGAAATTGAAGGAGTTCACGGAATCCACATAATGGCGATAGAATGGGAGAACATTGTACCGGTATTAGTGGAGAGAGCGAAGCTCCTCCCGAGGCCAAACATCTGAAAAATGAAATGTGATAGGATGCGGGAGAATCGGTAAGGTTTTTATAAACTCTACAACCCCAATCTGGTGATTGCTCTATGTTCAAGTTTCAGGCCGAGCAAAAGGTCTTTCAAATAGGCAACGTTACGATAGGCGGGCAGCCGGGAGAATACCCAACAGTATTGATGGGCAGCATATTCTACAGCAAGGATAGAATCGTAAAAGATCATGTTAGAGGAGAATTCGACCGCAAAGCTGCCGAAGAACTCTTAAACAAGGAGGCAGAACTCTCCGAGAAAACGGGAATCCCCCGCATAATAGACGTAATCGGCGAGACCCCCGAAGCCCTCTGCAGATACATAGATTTCATAGCAGATTATACAGACTCACCCTTCCTAATAGATAGCACAAGCCCAGAGGCGAGAATAAAAGCCCTTAAACATGTCGAGGAAGTAGGCTTGGTCGATAGAGCCGTCTACAATTCGATCGACGAGAATATTAAAGAAGACGAGATAGAGGCGCTGAAAGCGAGCAAGATAAAAAACGTGGTCATACTCCTGTTCAGCACAAAATACCTCAGGCCCAAAGATAGACTCAAGATGCTGGAATCTAATGAGAAAAATCTCATCAAAATCGCAGAAGACGCAGGACTCGAAAAGATATTGATAGATCCAGGCGTGCTCGACGTGCCAAGCATAAGCTGGACAACAGATATTATCTATAGGATAAAGCAGGAGCTAGGCTATCCCGCAGGTTGCGCCCCAGCCAACGCACTATACATGTGGCTGAGAAAAAAGAAGCTAACAACACCGCAATTCGAAGCCTGCGGAGCAAACATCATAGCTTTACCCATAGTGATGGGCGCAGACTTCATCATATACGGCCCCATAAAAAACGCGAGCTGGGTATACCCAGCATGCGCAGCAATAAACGCTATGATAGCCTATTACGCAAGAACACTAGGCATAACGCCCAAAACAAGAAACCATCCCCTATACAAGATATTCTAAAGCTCCGCATAATCAAACCGCATACAGCCTCTCCTAATTCTCCATTTATTTAGCCCCCAAGGATACATTACAGTATAAGCAGATTTTGAATTTCTAAGAGCTCTATGTCCTCCAACGCCTTCTCGGTACTTTATGTTTTTCTACTACTTCCCGATCCTTAGAGAGTTGATTTTCTCAAGCGTATTTTTGAATAGTTCTTCGTTCGTGTGGGGGATGTAAGTCGCTTTGATGAATTCGCTTTGGAACTCTTTAATCATGTTTAACTCTACTGTTTTTACCATTTTTGCGATGGATTGGGCTTTCTCCTTCACCTCCTTTGAGAGGAGCATCATGCCTGCGCCTATTACGGATCCGTTTCCGATGAAGGAGAATCGTTCTTGGGGTATGTCGGGTAGCATTCCTATGACCTGGGCGGAGAATATGTTGAGGTAGTTTCCGAAGGCTCCGGCTATGAAGATCTTTTCGAAGTCGGTGAACTTCATTCCGGCTACCCGTGTCAGGGTTAGTAGAGCTGCGTATATGGCTGCTTTTGCCAGCTGTATTTCGCGAATATCTTTCTGAGTTATCGCTATCTCCCTTCCGGTAGCGGATTCGCTGGCCGGGACTATAATGAATTTTAGCCCCTCGTGATCCCTCTTTACCCGCTCGCTCGAATTCTCTATAATCTTGCCAGTTTTATCGATTATCCCTCTTATCCGCATCCAAGCTATTGCCTCTATTATGCCGGATCCGCAAATCCCTTCAGGCTTCGTATTGCCGATGACCTTGTAGTAGCTTTTGCCGGATTCGTCTATGACTACCGATTCTATGGCGCCCTTCACAGCCCTCATTCCATCACGAACGCCATAGCCCTCTAGAGCTGGACCTGCAGCACAAGATGTCGCCAGGAACTCTCCCTTACTAGTTCTGATCACTATTTCCCCATTAGTACCGAGATCAATTAATGCCGCTGCGCATTCGCACTCGTGCAGCCCCGAGGCGAGCATATCGGCAACAATATCCCCGCCGACATACATGCTCATCGATGGAACCGTTCTAACATATCCTCTTGGATTCATCTCGATTCCCAAGTCTCTCGCCTTTATTTTCACAGATGATGTAAACGGAGGTGGGTAAGGCGCTCTGGATCCATGATAACAATCATTACCCATGAGGAACGAGAGCATGGTCGTATTGCCAGCGCAAACGGCATCGTAAATTCTATCCTTCCTAACGCCAGTTTTCCGGGTAAGATTCTCTAAAAGCTCGTTAATCGTATCGACCACCGCCTTTCTCAAATCTTCGATGTTACTTCGATCACCTCTAGCGTAATTCACCCTACTTATAACATCCTCCCCAAATCGTATCTGCTTATTATATGCCGATTCAACCCCCAGATTTTCGCCGGATATAAGATCGTAGAGGTAGGCGACGACCGTTGTCGTGCCGATATCTACCGCGACTCCGAAAAGTCTTGAATCCTCATTAGTTGGGATCACATCGATGATCTCATCCTCATAACTCACCACATTAACCTCGAAATCCGATTCTCTTAAAGCATCAGATAGATCTGCGATAATCAATGGATCGTAAGACTTTACGTTCAAGGATTCAAGAAGCCTTTCCAAATCACTTTTCTGATCCTGAAGGCTCGGCGGCTTCAACTTAACCTTCATAATCTTTACAAGCGGGTTAACCGCTAAGCCTTTCACAGCGCCCCACGTTAGAATTTTCCCCTCAATCCCCCTCGAAACCTCTTCTAATTCGATCACGGCATCCGAAAGAACCCTAACCTGGCAGCTAAGCCTCATACCCGGCTTAAGAACCTTCATCCAGCGAAGCTCCCTATCGGTCGGAGGCGAAAACGATCCAGAAATCACCTTAACGGCGCATTTTCCACAAATACCTCTTCCACCGCATAAATTATCCACCATGATCCCTGCCTTAAGCAAATTCTCCAATAAAGAGCGACGCTCATCTACAATTATCTCAAACTCCTTTCCGCCAGAACGTATACGAAGTCTATGAGAGATAGGCGGGTTCATTAATATCGGAATATCGAACAATATTCGTATTTATGAATATTCGCAGAAAACGATGAACAAAAATTACATAGTAGCAAACTATATATTGGATCACTTTGCTAAATCCCTGAGACCGTATGAAGGGTAAGGAGAATGCAAATCCAGTTCTGAATAGGAAAATCTCGAGGAGGAAGGCATTATCCACGGGAGCTAAGATAGGTTTAGCGGCAATTGGAGGACTCGTCGTCGGCGCTGTAGGAGGATATTTCGGAGGAATGGCGGCTGCTCCTACTGTGACTAAGACTCTTGAGAAGACTGTCGAAAAGACGAAAACTGTAACTCAGACGGCGGCTGCTAGCACGATTACCCAAACCGTTACAAAGACCGTTACCACTACCGCCACCTCAACTGTAGCCACAACTTATACGGCGACCACGACGCCGACGGTCTCCCCAACCGCGCCGATGGAGGAGGTTATAGCAGACATCGTAGCAGAGGTTACTGGTAAAAGACCAACCGATACCTATAAGCCGTTTAAGGGAATAACGCTCAGAGCTCTTCTAATAGGAGGCGGAGCTTATGAGAAGCTCTACGAGATAATCCCGATCTTCGAAAAGGTGACGGGGGCCACCGTGGATTCCACTACGAGGCTAAGCCACTTCGAGTTGAATAAGAAGATCGTGATAGAGGCGGCTTCGAAGTCTGATAAATTCGACATCTTCTCAGATCATACAAGCTTCTTCGCAGGCTGGGCAGACTACCACCTACCCCTAAACGACTATATAACGAGCGCCGATAAAAGCGATTTCCTAGGAAAGGTATTCGAGGCATGCGAATTTGAAGGAGATATACTGATTCTACCAAGGCACTCCGATTCAAGGCTGGTCTACTATAGGAAGGACCTATTCGAGGACGAGACCATGAAGGCGAAATTCAAGCAGCAGTATGGATATGAGCTCGAGGGGCCGCCGAAGGATTGGGATCAGTGGTTTGATATGGCTAAATTCTTCACTAACGCTCCGGAAATCTATGGATTCGTCTTTACAGGAAAGGAGGAGGCGTTAACAGGAACGATCTATGAGGCGACCGTAGCTGCTGGAGGAAACTTCTTCGATGAGGACTGGAATCCGATAATGAATGATGAGCCAGGAGTCATGGCTCTAACGCACTACGCCAAGCTTTACCAAGAGAAGACCACGCCGCCAGGAGTCCCTAACTATCTCTGGGATGAGGTCAACTCATTATTTAGAGCTGGTAAGGTGGCCTTCCTATTCGACTGGCCAGGATGGTATGCGCTTGTTAAAGAATCAGACGTCGGAGACAAGTTCGATCTAGCGATGTATCCGAAGGGGCCTGCTAATAAGATAGCTGTATGGTCTGGAAGCCATGCATTCGGAGTCAATAGATATAGCAAGAACCAAGAGGCAGCCATAGCCCTCGTTAAGGTCTTGACATCCGCTCCAGCACTATACTTCGAGGCAAAGAATACCGGAGCGATACCAACTCGTAGATCATCTCTCGAACAATACATTAAGGATGCTGAAAAGTCGCCGGATCCAAGAGATGCGAAAAGATTAAGACTGCTGATGGAGATCATGGACAAATACTATCTACCCGTGCCTAAGACTGGACAGTGGTCGAGGATATCGGATGCCTTCTGGCCTGAGGCTCAGAAAGCGATTCTCGGACAGAAGTCGCCAAAAGAAGCACTCGACACAATCGCCGAGAAGGTTAGGCAAATCATGAAGGAAGCAGGATACTACGGTTAACTCCCACAACAATTTTTAAATAGACATTTTACGCTGACAACAACAAACTGCTCATCAACTTATGATGGAGGAGCTAGTAAATGACTGGCTATAGGAAATATCTCCCATTTCTTCTTTTCGCACCCTCAATTGCCATTATACTATTTGTGATAATCATCCCGCTCATTAACTCTCTCTACCTAAGCCTTACGGATTATGTCTTATTACAGCCTGGGAGTGGTAAGTTCATAGGGTTGGGAAATTATGTGAAAATTATTTTTGACCCCATTTTCCATCAAGCTTTCAAGAATACCTTATTACTGATGATAGTAGCGGTAAATCTCGAGCTATGGATAGGGCTTGGAGTAGCCCTGTTACTATACAGAGAGTTCCGTGGAAGGAGTATCGTCATACCGTTGTTGATCACCCCGATGACCCTAGCCCCGATAGTCGTCGGACTACAATTTAAATGGCTTTTTAATGAAATCTATGGAGTAGTAAATTACATTCTTACATCCCTCGGGATAATTAATGAGCCGCTAGCATGGCTCGTCCAGCCGAACATAGCGCTTATACCGATCCTCATCGCGGAAATCTGGCAATGGACGCCATTCATGATCATGGTTATGATCGCCGGACTGCAATCAGTTCCAAAAGATTTGATGGAGGCTGCAGAGCTGGATGGGGCGAACGCTTTCCAACGCTTTAGATACATAACATTCAATCACATTAAGCCGATCCTATGGGTGGCATTAACTATACGATCAATAGATGTCGTGAGAATTTTTGATGTTGTCCAAATAATGACCGGCGGCGGGCCAGCATACGCCACCGAAGTCTTAGGAACGTTCATTTATAGGACCGCACTCCTCGATAGGCAGTTTGGATATGGTTTAGCAGGAGCGTATATCGCGATGCTTGTTAGCATCCTATTTGCATGGTATTTGTTCAGGCAGGTGAAGAAGGTTGTCGAGTAGAACTCGTATAATGGAGGTTATAAGATACTTCCTCATAGCGTTAATATTGGCTATCGTGCTATTCCCGATCTACTGGATTTTCATAACCTCTCTGAAAACTGAAAGCGATATCTCAGTATATCCCCCCGTATTCTTCCCCCGTAAACTCACTCTAGAGCATTATATCCACGTAATCTACGGCTATAGCGGATTAACAAAGTTCTCGCTATTCCCATCATATCTAATGAACTCGGTTATAGCCGCAACCACCTCGACACTAGTATCGATTATTCTAGCATTATTTGCGGCATTCGCGTTTTCCCGATTCAGGTTTAAGGGAAGAGATGCCTTCTTCCTCTCAATTATATTGTTAAGAGCTACTCCGGGAATAGCCTTAAGCATACCATTATACATTTTCTACCGAATGCTGGGACTCGATGATACGCTACTAGGTCTAATTCTAGCCTATATAGCCTTGAATACACCATTTGCAACCTGGCTCATCTCAGGATATATCGACGAAATCCCGAAAGCTATCGACGAGGCAGCGGCAATCGATGGAGCCTCGTGGTGGTCGATCTTATGGAGAATACTCGTGCCGCTATCAAAGCCGGGCATACTTACGACAGCCCTCCTAATCTTCATCTTCTCATGGAACGAATTCCCAATAGCATTTGTAATCACCTCATCCGTGGCCTCTAGGACGGCCACTGTAGGAATCTATACCTTCATGCAGGAATTCCTGATCGACTGGGGTGGAATGTCGGCGGCGGCTACAATAATGTATATACCTCCAATAATCCTAGCGTTCATAGCCCAGAAGGCGCTGGTTAGAGGATTGACCTTCGGGGCAGTAAGGGGATAAAGCATCCTAGAAACTTTATTAAGCAAATCTCCGATGATTAGAACATGAAAACTCCACGCGAGAGAGTTATTACCGCACTTCAACACAAAGAGCCGGATCGGGTTCCAGTAGATCTCGGAGGACATGAATCTTCCGGAATTCACTGCCTTGCTCTCAAAAGGCTGCTCAGATATCTCGGATTGGATGAAGAAGTTAGGATATGTGATCCTGTCCAATTGCTTGGAGAGGTTCCTGAATCCCTCTTGAAGAAGTTTAACATCGATGTGATAAACATTGGTAGAACGATTAGTCCGACAGGCTTGACAGAGGATGATGTGAAGTTTAAGGAGTATCGCCTGCTTAACGAGACCGTTTACATCCCTGAGGATATCGATATATTCGTTGGAGAGGATGGCAGGGAGTATATGCGGGCATGGTTCGCCCCTGATCCCGAGAAGAGGAAGACCGTCGTAGCGGTTCGCCCGCCCACCACCCTATTCTTCGAGCCCTATCCATTCTACACGCCGCTGAAGGATGTGAAAAGCGCCTCCGAGATCAAGGAGCTACCCCTCCACCCATGGCTAACGGAATATAGTAAGGAGCAGCTAGACCTCCTAAGAAAGAATGCTAAATGGCTATACGAGAACACCGACTACGCCCTCTTAGGCAGAGGGTTCGCAAGCCTCTTCGAGGTAACAATATACCTGCTCGGCCACGTAACATGGGCAAAATGCCTACGAAGCAA
>CAYNFG010000027.1:0-13440 GCA_964396455.1 uncultured Nitrososphaeria archaeon | reverse complement strand
TCATAACATTAGGCTTCCCATCCCTCGAGATAGAAACCACGAGAATAGTCATGCAGGGATGGAGAAGCTTATAAAAATCATCCATGACATCGACCTTCAACTCTCCTCAACCCCCCTCAGAAAGAGAAAAGCCCCCCTTAAAGCTTCAACATGCCGAAAGGTATTCATAAGACCACTCGCAGAATATCTATGCGACAGAGCTGCTCCGGTAGTATAGTCCGGTCAAGTATGCGGGCCTCTCGAGCCCGTGACCCGGGTTCAAATCCCGGCCGGAGCACCATTTTCCTAAAATCGGTCTTGCAATCTTCCCTTATCGTCGAGTTTATATCCGTTTTTCCATGTCTGTAGCTTGTCTGGATGATCGTGTTTTAGCAGGTTTCATGTGGAGAGGGGGAAGCTTGCGGTCTCGCCTGGCTCGATTATCTCCTCTTCTCCCGCTATCATCACCTTTATCGGGGATATGCCCTTCAGGTGGTGGATTGAGATTTTTTCGATCAGTCTGCTTATCGTTATTGTTAGGTTTGAGTCTCCGAGCCTGACTCTTTTCAGGGTTATGGTCGTCAGCTCGCTTGGGATTTTCGGGGATAGTTTGAGAGATTTGTCTAGGGCGTTTCTCTCTATTCCTAGGAGCTGGAAGAGGGAGTTTATGTAGGATGCGATGCTCCATGCCTGGAGTATGCATGCGTTAAAGGATTCTTCTTTATCTCCTCTATAGAGTTCGGGATACATGCCGGCTTCGTCTAGTATCTGTCTCGCCATTAGCTTGATTAGGCTGAATGCTTTCTCGATCCTGCCATATCGTATGTTTGCCATCGCAGCCCATCCGGTTACTAGAGGCCAGACGCATCCATCATGATATGCTTTTGGATCGTATTTTGGATCGAGGGATGATAGTGTTCTGACTCCCCAGGGGGTCGTCATATCCGGCTTATCTACTCTTGAGAGAGCTCGGAGCGCCTTCTCCCTATCTACGTAGCCGAGCATTATGGGGATGAGGGCGTTAGGTCTTATGCTTGGATCTGGTTCGCCGCTCGGCCTTATCGTATCGTAGAAGTATCCCTCCACCTCGTTCCAATATCTCTTCACTAGGATCGATTTTAGCTCGGATGCCTTCTTACGCCAGCTTCTAGAGTTTTCCACGTCGCCCATGATCTCCGCCAGGTCCGACGCTGATTCCAAGGCTTTTATCCAGAGAGCTTGGACTTCTATCGCGCTCTTCCTCCTATCTATATGATCCATCCAGGTTGTATCCGGTATGGGTAGGAGTCCTGTCGTCGATGATCCGTGATCTAATAAGCCGTCTCCATCGGAGTCTCTTCTAAGCCCCCACTCTATCATTTCGACGATCTTTGGATACCATTTCTCGAGAGATTGTTTATCTCCCGTTCCCATGACGTATTCTCTTATCAGCCAGGAATAGTAGAGGGTGGCGTCTGCTGAGCCGTAGCTCGTCGAGTGGAGGAAGCCCCTGCCGCCTATTATCATGGGTATCTCGCCATTTCGCATCCTGTTCAAGACGTTTTCTAGGGTCTCCTTTACGATATCCCATTCAGATATGTTTATCATGGCTTGGAGCGTCCAGCCTAGGTCCCTGCCCCAGAAGGTTGGGAATCTCGGTAGGCCGGCCATTATGCCCGAGCCGAGCTCTGGATGTTTAAGGATTAGATAGAAGAGCGAGAGCTTGCCGAGCTTAAAGGCTAGATTCAGCTCCGGGTCATCAGTCTCTAAGGCTGTCGTCTTATTGATGTAGGTAACGTAGTGGAGTATCGTATGGGAGAGATCCGCCTTCTCTAGGCTTATCGATGCTTGATTAAGAGCATCCTCAAGCTTATACGGGCTTCCAGAGGCGACTATTCTTAGGAAGTTGCTCGCGGAATATGTTAGCTCGAATCTGGGGGTGGGTAGGGTTATCTCTGCTACATCCGAGTATCCGTCGAGAGAGTATGAGATGAGCTTGCCTGAGCATCCTATCGCGCCACAGTATCCTAAGTCCCTAGACCAGAAGACGATGCCGTTAATCCGCTTATCGTAGAAGACTTTCACCGAGCTCGGCGTCAAGCCCAGCAACCCGTAGGGGATTAGGCTGCCGACCCCGCGAACCACCCATACGATGTCTCCCTCGAACTCTATATCTTGGACTAAGACCGGTTTTCCGGGAGGAGAATAGGTCTTCCTTATGATACGCTTTCCATCAAAGCTATGCTCGGTCAAGATATAGCCTGGGCCATGAACCATCCGCTCAACGCATTCGCTAAGCATCACGACTTTTTCTCCCATTTTCATCCCGATCTTGATCGGGCCTAGGATCTTAGCTGGGGGAACGTATAATCCTCCGATATCATAGGATACCCCCATCCAACACCATTCGACCGAGGGGTCTCCGGCTCTGGATAGGACCGCGTATGCGTAATTGCTTGAGATTATTATCGGCTTTGTGAAGTCTTCTCCCTCCTCCCTCCTCAGCTCTAGCTTAACCTCCTCGCTCTCAACCTCATCCTCGAATTCGAAGGGTATCCAGACGTCCTCAAATCCTTCGAGCCAGGATCTTATCTGGATCCTATGAGGACCTTCCTCAAGTCCCCTCCCAAGCAATACCACGAAGGTTGATCTGGTTCCGGGTAGGTAGGTTAGGGGGTTATCTGGAGAGACTTCTGCGAGGTTGCGGATCTCATCACGGATCTTCACGATGACCCTTCGCTCATCTATGGGTTCGCCATCGACGATCAAAGCCATTCGGACGACCCTGCCGGCAAGCGGGACGGGCGGATTCCTAAGCCTAAACGAGAATCCATCATATACCCCATCCCCGTCCAAATCTACGTTGATTAAGCTCCCCCGAATATACGCCATCCTCGTGAAGATCCTATCGATCTCCGAACTCAAGCCAAGCCTCAAGAATAATATCCGAGCGGTATAAATACGATCCTCCCCAGACGAGAAACCTATACCTCTTTTCCGAATAGAGGTAGTTGGCTAAAACGTATTTATCCTACACGTTTAGATGAGAATGGTTTGAGAGCTTGGTGGAGGCGCTGGTTGAGAAGCGGGAGGCAGAGGTCTTAAGGACGACGCTTAGCATCTGCCCGGAATGCAATCTACTAGTTCAGGCTGAGATACTGGAGATGGATGGGAAGATCTATATCAGGAAGAGCTGCCCCAAGCACGGCGAATTCACCGAGCTATACTTCGGAAGCGCGGAGATGTATCATAGATTCGAGAAATATGCCCACGACGGGAAAGGGATTGCCACGCCGAATGTGGCCAAGTCCTCGATAGTCTGCCCATACAATTGCGGACTATGCGCAAGCCATCTAAGCCACACAGCCTTAGCAAATATCGTCGTTACGAATAGATGCGACCTCCACTGCTGGTATTGCTTCTTCTACGCCGAGCGAGCCGGCTACGTCTACGAGCCCTCGATCGAGGAGATACGTAGGATGGTTAGAGTTCTTAGGTCTATGAAGCCCGTCGCGGGGAACGCCGTCCAGCTCACGGGGGGAGAACCCTGCCTAAGAGACGATCTTCCGGAGATAGTTCGCGTGATTAAGGAGGAGGGGGTTGACTTCGTCCAGCTAAACACTAACGGCATTAGGCTTGCGCGGGACTTCGAGTTCTTCAAGAAGGTGAAGGAAGCCGGAATAAGCACTCTATATCTAAGCTTTGACGGAGTCACCCCAAAAACCAATCCTAAGAATCACTGGGAGGTCCCCGCGGTCCTAGATAATGCTAGAAAGCTCGGCGTAGGAGTAGTCCTCGTCCCAACTATAATCAAGACCGTGAATGATCACGAGCTTGGAGATATCATAAGATTCGGATTCAGGAATATCGACATCGTTAGATCGGTGAATTTCCAGCCGGTCTCGCTGGTCGGCAGGATGCCTAGGGAGGAGAGGGAGAGGTTTAGGATAACTATACCGGACTGCATCAAGCTTATCGAGGAGCAGACGGGCGGCGAGATACCGGAGGAGGCATGGTTCCCAGTCCCATCATGCGTCCCGGTAACCCATCTAATCGAGGCGATAACGGGAAAGCCCCAATACGAGCTATCAACCCACTTCGCATGCGGAGCCGGGACATATGTATTTAAGGATGGGGATAGGATGATACCGATAACCGAGTTCGTCGATGTAGACGGCCTCCTCAAATACATTCAGGACATAGCGGACAAGATAAAATCCGGAGCAAACAAGTATATCTCTGCTCTCAAGCTCCTATGGAAGTTCGGATCATTCATCGACGAGAGGAAAGCTCCATCGGGTCTTAACATTAAGAGAATGCTCTTCAAGATATTCGTTAAGCATGATTACAGCAGCGTCGGCGAATGGCATATGAGGAGCCTATTCCTCGGGATGATGCACTTCCAAGACAAATACAATTATGACGTCGAAAGAGTTAGGAGATGCTGCATCCACTACCTAGTTCCAGACGGCAGAATAATACCGTTCTGCGCCTTCAACGTAATCCCAGAAATCTATAGAGATGCTATCCAGAAGAAATATGGCATACCGATCGAGGAATGGGAGAAGAAGACTGGCAAGAAGCTTTCCGACGATCTTTACCGCAGAGTCGAGGCTAGCGAATAAACATTCCCGTTTTTCCTCATTTTCCACCCCACGTGATAATCATAATTCTTGCTCTCAGCAGCGGCCGCGTTGATAGGAATATTCAAGAAATAACTCGGCAACTTTAATAGTGGGGGATAGGGATTCTTGGAGAAAAGCCGGCTGAAAAAGCTAATCGATGAAGCTTTCCAGGTCTTCTCAAGAGAGCCTCAACTACTAAGCATAAATCTAGGCGAACTGCTCGTAGTTGGGGATACTCACGGCGACCTAGACACGACGCTAAATGCGATAAAGTTTGCCGAGAAGGAGGGGCTCTGCTTACTCTTTCTGGGAGATTATGTTGATAGGGGGCCGAAGCAGCTAGAGAACATCATCACTCTTCTGGAGCTTAAGCTAAGCTGGATGGATAGGCTGATCATGCTTAGAGGAAATCACGAGTCCGCTGAGATGAATAAATGGTATGGCTTCTTCAGCGTCGTGGCCGCCGCATACGATGCCAAGACCTATCAAGAGTTCGCCAAACTCTTCTCCCAG
Organism: uncultured Nitrososphaeria archaeon; assembly: GCA_964396455.1. Classification (GTDB taxonomy): domain Archaea; phylum Thermoproteota; class Nitrososphaeria_A; order Caldarchaeales; family Wolframiiraptoraceae; genus Wolframiiraptor. The sequence continues at coordinate 8,344 of CAYNFG010000027.1, read as the reverse complement.
TTACCATACGCAGCATTAATCCGCAGAGAGATTTTCTGCGTTCACGGAGGAATACCGAGAAATCTGGAGAAGGTGGATGAGATTAGGGAGTTCCCGAAGGGAGAGATCAACCCGAGGCATCCGAAAGCATTCCAGCTAGTCTGGAATGATCCATGCGAAGATATAGACGAGTTCGCCCCAAGCTGGAGAGGGGGCGGCGCCATGCTCTTCGGAAAACTCGCCTTTGAGCGATTCATGACCCTAAACAACCTCAAGCTAATGATTAGATCCCATGAGCCTCAGGATAAGGGATATGGATACCTCTTCGATGATCGGCTATTAACCGTATTCTCATGTAGATATTATGGCATAAGGCCGGCTGGAGCTCTTCTAAGAAAGGATGGAATCCAGATAATCTACTTGGAGTAGCTTGATAAAAATTCATGGCGGAATTGCTCCCAAGACTAGATCCACGTCAATTATCCGGCCATCTCGATAAATTGTTAGGGTGATCTTATCTCCGGGTCTTTTATATTCCTCGAGATAGGCGAGGAGGTCTGCTAGCCCAAAGATCTTTATATGATCTATTGCTAGGATTACATCTCCTCCGATATTTATCTTCCTAAGCTCTCCATCAATATGTATCGTAACTATCTTCTCGCCAGCTCTTAATCCGGCCTTATCTGCAGGACTACCTTCCTGAACGCCGGTTATAAGAAATCCTCTCGCCTCCGGGAGATTCATAAGCCTTGCAATCTCCATATTCACGTCGATTCCACTAATCCCGATCCAAGGATGCTGATACTTTCCGGTCTTTATGATAGACTCGACGACCCTCGCAACTGTATTCGATGGGATAGCAAAGCCTATACCAGCAAATTGACCAGTCTCAGAATAAATCGCCGTAGTAACACCGATAACCCTCCCAGAATAATCCAAGAGCGGCCCCCCGCTACTTCCCGGGTTTACGGCGGCATCAAACTGAATCACATTTGGGATTAATCTACCTCCTGGAGAATAGAGATATCTATTGAGCTGGCTTATAACCCCGGAGGTCAGGCTTGCAGCGAACCCATATGGATTTCCTATGGCTAATACGGGTTGCCCGACTCTAAGATTCGATGAATTCCCGAGGATTAGCGGATGTAAGGTCTTATTTCCTGGATCAATCTTTAAGACCGCTAAATCAGAGTATGGATCAAAACCTACGATACTTGCTTTGAAAGACGTTCTATCCGGAAAGAAGACCTCGACGTTTATGGCATTCTCGATTACGTGGAAATTCGTTACAATATATCCTAGAGAGTCGTATACGAAGCCGGAGCCTTGGCTCGATGCATAAGCTTTGCCGAGAAAGGTCTCAACTAGAATTGTCGCCTTAATTAGGACGACCGAATCCTTAACCTTCTCATAAACGATTTCAGGCGCTGTTAAATTTCGCTGAGGTAGAACCACCGTTTGAGCATGCTGGGAAAAATTCGATTTAATACTCCTAAGCTCATTTTGAAGCCTAACAATGGCATCACGGAGCTCGGCAAGCTTTTTCTGATTCTGAGAAAGCTGGAGGATGGCGGAGTTTAGATCATTTACCTGCTGATAAACTATGAATACCCCGCATAGGGAGAGGAGGGAGATTATTAGAGAGAGTGTGACGAGAAGGTAGAGCCCCCTCATTCACAGGTTAGCATATACTCCATGAATAAATATCCTACAATTCGCTCGTAAGCCTGAGGAAAGATTCTAGGTGGAGATAGGCTTTCGAGGAAGCTAGATCGTCGCCGGCTTCTTTCTCGCTTCCCTGGCTCTAACCTTTAGAACCCCGTAATGGATCGCGCAGGATATGCAAAGATTCTTTGTTACAACGCTTTCAGCAATATAAGCTCCCTGCTTCTTAAGCTCTCTAGCGAGATCGCCGCTAACGAGCGAGACCCTCCGAGTAACCCTCGTTATCTTACTCCTTGGGACGAAGGCTCCGCAGTTATCACATTGAACCATTCCCTCGGAGCCTTTATCGCCCTTCCTCCTACCACGATTCTTCCTCTTGATCGGCAACTTTATATCACTCCAAAGATTCTCGGAGAGATCTAGATTATAACTATTTCTGTGTCGCGGGGAGGGGGTCGCGCGGATCGCTAAAGAATCTTTTGTAAAATCGAGAAAATTTCTGCAGTTCTTCGAGGAAATTCTCATTCCTTAAAATTTTTATAGTCTCACGTCGAGCGTTTTTAGGAGTTTTGTGATGGGGGCGGACGTCGAGCTCGTTTTCGATGTTCCTAGGCTTGAGGAGAAGCTTATGATCGAGGCTCTTAGGAGGGTTAGGCTTGAGCTTAAGCTTACCAATATTAAGTATTCCCCGCTTTCCTGGGATGAGGCTCCGGCTCAGATTTCCTTGATTAGGACTATCTCGATGCTTAGGGCTGCCTACTCTGCTTCGGTTAGGGAGGCTGCTGGGGTTAGGACGATAAATTCTTCTGATGCGATACTGATCTCCGGCGATAAGATTCTTACGCTGAGTAGCTTGAAGAAGGCTGGAATAAGATTTCCGAAAAGTATTGTGGCATTAGATGAAGAGGCTGCCGAGAAGGCTGGAGAAGCTATGGGCTTCCCCCTGGTTGATAAGCCTCCGATCGGAAGCTGGGGGAGGCTCGTAACCCTAGTCCAAGATATGAGGATGCTTAGATCTGTTATCGAGCATAGGCAATTTTATCAAAGCCAGGCTCTTAGAGCCCATATACTCCAACGATACGTAGGGGCCGGGAATAGCGATTTGAGGATCCTAGTTTTAGGAGGAGAGGTTCTCGGGGCTATTCATAGGATTGCGATGAACGGCGATTGGAGGAGTAACGTTGCTCGAGGCGGAGCCGTTAAGAAAGCCGAGCTTAATCCGGAGCTCGAGGAGCTTGCGCTCAAAGCTTCCTCAGCAATCGGAGGAGAGTTCATCGGGATAGACGTATTCGAGGATAATGGAGAATATCTCGTGAATGAGGTTAACGGCGTTCCAGAGTTCAAGGGTTTTATGGAGGCGACCGGAATAGATGTCCCAAGGATTCTCGCAGAATATGTTAAGCGGCTACTTAGGAGATGAAGGCTTAATATGCAGCTCAGCCTAGGCAGGATAGCTTTAACGGTGTTCTGCTATGAGCGTTAAAGTAGCTATAATCGGCGCAAGCGGGTATACGGGCGGCGAACTATTGAGAATACTAGCGCTTCACGGGGAGGTCGAGGTCGTAGCCGCGACATCTAGAGAATATGCCGGGAAGCCCATCCCCCACGCTCACCCGCATCTAAGAGGATTCTATAAGGCGATGAGGTTCATCGAGGTAAATCTCGATAAAATACTCGAGGCGGATGTAGCCTTCTTAAGCCTACCCGCGGGGGTCTCACTAAACTATGTTCCAAAGCTTCTCGAATCAGGTCTTAAAGTCGTGGATCTAGGCCCGGATTATCGGCTGAAGAATCCAGAGGATTACGTTAGATGGTATGGGTTTGAGCATCCGCATCCAGATCTGCTTAAGAAGGCGATCTATGGAATGCCCGAGCTTTATCGATCAGAGCTGGCCAACGCGAGGCTTATAGCTTCGCCAGGCTGCAACTCGACGGCAGCAATCCTCTCCCTAATCCCAGCCGTCAAGGAGAAGCTGATAGACCTCGATCATATAGCAATAGACGTAAAGGTTGGAAGCAGCGAGGCTGGAAGAAAACCAGCAGCTGGAACCCATCACCCAGAAAGAGAGAATGTAATCAGACCTTACGAGGCCTCAGGCCATAGACATGTAGCCGAAGTCGAGCAAGAACTATCCAAACTTGCTGGAAAAGATCTGAAAATAGCATTCGTCCCCCACGCAGTCGGCTCCATCAGAGGAGCTCTCGCGACATCTCACACCTGGCTGGTCGAGGGAGTTGACGAGAAACGCATAATCAGGGCTTACGCATCGATATATGGGAAGGAGCCTTTCGTGAGAATCATTAGAGGGCCTCCGGTAGGCTATCCCGACCCCAAATACGTTATAGGAAGCAATTTCGCGGACGTCGGCTTCGCTTACGATGGAAGGGTTGGAAGAGCGGCGTTCATGGCCGCGATAGATAACCTCATGAAAGGAGCCGCTGGTCAAGCCGTCCAAGCATTTAACATAATGATGGGGTTTGATGAAGGGGAGGGGTTGGTATATCCTCCGCTCAAGCCCGCTTAGAGAAACTATTCTAACAAGCTTCCCCCGGAGGAGGGTAGATCGATGATAGTTGTTAAAGCTGGTGGAAGAGTTCTTGAGAAGAATCTTGAGAATATCCTTCGAGGAATTGCACTTCGATCATCTAAAGGATTGCGAATTATTTTCGTTCATGGTGGCGGGGATGTTGTCTCGCATTATGAGCGGTTGATGGGGATTGAGCCTAGGTTCGTTGTTTCGCCCCAGGGGATTAGGAGTAGGTATACGGATGAGAGGGAGCTTGAGGTTTATGTTATGGTTATGGCTGGGAAGCTGAATAAGGAGATAGTTACGAGGCTTCAGTCGCATGGTGTTAGGGCGATCGGCGTATCGGGGGCGGATGGAGGGTTCTTGAAGGCTGAGCGGAAGAAGCGGATAGTTATAGTGGATGAGCGTGGGAGGAGGCGCGTTATTCCTGGAGGTTACACGGGTAGGATAAGGGAGGTTGATACGGCAGCCGTCGGAAAGCTTCTCGATGAGGGGTTTGTTGTAGTGGTTTCGCCTATAGCTCTGGGATCGGAGTATGAGCTGTTGAACGTTGATGCTGATCAGGCGGCAGCTCGTATAGCTGAAGCGTTTAAGGCTGAGAAACTCTTAATCCTGACCGATGTAGATGGGGTCATCGTCGATGGGGAAGTTGTTAGGGAGATTAAGCCCAGCGACCTCGAGAGGATAAAGCCGAAGCTGGGTGTAGGGATGAATCGCAAGGTGCTTATGTGCTCCGAGGCCGTTAATAATGGAGTTGGAGAAGCCATAATATCTTCCGGGCTTCTCGAAGACCCGTTGATAGCTCTTGAGAAGGATCTCGGGACTAGGATAAAGCCCTAGGAGAAGATAATAATGCTTTTATTTTGGGTCTAGATTCTATCGGCATCGAGCAGGGGGAGGGATCGAGAGGATGCCCGTCCTTAAATGCCCTATCTGCGGAGGAGATGTAGAGGTTCCAGACGATGCTTTACCAGGAGAGTTATTCGAGCATGAAGAGTGTGGAGCGCAGCTTGAGCTGGAGATCGATGAAAACGGCGAGATGAGGCTGAAGCAGGCTGAGGAAGTCTCCGAGGATTGGGGAGAATAACGAGCTAGAGAAGCGGGTTAGTGGCTGAGAGCCGGCGCCGCCTCCATCTCTAGAGGTGTTAGGCCGAGGCTCTTCTCGACGGCCCTACCCTTCCGCCTTACGTAGGCTAGGAACATTTTGAGAAGCCATTTTAAGGGCTGATATCGAGACTTCTTTAGATAGAAGTTCTCGATTATATCTTCAGCCCATCTAACCGAGTGCCATAAGCATCTCCGCATAACCTCGATATGCTCATCCCTAACCTTAACGTCGGTAAACCAGTCCCTGTTCTTTAATACGCCCATCGGAACGAAGAACATCGGGACTATGAGCGAGCGGTAGGGCTTCAGCCTATCGAGAAGCTCCGCGGTCTTCATCACGTCCTCCGGGGTTTCTTCCGGCAAGCCGAGGATCAGAGTCGCGGCAGGAATTATGTTATTCTCATGCATTATCATGAAGGCGTCCTCGACGACCTCAGGCCATTTCTCGGGCGGGTATGGAGCGGATTTAGCAGGCATGATCTTCCTCGCTAGATTGACTGAGCCCGTCTCGATACCCACCTCAACCCCCCAATACTCTTGGATTCCATCCTCGCAGATTATCTCTCTAAGCCTTGAGATCAGCTTATACTCTTCCTCGGCGTTTTTTATCGCTGCTAGGCTCGCATGGCTCCAGGCCATATCTCTTAGATGACTTCTGGCCATCCGGTGAAGCTTGATGACGGCGTCCGGGTTGAGCCTAATCCCCCTCGCGCCGTAGAGTAGAACGTCTTCCGAGTGAAGTATTCCGGATCTAACTCCGGCTCTTACATTAACGAGTATCTCCTTCTCGATCACGTCGAGGGGTATGTGGCGGAGAGGTCTAAGGGTAACCGAGCAGAACCTGCATCCACGAGGGCATCCACGCATAATCTCGATAAGCCCGTTTACGCTCGGATTCTTTATGATCGGAATCTCCTCGAGGCTCGGGACATCCGATGGTCCGACGAAGACGTAGCGCGGCAGAGGCTCTCCAGAATAGACCTTCTCGACCAGATCTAAGACTATTCGCTCACCCTCCCCATCAACTATCGTATCGATCCCCCACTTCATCATTAGATCAACCCTGTAGAGCCACTGCCACGCCGCTGGGCCGCCGGCAATTATCTTTAGTCCGCGCTTCTTAGCCTCGGCGATCGGAAGCTTCTCCATAAAGCTTCGGAAGCTTTTGGCATTCACGGGCTCCTTTTTGGTTATGACCCACCATTCGCTGCTCGGCGGGCATAATGCGAAGTAGTCGTGATGGCTTAGCATTAGGATCTTGGCATCTAGGATGTAGCGGTGAACGTGATCCGGGTCTATTACGGCGGCGGAGTATCCCTTATCCTGGAGCAGTGCTTCGAGCTTCCTAAGAGCATAGGGCGCCTGCCAAGGTCTTCCAAGCTCATCAACCTTCATCCTAGGGCATGCTATCCACATCCAAAGCTTCTCCGGCATTCCTACCGAAGGCCCAGTCGCCATAAATCCGAGAAACTCCTTTCCATGATGATTCGACATCATGCTCCTATCCGTCGTCAAGATTATCTCGAACTTCTCCCCCAACCCGGATCTACACCTCCTCTATCCTAAGCATCTCAGCTTTGGGAAGCTTCTCCAGAAGACCTCCTCGACCCCTAACTAATAGGGTAACCTCGTCCTTCAGATGCTCAGAATCTTTCTCCAGATCCTCGATCCCCCTCTCCTCGATCACTATGCTTAAAGCCGTATTCTCGAGGAGGACGCTTCTCATGGCATCCAGATAGGCTAGATTGCTTCGAGGATTATTGGAATAGAATCTGAAGCGGATCCTGCGATGGCTCTTCCCATATGCTTCGTGAAGCTTTTCCTTAAGCTTCTCGATCAATTGATCATCGACCTCCCCAACTATCCATACCTCAAAGAATTCTTGTGATAGCATCTTCATCGCCTCTGCTCGCGCTCCATTTCTAAGCCTTGCTTCAGAAACATAAGAATTATCATTTTTCCCATAGTTCTCATATTTAAGCTTCATATCGGCTTCCGAGACCGGGATTTTAGGAGAAGATATTCATATACGAGGATATTGAGGCTTTTGGCGGTGGCCTACTCTGAGGATAGGCGTGATCTATGATCTGATTAGATGGGAGGAGAAGAGCTTAATCGAGGCTATTAGGAGGCTTGGTCATCAGCCTGAGCTTATCCAGGTTACTAAGAGGGTTTTCTGGATAGGTGGGGAGGGTAGGTTTGATCTAGATTTCGCTTTTCAGAGATGCGTAAGCTTTTATCGCGCTCTCGCCTCGACGATAATCTTTGAGGAGAAGGGGGTGCCGGTTGTAAACTCTTCCAAGGTTATAATGGGTTGCGAGGATAAGCTTTATACGACCGCGAGGCTTGCGAGGAAGGGGATTCCGGTTCCTAGGACCGCTATAGCGTTTAGCAGGGAGGCATGCCTAGAGGCTGCTGAGAAGCTCGGCTACCCCCTGGTGGTCAAGCCTATCTATGGAAGCTGGGGTAGGATGATAGCGCGAGCACTCGATCAAGAATCTCTTGAGGAGATTCTCGAGTTTCGGGAGAATATGCAAAGCCCTCATTTCAAGGTCCATTATCTTCAGGAGTATGTTGAGAAGCCTGGGAGGGATATTAGGGCATGCTATGTCTGGGGCGATGTCCCAGCCGCGATCTATAGGGTTAGTGAACGCTGGAAGACGAATACGGCCTTGGGCGGCCGAGCAGTTCCAGCGAATCTGGAAGAAGATCAGCTCGAGCTAGTTCGCAGGGCTGGAGACGAGATTGGTGGAGGAGTTTTAGGGGTTGATCTGATAGAGAGGGGTTCTGAGAGCCTGGTCTTGGAGATAAATGGGATACCCCAGTATAAGAACGTCGCCAGGGTAACGGGTGTGGATCTTTCAAGGATAATCGTGGAGAAGACGGTGGAGCAGTTTAGGAGGTAACGATAATTAGGAGGTTTAAGCTATCTTGTGGAAGCATTAGAGGTGATGGCTATTTGCTTAAGCTCATGCAGTTTTACGCGCCGAGAGGATTGAAGATTCTAAGGGGTGAAGGCCAATATCTATGGGATGAGCGGGGGAGGAGGTACCTCGACTGCCATA
>CAYNFG010000026.1:0-13538 GCA_964396455.1 uncultured Nitrososphaeria archaeon | reverse complement strand
AATTAGGATTCCAAGCCCTATCAACGCTAGCCCTCCAGCATATCGGGCGACCTCCATAGGCATAATCCCTAGGATCTGGAAGCCGAGGAGGATGAAGGCTAAGCCTATTAGGATTAGAGCCGCTCCACCCAAGCTCTTCGGAATCCTGATCGAGAACCTTTTCTCGACTTTGATAAAGGCGCTTAGGAGGAAGCCTATACCCATTCCGAAGATTACTCCGGCCCCGCTCTCGCCGAAGAACATTCCAAGCCCTAAGCCTATGAACATGCAGGCCATGAAGATCTCCCAAGACCACTTATGCTCCCTCTTCTCATCCGACATATCCGCCAGGTCTTGGACGGAAGACGCTATTATCTCTACCGTCTAGTCCGCGGCCGCTGCGTGAGCATATGGGAGGCTTAAGGCTCTTCAGCGGGAAGGGTTAATAAACGGCTCTACTCCCGGGTTCATGAGACCTTGAAGAAGTTGCAGGTAGTCGAGGAGGAGAAAGGAGAGCTGGTTATCGACGCCACCATGCATAGGCTTGGTAGAATGGCCTCGAGGATAGCTAAAATGCTTTTAGAAGGCAGGAAGGTGACCGTGGTGAATGTCGAGAAGGCGATAATAACGGGTAAGAAGCATGCGATCCTCGAAAGATACAAGTTCCTGATCTCCCGGAGGGCTTTCGTCTCGCCGAAGCGTGGAACCGTATGGTATCCGAGGAGGCCTGAGCGGATCTTCTCCTATACGGTCTATAGGATGCTTCCGAGGCATAATAAGAGGTGGAAGGAGGCTTTGAAGAGATTAAAGGTCTATGTCGGGGTTCCGAGGGAGCTGGAGAAGGTCGAGAAGACGGTTATCGAGGATGCTATCCTCAGGGAGCCTAGAAGTAGGTCGGGTAGGATTATAAGATACATGACCTTGGGAGAGCTTAGTAAGGAGCTTACCGGAGGGAGGCTAACCTATGGCTAGGGTGATCGGCCTCTACGTGGGGAAGAGGAAGACCGCCGTCGCTAGAGTAACCATTAGACGGGGATCAGGCAGGATATTCATCAATAACCAGCCCCTCGAATACTTCGGAAACGAGATCGCTAGGCAGAAGATTCTGACACCATTATACTTCGATGAGAAGTTCTGGAAGAGCCACGACTTCGATGTTAGAGTGGATGGCGGAGGGATTATGGCTATAGCGGATGCCGTCGCATTCGCCCTCGCGAGGGCGATAAGGGATAATAATCCTGAGGCTGGAGAGCAGATAAAAGAATACAATAGAGTCCTGCTGGCAGGAGATCCGAGGCAGGCTGAGCCTAAGAAGCCGAATAGACGCTCTGCTAGAAGGTTTAGGCAGAAATCCTATAGGTGAAGCTGCTTTCCCTCAGCCTAATCGACCCTAACCCCCTTAATCACTCCGTCCACGAGTATTGGAACGATGTTTGAGGAGTCTTCATTAAGGCAGATTTCTATATCTTGTCCCCAGCCTATGCTTCTCAGATAGTTCGCGATATAGCTATTTGGGATGATACGCCTCCATTCATCATTCTCGTAGGCGAGCCTTGAGATTATGGCCGTATCCGTAAGCTCGGCATCTATGAGCCTTGATATTATTGCTCCCGCTCCTATCACGTCCTCCATCGTTATCATTTTATCCGGTATCAGGCCGCATGCCACTATGGTTATCTTCTCCGGGTTAAGCCTGTTAAGATATTTGGCGACCGCGCTAGCGTTTATGAGACCGCCGATTAAAAGAAGCTTCGAGTCCAAATTTCGCGATACCACCTTCATCAGATTTGTAGAGCAGTAGATTATCCTCCTCCCCTCCACCCTCTCTCTAGTGAGCAGGCTTGGGGAGATATTGAGATCAAAATTCTTCGGGGTTATCCCCATCCTCTCGCCGACGAGAAGGATATTCGAGCCGAGCTTCCTCTTAAGCCTCCTAGCCTCCGCGATCGAGGAGCATGGAATTATCTCGACAGCGCCATTCTCCAAAGCTTTGACGATCGCCGTGCTAGATCTGAATACGTCAACGACCACGAGCCTCTCAAGCTTCTCTCTTGGGAGGCCGAAGACGACATCAACGAGCATATCGCTGCTCTGGAAGCTTATTCGCCGGATTTAAGGATAGCATTCCAAGCCTTAAGGTTAAAATAATAACCATAGCTCCTTGATCGTTGGCTGACGACCATGTTGTTTCCGATTAGATGCTTTAGCTGCGGAGCCTTGATAGCGGATAAATGGGAGGAGTATGTCAAGCGGGTTGAGCAGGGAGAAGCTCCTGGAAAAGTCTTAGATGACCTCGGGATAAAGAGGTATTGTTGTAGGCGTATGTTCCTAACCCATTACGAGTATTTTGATGAGATGATTAGGCTTAGGAGCCTTTATGGCTCCAGGGCATATCCGAAAGCGGGTGAGGAGAATGAGTCTGAAGCTTGAGAAGATTAAGGCTAGAAAGGTGTATAATAGCAGAGGCGAGGAGACCATCGAGGTAGACGTATGGGTTGAAGGAGGCTTTGGAAGAGCCGCGGCTCCCGCCGGAAAGAGTAAGGGCGGTAAAGAGGTGATGTATTATCCCGAAGGCGGAGTCGATGAATCCGTTAAGCTGATAAACGGGAAATTGGCCGAGAAGCTGATCGGGTTAGATGCCTCGGATCAGGAGAACGTAGACTCGGTCTTGAAAGAATTTGATGGAACAAGCGATTTCAGAAGGCTTGGGGGAAACGCGGCTTTCGCAGTATCGCTTGCAACAGCTATAGCCGCCTCAAACGCCTTGGGTAAGAACCTCTTCGAGCATCTCAGGATAGTGGACTCGTTTAGGCTGCCATTCCCCCTGGGAAACGTTATCGGAGGCGGCGCTCATGCCGGGAAGGGCGCGCCGGACTGGCAGGAGATGCTCGTAAGCCCGGTCGGCGCGAGAAATGTCGAGGACGCGGTTAAGGCGAACTTCCTAGTCCATGCGAGAGCCGGAAAACTACTAGACCAGTTCCTCGGAGGATTCACCCTCGGCAGAGGAGATGAGGGAGCCTACGCCCCGCCGATAAAGACCGAGGACGGCCTAAGGCTTCTAAAGCAGGCGGCTGACGAAATCTCAGACGAGCTAGGATTCAAGATTAGAGTTGGAGTCGATGTGGCGGCTTCAAGCCTATGGGATCCCAAAGAGGAGGCATACGTCTATAGGACCGAGGGAGTAAAGCTTAGCAGAGAGGATCAGATGAGTAGGGTCGCGGAGTGGGTCGATAAATACGAGCTATTCTACGTTGAGGACCCGCTCGACGAAAACGATCTCGAAGGCTTCGTCGAGTTATCGAGGCAGATTGGTGGAAAGACCTTGATATGCGGCGACGATCTAATCGTAACGAATCCGGAGATTCTTAGGGAGGCTGCCGAGAAGAATGCTATCAGAGCCGTAATCATCAAGCCGAATCAAGTCGGATTACTTACGACCGCTATGAAGTCCGTCAAGATAGCCCATGAGAAGGGTATAGTCCCGGTGGTATCTCATAGGTCTGGAGAGCCTCCGGAGGGCCATCTAGCCCAGCTAGCCGTAGGCTGGGGTGGAAAGCTGCTAAAGGCGGGGGTAGTTGGGGGAGAGCGTGTCGCGAAGGCGAACGAGCTTCTAAGGATAGGCGAAATCATAGGAAAGGATAGGATGGTGAGCCTATGAGCGAGGGAGGATCAGCCGAATCAAAGCCCGCCGAACAAGCCGAGAACATCCAAGAACTATTCGTCAAGAACGGCCTATACATAGGCTCGAGGATAAAGGTCAAGCATATGGAGAAGTTCATCTACAGGCTTAGACCGGATGGAGTCTATCTAATCGACATAAATAAGACGATCGAGAGGCTTAACATCGCCGCCAAATTCATCTCATATTTCAAGCCCGAGGAGGTTGTGATAGTATCCACCCACGTCTATGGGATAAACCCAGTTAAGAAGTTCTGCGAATATACCAAATGCATACCGATAGTCGAGCATTTCGAGCCAGGAACCTTCACGAACCCGAGCCTCAGAACCTATCTAGAGCCGGAGCTGGTCTTGGTATCCGATCCGAGATATGATAGCCAGGCGGTTATAGAGGCGAGGATAGCCAGGATCCCAGTCATCGGAATGTGCAGCACAGATAACATGATCTCGAACATAGATCTGGTTATCCCGATGAATAATAGGGGTAGGCTAGCCCTACCCTACGCCTTCTGGTATCTAGCCCGAAGGGTGCTCATCGAGAGGGGAGAACTAACACCAGAGCTCGCAGAGAAAATCAAGCCAGATGAATTCCTTCAGATAAGGCCGCAGGCCGCTAGGGCTTAAGCCTAGTTCCGGGAACAGGCTCGCCTAAAACCGCCTTCCCCAGCCTCCCCTCAGCTAATCCATTAACGAATAATACCTCCACGCCGGCCTCGGCTGCTGAGAACCCCTCCTCGATCTTATTCACTATCCCTCCCGTCACATCCTCCTTAGCCGATCCGAGGGGCTCGATCTTCATCCCCCTGGAAAACTCCCTGGCAACCCTAACCTCTCTGGTAGATCTATCCCTCACGTATATTCCATCGGCATCCATAGCGAAGATTAGCCTTTTAGCCCTAAGCCTCACCGCGAGATAAGAGCATATCCCATCCCCCGATAAAACCGTGAACCCCAGCTCTCGATCGAATACCACATCCCCGCTCGTAACGGGGACCACGCCTATCCTCAGGGCGGAGAAGATGGGCTCAAGATTACATGTGCTTATCCTACCGGACCTAGTAATGAATATGGATGAGGCTGGGATGAGAACCGCTCTAAGCCCGCCCTCAACCAGATTGGAAATGACATCGAGGTTAAGCCTTCTAACGATCTTCGAGGTCTCGATAAACCCCTCCAAATGCCTTTCATCAACATATCCCTCCGAGACCGAGTACTCTCTCGCGATGGGGTGGGCATAGGAGCCTCCGCCATGAACGAGTATCAGGCTGAGGTCAGCGGCCTTAACAGCGTTAGCAAGTTCTCCCCCAATCCTCTTAATAACCTCAGAGTTGAGCGAAAACCTCCTCCGCTTATCGGTTATTATCGAGCCTCCAAGCTTTACTATCACGAGGCTTCTCGCCGAAGCCAATAATCGCACCAGATATATTGAGCCAACGACTAAATATAAGGTGTGTCCCGAAACGAATCTAGAAAAACCTATACGATTCTGGAATCCGACATCAAGGATCTGGAGGCATTATATCAGCTGGAGCTGGAATGCTTTGGAAGACAGGCATATGATAGGAGCTTGATCAGATTCCTATTAGTGGATCCGGATAGCATAGCCTTAAAGGTGGTGGATAGAAGCGGGAGGATAATAGGCTCTGCGATGGGCAGGGTGGAGAAGGTTGGGAAGGAGGTTGTTGGAAGGATCTATACGATTGAGGTTAAGCCGGGATATAGAGGAAGGGGCATCGGAAGGGCTTTACTCACGAAGCTTGAGAAAGAGTTTAGAAGGCGTGGATGCAATAAGGCTATCCTAGAGGTTTCGGTCGATAACGAGCAGGCGATAAAGCTCTATAGATCTCTTGGATACATCTTCACGAAGAGGCTGAAAAACTATTACGGTCGCGGGAGAGATGCCTATCGCGGAGAAAAAGTTTTGATGAAAGATAATCCATATTTAGAGCCTCCCACCATAGACTAGGTAGAAATCTATGGCGAATACCAAGCTAACGATACTTCTCCTACTGCTCTTAATCTCCGCCTCGATCCTCAGCATAGCATCTGGAGAGGATCTGGCCGAAAGCTTAGAAAATTTGAATCCTAGAGAAGTTACGCCGTCAAATCTCCTATGGCTGACCTTCATGATAGCCGGCATGGATAGCGTAAACCCCTGCGCATTCTACATCCTGACCTTCCTGCTAAGCATATTGATCTATGCTAGGGATAGGTTGAGGATAATGCTCGTCGGAGGGATCTTCGTCTTCTTCTCAGGCTTCTGCTACTTCCTCTTCATGGCCGCATGGCTTAACGCCCTCGTCCTACTCAGCGAGTTCAAGCCGATAATCTGGATTATCATGATATTCGTGATGGTAGCCGGAGCGCTAAATATCAAAGAATATCTAATGCCCGGATCCGGCCCATCCCTCGGCGTTTCGGAGAAAGGCCTCAGCAGGATCGGTAGATCGGCTAAACGGCTTCTAACATTCGACTCTATACCGAGCCTCGCCATAAGCGCTTCAATCCTAGCATTTACCGTAAACCTCTACGAGCTTGTATGCACTCCAGGATTCCCGATGGTGTATGTAAGCCTTCTCTCGACGCTCGGGCTTAGCCCAAGCCTCTACTACCTCTACCTAATCCTCTATAACGTCGTATACGTCCTACCGCTCCTCGCGATAGTCCTAGTCTTCGCATATACTCTTGGGAGGATGAGGTTCTCGGATATCTGGGCTAGGAGGATTAAGCTATTCTCGGGCTATCTAATGATAGGATTGGCTTTGGCGATGCTTCTAAAGCCTTGGCTCTTAATCTACTTGGAGACCACCCTACAGCTACTGGCATCGGCTTTCGCGGCAACCATAGCGACGATAATCATCTACGAGCACGTCCTTAGAAGGAGGTAAGGCCGGGTCTTAGGATATTTTTAGCAGAACCTCCATCTAATATCTAGGGGTTCTCGGCATGCCGTTAGCAGCGAAGATCTTCGAGGTGAGGGCCGAGTCATCGCTCGAGGAGATAGCCGAGAAGCTCAACGGGTATAGGATGATCGAGGAGCAAAGCGAGGGCGATCAATCCTTTGAGCTGATAACCGAGGTTAGGGATCTGGATCTAAAGCCGGATAGGCTTGAAGGGGTCTTTAGCAAGGATAAGCTCATCCTCGTAAATCAGAGAGGTAAGGCTGTTCCGATCTTGAAGACGACCGAAGCCCGGATAATCTTCAGGAAGGTGAATAACCTAACGCTCCTAACCGTAGTCCAGGAAAAGCATTTCGCGAACGCCGTCGCCTCAATCCTCTCACACCACCTCTTCCTCTCATACAACGCCATAACCGAGGCCAGGATCTCTCCAGAGGTGATGAAAGAGTTTCATGAGCGAAACCCCGAGGGGACCAAGGTGATATACTTCGACGACCTAGACTTCGTCGACGTCGATAAGCTAGCCCTCTACGGAGACTCCCTCAAGAATACAGCCCTCTACGAGGAGTATCTAAGGCATGGCAAAATCTACTACCTAGTCTACCAGGTTCCGGGGACGGGTTATGTAATGGGTCTTACGAGAAACTGCGTCATAACAGCGTTCACGAGAATACCCTACGACGAGTTCATAGACTATATCGATAACGTGATAATCCCGCTGATTCTTCAGAGCAAGGAGAAGTAGATGCGGTTTATTCGTATGGTGGCGGCAGCTCTTCTAGCTTGGAGATCCATTCAGCAAACTTCTTCGAGGATCTAGCCCTATGAGAGAACCTGTTCTTCTCCTCGATATCCATCTCCCCGAAAGTTCTTCCATCCCCCTCAGCCGGAATGAATATGGGATCGAATCCGAAGCCCTTAAACCCTCTAGGCTCATCCGAGATATATCCCTCAACCTCACCGACGAAGAATCTGACAGGCTCGGTTAATGGTGAGTAGAACGCTATAACCGAGACGAATCTAGCCCTCCTATCCTCAACCCCCTCGAGAAGTTTTAGGATCCCTCTAATCCCGATGGTCTTATAGGCATAGCTGCTAAAAGGGCCTGGAAACCCGTTTAAGGCATCTATGAATAGGCCGGCATCCTCAACCATAACCGGCTCCCTCAAAACATCGTATGCATAGAGAACGCTCTCCTTAGCTATCGCTCTCAGGTCGGAGGCCTGGATCTCGGGGGTCTCCATAGGCTCAACCCTAAACCTGAGACCATACTCCGAGAAAATTTTCCTGAACTCCTCCGCCTTACCCTTATTCCTCGTAACGATCACGAATCTAAGACCTCTTCCTCCTCTCCTCGACATATCTACCTCTCCTCCGGATCTCCTTCACCTTCTCAACTATCTTGAACATAAATTCTCTGCCCACGACCCTCGAATATCCCTTAAGAAAGTTCCTCATGAATCGCTCTCTAATCGGGTAATGAACGCTCTCAAGGCTTCGATCAAGCAGGTGGATATCCACGGCCAGCTCCTCTATATCGTCCGTGAATAGGCTGAGGCCGAAATCTATCAGGTATAATCTTCCACGCCTATCCAAGATTATATTCGAGGTCGTTAAGTCTCCATGAGCTATTCGGCCTCGATGCATTCTTCCAATAAGCTCTCCAAGCCTCAAAGCTATCTCATCTATCCTCTCGCCCGGAAGCTTATCCAACACCTTCTTAAGCTCGGAGCCCTCGATTAACTGGAGATAGAGCGTCGCACTACTCCTATCGATCAAAATTATGGATGGGCAGGGTATCTCAAGCCTCTTGAGAGCCGCGATCACCCTAGCCTCGTGGAGGGTCCTCCTATCCCTAATCCATCTATCGAGTTCAGGCATTCTATACGGCTTAGGAACTCTATGCTTTGAGACGAGCTTAAACCCATTCCACTCAAGCTTCGAGACAACGGCTTCCGCCCCGATTCTGATAACTTCTGATTTAGCCGATAGGGTCATTCGAGACCACCTATAGCCCGAGCCTCCTCCATCGAGCTTCGGCTTCATCGATTCTAAATCTTGGTCTAATTCTGCTCTCATCTACCGCGATAACCTGGCCGGCGAGTAGCTGGAGGACGCCGGTCCAAGCTATCATCGCTCCATTATCCCCAGCGTATTCCGGTGGGACGACGTATACCCTAGCTCCATGAAGCTTAGCCATCTCCTCAACCATCTCCCTAAGCCTCCTACTCCTAGCCAAGCCGCCAACCAGAAGGATCTCCTCCTTCTCCGCGTATGCGAGAGCTCTCTCAAGGGTCTCGGTCAGCATGCTATAGACGGTCTCGGTCATGCTTAAGCAGAGATCCTCAAGCTTAACCCCCTGAGAGTATAGCTTAAGGGCGGCTGTAAGCAAGCCCGAGAAGGATACATCCATCCCCTTAACCCTATACGGGAGAGGATGAAACCTTTCACCCCTCCTAGCATACTCCTCGGGAGCCGGCATAGGCCCTATACCAACCTTGATACCGAAAACATCCAAGCAATTCCCGGCAGCGATATCGAGTGTCTCGCCGAAAATCCTATACCTGCCATCGAGGTATCCGGTTATAATCGTATTCCCGCCAGCAATATAGAGGACGACGGGATCCCTACAGCCGGTTACAAGCCTGCCGATCTCGATATGAGCAACCCCATGATTAACCCCGAGAAGAGGCTTGCCGGATCTAAGAGCGAGAGCTCTAGCGATCGTAGCACCAACCCTTAGGCAGGGCCCCATTCCCGGGCCGATGGAGAAAGCGACCCCGTCGAGGTCGCTAAGCCTTAGACCAGAGGCATCGAGAGCTTCCTTAAGGGCTTTTGGAGCGATGCGGCTATGATGCTGTGAAGCTTCTCTAGGATGGATGCCGCCCGTGGAAGGTCTATACGTATAGCAGATGTTAGCGAGGATCTTACCACGGCTAGAGGCTATGCCGACGCCAAACGTATGAGCGGTAGACTCTATTCCGAGAACAATTTTCTCATCGCCGGGGTCGAGATGCTCCACGCTCACATCCACAGCTATGATAGCCCCTCCTAAAAACCTAAGAGTAATGTTCTACCGCCATATCACCTCGGCCACATCCTCTAGACCGAGCTCCCTTAGCTTCTCCTTCTTAGGCTTCCCGGTCTCCTTATCCCATCCGAGGGCCTCATAAACCTCATCGAGCATCGCATCAAGATTCTCAACCCTCTGACCTTTAGTAGGCCCGCTTGCCAGAGGCTCCATCATCCTCTTCGGCAGCCTATCATCTCTTCGGCTAATGCCCTCTCTTACGTTAAAGCATCGCTTCAACGTATAGACTCTATCGGCTATCAAGAGGAGGTCTTTAGGATCGAGATCCCAGCCCGTTAAAGCTGAGACTAGGGCTGATAGCCTTCTCGGCGTCATAATGCTATTCTCCTCTCCCTGTAATGCAAATCTACATACTCCTAAAATGCTTGCAAGCTCTCCGAAGAGCCATAGGATTCTGCATGCCTCGCCCCGCCTCACATCTACCTCAACGAACCTGCTCTCCGGAGGAGGCCATGGAAGACCTAGCTCTCTTAGCCCCAGCTCCGCCCGAGAGAAGTCCCAGAGAGGCGACCAGAGAGGCTCGATATGGCATGCCCCCCTCGGGTTTCCGATAGCATACTGGATTGCAAGGTTCTTCGAGGTCCCCCTAGTATCATGCGCAGGTATCTCAAGACCCTTACCATGGCATGCGAAATCCTCGGCTCCACGTCCAATCTTCTCGGCTGCACGCCTCACCCCCTCAGCGAGCAGATCCCCTATCTTCCTCCGCTCGATTATCATCTCGAGCAGCTTCAGACAAGCTTCCGGATCCCCCCATCTTAACTTAAGCCCGCCCGTATCCTCCTCGCTTATCAACCCTCTTTCAAACGCCTCGATGGCGAAAGCTATAACATTTCCAGCCGAGATCGTATCAATACCATAGGTGTTGCAGAGATAGCCTGCTCTAATCACCGGCTCAAGCTCCCTTAACAGGGGCTGCACCCCAAGCATATCGGTGGTCTCATACTCCGCGCCCTCATGGGGCGGAGTCGCATATGGGCCGCTTGGAACGGCTACATATCTACCGCAGCCTATCGGGCAGCTAAAGCAAGCTCTCCTCTTGATTAGATACTTCCTTGCAAGCTCTTCTCCCGAAAGATTCTCAGCATACTCATAATAGCATGTCTGAAAGTTTTTCGCGGAGAGCGCTCCACTCTCATTAAGGCGCGTGAGACCGCCTATCGTTCCTAGGCGGCCTAAGTCCATCCTCTTCCTACCCACAACCTCTAACGCCTCTTTTGCAGCTTCGTAAAATTCATCAGGCCTCGCAGCCTCAATAGATCTATCACCATTTACCACTATCGCTTTAAGCTTCTTCGATCCCATAACTGCTCCTCCACCACATCTTCCAGCAGCCCTATCATAGTCGACCATTATGCTCGCGAACCTGATGAGCCTCTCGCCGCCAGGTCCGATACATGCTATCGAGGCATCGGGATCCCCAACCTCTTCAAGCAGGATCTTGCACGTCTCGTGAACCGTTTTGCCCCAGATATGGGATGCATCCCTAATCTCCACGTCATCGTTATAGACGTTTATGTATACGGGCTTCTCCGCCGCCCCCTCTACTACGAGAAAGTCGTAGCCTGCAAACTTGAGCTTAGGCCCAAATCTTCCTCCAGCTCTAGCCTGGCCGAAGATTCCGGTTAGGGGCGACTTAAAGCAGAATTCGACGCTACCGGATGATGGGGTGAGGGTTCCGGTTAGGGGGCCTGTCGAGGCTATAAGCTTATTCTGGGGGCTAAGGGGATCTATGCCCTTCTCCAGCTCATCCCATAGGATTCTCGCAGCGTATCCTGTTCCGCCTAGGTATAGTTTTAGAAGCTCTATCCGCGTATCCTCCTTAACTATCTTGCCTTTGCTAAGATTTATTCTGAGGATTTTTCCAGCATAGCCGTAAAGCTTTTCATCGCCCACCTCGATCACCTCTCATCCGGCATGAGGGCTGTAAGCTCCTTTCTCTGAAGCCTTGAGAAGGTTATCCGCTTATACCACGCAGCCTTATCCGCATCTAGATAGAGGAGGGCGTTCTCCGGACAGATCCTAACACATTCAGGATCTCCATCGCATAGATCGCAGATCAATGCCTTACCACTATCCGGATCTATCGACGCAGCGCCATAGGGGCAGACATGTATACAGACTCCGCAGCCTGTACATTTATTTGGATCCACCTTAATGGCTCCGGTCTTTAGATCCCTTGAAATCGCGTTGAACGGACATGCGTTTATGCATAGCCCGCATTGGATGCAGTAGATTGGCGTATCGACAGGCTCGTGGGCGAGCCTGACCACGTGGATTCTAGATTTCGCAGGATTCATGAGCCTGAAATGCCGATAGGAGCATACTAGCTCGCAGAGCCTACACCCAGTACATTTATTTGGATTTGTAACAAGCGTTTTCAACATGCGTTTTCTCCGTAATCCTTAAACTATTTCAATTTTTTCAATCATAGGAGGGCTCGCTTGGCTAAGGGGGCTACATCAAGAGATCCAACGCTAGTAGATCGGTTTGGAAGACCTGTAAAGGGTTTGCGGATATCAGTTACTCCCTTATGCGATCTTAGATGCTTTTTTTGTCATCGGGAGGGCTTGGATTCCGAGTCTAGCGTCTTGATGGAGCCTCATGAGATCGAGAGGGTTGTTAGGATCGCTATGAAGCTAGGGATCGAATCCGTGAAGATTACGGGCGGCGAGCCTATGCTTCGACAAGATATCCTCGATATAATTGGGAGGCTTGGGAGGCTGGGATTAAAAGATCTCTCGATGACTACTAACGGCTTTAGGCTTGCCGAGCTAGCCTACGACTTAAAGAGGCTTGGGCTAATGCGCGTGAATATAAGCCTCCACTCCATAGATCCCAGAAGATATGCTAGGATAACGGGGCTCGATTACGAAAACGGGTTGAAGCGTCATAAGCATCTTCTTGAAGGCGTGAGAAAAGCCGTCGAAGCGGGGCTTAACCCGGTCAAGCTTAATGTTGTGGTGTTAAGAGGCGTGAATGAAGACGAGCTCGATGATTTGATAACATTTGCTAGAGAGCTTGACCCGTCAGGAAGGATTATAATCCAGCTGATCGAGCTTGTTGGCTGCGGCGTTTCAGCGGAGGTCATGAGAGAGCATTACCTCGACCTATCTGATCTCGAGAAAAGGGTTTCCGAGAAGGCTGTTAGGAAGGTTGTTAGAAAGCTTCATTTCAGGAGCCAGTATCTGATGCCTGAGGGGGTTTGGGTGGAGTTCGTCAAACCCATGGGAAACTATCTTTTCTGCATGAATGATACGAGGCTTAGGATAACCCATGACGGGAAGTTTAAGCCGTGTTTGATGAGAAATGATAACCATGTGGATTTTCTCAGTAGGATGCGGTCGGGGGCAGGCGATGAGGAGATCGAGAAACTTCTCCTAGAAGCCGTAAAGCTTCGAGAACCATTCTGGAAACCTCCGGATTCTAATGCAAAGCTTTATCGCGATTAAGACTATGGTGGTGATCATTAGGAAAGCTGTTGGGAGGATGAACCTCTCCAATAATCCTATCAGAGAGCCGGGGGATATCTCTCCCCCAACCGGCGTCTCGTAAAGCGGCAAATCTAGACGTAGAATGGAGATATCTCTACTTCCTGCTGGATCATGACTCTACATTTCAATAGCTTATGCCATCTCGGAGGGCTAGATGGGATCAGCTCTCCAAATCTTATAAGATTTATAGCAGGCATCCCATGGTCCAGTGGTAAGCGGATGCATGCCGAAGAATAAAAGCGGGAAGCGGAAGAGACACGGAATCTATTTTTCGGCCAGAGCTAAGCGGAGGAGGAGGCGGGCGATTTATGCGATATTCTTCCTAGTTTTCGTTATCTTGGTAACCGCCTATCTTCTACAGGCTTTCGGCGAGAATAAGCCTAGCGGAGAGGAGCA
>CAYNFG010000025.1:0-14280 GCA_964396455.1 uncultured Nitrososphaeria archaeon | reverse complement strand
GTTCTATACGACGGACCTCCACCCATATTATAGCAAGTTCATCCAGTGGCAGTACATCACCCTGAAGAAGCTCGGCTACGTAACGATGGGAAGGCATCCGGTCGTCTGGTGTCCTAAATGCGAGAGCCCGACCGGAGATCATGATAGGCTGGTCGGCGAAGGCGTCTCGCCCGAAGAATATACGCTGGTCTACTTCAAGCTAGATGAATACGACGCGTTTCTGGCAGCTGCAACCCTTAGACCGGAGACGATCTTCGGCGTAACCAATATCTGGGTTAATCCTGAGAGCGTCTATGCCTTGATAGAGGCGGATGGTCAAAGGCTCATAGTCTCGAGGGAGGCTGCTGAGAAGCTAAAGCATCAGATGAAGGTCAAGGTCTTGAGGGAGATCGAGGCCGACGAGCTTATAGGAAAGTATGCCGAGACGCCTCTAACCGGCGTAAGGGTCCCGGTCCTGCCCGCAGACCTAGTCGATCCAAAATTCGGATCGGGAGTCGTTTATAGCGTTCCGGCCCACGCGCCCTACGACTACGCCGGGGTAATCGCTCTTAAGAGGAATGAGGAGAGGTTGAGGAAATACGGGATAAGGGAGGTCGTCGAGTCGATCAAACCCATCTCGATAATCAGGGTTCCGGGCTATGGCGAGTATCCGGCTGTCGAGGAGGTGGAGAGGCTGGGAATAACATCCGACACGGATCCGAGGCTCGACGACGCCACGAAGACGATCTACTCTAAGGAGTTTCATAGCGGAGTCCTGAAGGAGAATTGCGGAGAATATGCCGGGAAGACTGTAGCCGAGGCCAGAGATCTGGTGAAGGAGAGGCTTATAGAACTCGGGCTTGGAGGCGTCATGTGGGAGCTTCCGGAGAAGGTCGTATGCAGATGCGGAACCGAGACGATAGTCAAGATAGTCGAGAACCAGTGGTTCCTAAGATACTCCGATCCAGAGTGGAAGGAGAAGGTTAAGCAGCATATCATGGAGATGAACATCTATCCGGAGGAGGCGAGGCAATGGTTCCTAAACGTCGTAGACTGGCTCAGAGACTGGGCATGCGCCAGGAAGACGGGCCTCGGAACGAGGCTACCATGGGATCCGGAGTGGATCGTCGAGACCCTTAGCGACTCGACGATATATCCAGCCCTCTATACGATAAGCAAGTATCTGAATCTCGGGATGGTTAAGCCCGATCAGCTTACGGTGGAGGTCCTCGACTACGTCTTCCGCGGGATAGGCGATCCGGCCGAGATCTCGAGGAAGGTCGGCATCGAAGAATCTATCTTAAGGCAGATGAGGGAGGAGTTCCTATACTGGTATCCTGTCGATATGCGGATCTCCGCGAAGGAGCTTGTTCCTAATCACCTCACCTTCTACCTCTTCCAGCATGTCGCGATCTTCGAGCCGAGGCTCTGGCCGAGGGGGATTGGCGTAAACGGGATGGTTAAGATCGAGGGGGAGAAGATGTCGAAGAGCAAAGGCAACTTCATCCCCTTGAAGAAGGCGATCCAGCTATATGGAGCCGATACCACCAGGGCAACCCTCCTCCTAGCAGCCGAGGATCTAGACGATCCCGATTGGAGGGATAAGAATGCTAGAGAGGTTAGAAGCATGCTCGACATAATCCTGAGAACATGCAGAGAGGTAGCATCCACAGATTCTTCCAAATCGACCGAGATGGACTCATGGCTCCTCTCGATCCTCCAGAAGAGGATAAAGAGCATAACGTCGGCTATGGAGAACTTGAAGACTAGGACTGCGATCTCCGAAGCGCTCTACGGGTTATACAACGACTGGAGATGGTATCTTAGGAGGAATGGCGGAGCCATCGGAGAGGCTGCGAGAAGATTCGTGGAGGAGTGGGTTAAGCTCCTCGCACCATTCATACCATTCACCGCGGAAGAATGCTGGAGCATCCTAGGTAAAAACAGCCTCGTATCCGTCGAGCGATGGCCCGAGCCGGATGAAAGCCTCATAGACGAGGCGAGGGAGCTGGAAGAAGATCTTCTCAAGAGGCTCATGGAGGACATCAGAAGCATAATCGAGGTATATGGTAAAAAGCCCCAGAAGATAATCATCTACGTAGCGGCAGACGAAAAAAGAAAAGTCCTAGACAAGGCTCTAGAAATACTGAACTCCAAGCCAAAGAATCCGATAGGAGAATTGATAAAATGGATGATCTCCCAAAACATCGTCGAGCGGAGGAAAGCCCCAACCCTAGCCAAGCTGATATTCGACACGCTCACAGCATACACCTCAAACTATAAGCCCGAAACCCTGAGAAAGGTTGCGGAGAACGAGCTATCCTTCTATCATAAGGCGGCCGAATTCCTCGAACAAGAATTCTCAGCCAAGATCGAGGTATATCGAGAGGGGGAGCCGGAGATCTATGATCCGAAGAATAAGGCCAGTTCAGCCCTACCCCTCCGCCCAGGAATCTACCTAGAATAGAGGCTCGAGATGCGTCAACAGATAAGAATAGACGTTCTAAGGGATGCTCGAATAGATCTAAAATTCCTCCTAAACCGAGGCTATAACAAGCCGTCGGCGCTAAAGCTGGTGGGAGATAGATATCAGCTGAATAGGGCTGAGCGATCAATCCTCTTCAGATCGGTCTTCCCAGATCGGGAGGCGGAATTGATAAAATCCAAGCAGGTTGATGTAAGCATGCTGAGAGGTCGAAGGATCCTGATAGACGGGTTCAACGTATTAAACACGGTCGAGGCTATCCTCCGAGGAGACATGCTAATCCTATGCGATGACGGGGTCTTAAGAGACTTCGCCGAGATCCATTCAAAATACAGGTTTAGCGAGCTGACAAGAAAAGCTCTCGAGAAGATTCTAGAGTTCCTGAAAGATAATGATGTCTCGGAAGCCGAAATACTTTATGAGAGTCAGATCAGTAGAAGCGGAGAGATCGCCTCCCTGACCAGGCGGATGATTACAAACTATAACCTCGTGGGGACGGCCAGAACCCTGAAGACAGTTGATTCGTTTCTAGCACGATCCGACGAGATCATAGCGACGAGCGACTCGGTAATCCTACTGCGATGCAGATCTTTCATAGACATTCCTATGAATCTGGATATAATTGAGCGGGCGGAGATAATCAGGCTCGATTAAAACCCGTCCTAGACTATTGGTATGATCTTCGGTATCGGGCTATCGGGCAGCTTCACGGCATAGAGCGGAGTTCTAGGCTTAACCCCGTAAAGCAGTATGCATCCATGCCTCCGCATAATCTTAAGATGGATACCTGCTATCGGCGCAAGCATTTCCGAGAGCCAGGGCTTGACGGGTTTTAGCAGCCATAGAGCCAAGCCTCCCCTCCTCCTTATACGATCCTGAGCCATATGTAGAAGATCTATCGCCTTCTCCCCATAAAGCCGGACTATCCTATCGACACCGTAAACCCTTATCGGAGGCTTGCCAAACTCCTCGATAAGCGATTCAACCACCTCGCTAAGCCTTCTACCCACCTCTTCATCAGGCTTCATCTGAATTACGTTAGACAACCTCTCCTCCCAGACATCCGATTCGACGACTATGCGCATATATCGCTGGAAATCCTTCTCATCAACGCCGTATAGTTTTCCGAGCTCGACCAAGTCTTTTACAGTTACTCCTCCGCTAGGCACTATTATACACGGTCTCCCCCTAAGAATATAGCTTGCGACAACCGGAGCCGTTATGATGCTATACTCCCTATAGGTTAGCTTTGCATCGATCTCGAATAGTATGGTCGACCCATCGGGATATCCTCCGATTTCTCGATCGAGATCAGGTATCCCAGTCGTGTAGCCTCCGGGAGGATCCGGCGGATACTCTATCCTCCGGTATGCGATATTTCCATCAATCCTTACTGGTGGCAGGACTTTAAACCCTCGGTATAACGTAAAGCAGGCATCCGGGTTCCTAAGCTCGGATCCTCTAAGCTTTACGATCGTTAGCTCTCTTGCGAGCTTATCTTCAAGCCTATGCGTCCTCAGATGGATCACGCCCTCAGCTATGAAATCCTCATGGCTATACCCTTGCCCCACATCTCCGGTTTTCATCTCCTTGATTATTATCGTCGTGCAGTTAAGCTCTCTAACAATCTTCGAGAGAACAGTATGGAGGAAGATCCTCGCCTCACCCTCACTCTTAAACATCTGGCTAATAGCCGTATAGGAGTCTATCACAAGCCTCCTCGCATCAATCTCCTCAATAGCCTCAAGCAAAGTATTCGCTATCGATGGGATACCAGGCTCCAGAAGGGTTGGAAGAGCAACATACTTAAACAACCCCCTATCTCTAAGCTTCCCAAAGTCCATCCCAAACCTCAGCATATACTCATAAAACCTCCTCTCATCCTCGATCATCGAACCATATACGCCGGGCTCCCCATACCTGACTACGCCATTATAGATGAAGCTGGCCGCAAAAACAGTCTTACCGGTCCCCGGAGCACCAGATACGACAATAAGTCCTCCCCTTGGAAATCCCTCAATAATCTCATCAAGCCCCTCAATACCCGTTTTCACAAAGGGGCTATTCATCTTCCTCACTTTCCAGCCTATCCCCAGCTTATAGCACTGCTCTAATACCGCCCATATATAAGCTCTCACCACGAGTAGTCCTCCTTCGAAACTTCTCAAACGAAGCTTAAAACCGGGGCTAACCCTCTTCTAAGTCCCAATTTCCAAAAACTAGCTCAGATTCACGCTTACGACTATCCTCTCATTAACTCTAAATATCAACTTTCTCGGCTCCTCGTCTAAGGGTATCTCAAAAAGCACGTGCCCCCTAACTCTCTCGCCCGAAGCTATAGTAAGAGCTGTAGGAAGTTCCCGATATTCGATAGCCTTCTCTACAACGCCGCCGCTAAGATTCATCGCTGGCACCGGAGTGAGCATACACGGGTAAATCCTTTCATAAGACTTACCTCGAGCTGTCAAAAGCTTAAAATCATCAAGCTTTATGATTTCCTTTACTCCGCTTTCAAAGCTAATCACCTCAATCTCGGCAAGCACTATCATAGAGCCGCTTCCCGCGCGATAAATAATAAGACTGCAACAAGACGCAGGTCTAAGATACTTACCAACTCTCAACCCCTCCACAACAATACCCCAACCACCAATCCTAACAATGTGTCCCATCTCAGCTTCAATCGTTCTGCCGCCGAAAACCCCCGGTCCGACACCTGGCCGAGAATAAGTAAGAAGAAAGCTAACCAATAGGATAACTGCGACTAGGGCTCCAAGAATAAGACCACGATAACCCACGGCGCCCATCAAGGCCAAAAGAGAAAAACGATAAACGAGAATAGAAGCATTTCGCGGAATACAAGCCTTTTTATAGCCCATGAGAAGAGATCGGTAGGCATGAAAACTAGTCTAACAATCCTAGCAATTATACTCATAATCCTAGCGGCGACGATAACTGCGGCAGTTTATCAAACAGCGAAGACGGCAGAAAATTCTTCACAAGCAGGCTGCATCACTCTCGCCCTAGACAGGAAAATATACAAGCAGGGAGAGCCAGTAAAAATCACTCTAGAAAACAAATGCCCATACTCGATACAGTTAAAGAATTCGGCACCATGGAGAATCTCGACAAAGTCTGGGAAGATCGTTTTCACACCAATAGCTCTCCAAGTAATAACAGAGATAAAGCCAAACGAATCCAAAACATGGGTCTGGAATCAAAGAGATAACTCCGGAAAACAAGTAGAGCCGGGAGTATACCAAGTCATCCTAGAAACGATGAACTCAGGAACTCTCACCCAAAGCTTTACAATAGCTTAAGGATTCCCAGGAGATTACTCAGCCGATACCATAGTTTTACAGGTCAGGCAAGCCAAGTATCATGCTTAAAAAGGCACGGACTCCGGCGTATTCGATGCCTGGAAACAGAGCCGAATACGTTCTCATAGGATTGAAGAGGACAGGCGAACATCATCAGGAGCAAAGACCACTAATAGAAAAAATAATGAGAGAGTCCAGAGGCTGGATCGAAGTAATAGTCATGCTGGTAAACGGGACGAGAATAGCCTTCAGCGGAGGCAACGGCATAAAACCCGAACGCATCGCAGACGCATCATCATCCCTAATAGAAGCAACCCTAGCGATAATGGAACTCTTCGGATCAAGAAGATTCAACGAACTAGAACTCCAAGTCCAAGAAAACCGCTATCTAATACTCAGAAAATACAAGGACTGCTACATCGCAGCCCTAACAAAACCAAACCCAAACCTAGGTCTGATAAAACTAGCACTCAAAAAGAACCTTACACCAGATCACTCGCCAAAGATAATGCAAATGATAATTGAGAAACCCCTTATAAGATAACCCCACATACACCACGATGATCCAAATAAAACCGCTCCACGATACTAGATCAAGCCCGATACCTCCAGCTCCCCTCTAAAAAGGATTTAAGATTAAATAATTGGAAATGGGCCTCCTTCAATTGAGGATCTACCACGAGGATGGGCCCGTAGCTCAGCTTGGATAGAGTACCGGCCTTCTAAGCCGGGGGTCCGGGGTTCAAATCCCCGCGGGCCCGCTTATTCTTGTTTTATCTTTGCTCTTAGTTTTGGGCTTTCTAGGACTTCTGGGTTTAGGATCCAGAGTGGTTTTTCTCCTCTTATTATCCTTAAGGCTTCTTGGAGGGAGTGTTCGTCCATCTGTCTATAGGTTGTGGTTGTTCCTGATGCTATGTGTGGTGTGGTGATTATGTTTTTGTGTTTTAGGATTGGGTGGTTTGCTGGGATTGGCTCTGGTTCGAAGACGTCTAGGGCTGCTGCTTTTATTATTCCTCTTTCCAGCGCCCAGTGTAGTGCTTCTGGGTCTATTATCCCTCCTCTTGCTGTGTTGATTAGGATTGTTCCCGGCTTCATTTTCTCGAAGGCTTTTCGATCTAGCATGTGTCTTGTTTCTGGGGTTAGTGGCGTGTGGATTGTTATGATGTCTGAGGAGGCTAGTAGCTCTTCTAGGCTTGTGGCGGGTTCTGCGGCTGCTAGCCTGATTAGCTCATTTGGGATGTATGGATCGTAGGCTAGGATCTTCTTGGGCTTGAATGGTTTTAGTAGCTCTAGGACTTTTAGCCCTATATTCCCTAGTCCGATTATTCCTATAGTCTTTTCTTGGATGCTTTCTCCTATCAGGTTCTTTAATCCTTCTGTATCTTGCTTTTCCCAGCCTCCGCTCCTTACATATCTGTCTGCTTCTGGGATTTTTCGGAGTAGTGAGAATATGAGAGCGATCGTGTGTTCGGCAACGGCGTCTCTTAGAATTCGTGCTGGAAGTCTTGAGGCGATTACTCCTTCGGCGATCGCATCCTCTAGGATTATGTTATCGTAGCCTACGCCCCATCTAACTACGGCTTTCAGCTTGGGGAGGCTTGCGAAGATCCTTCTATTATAGATCGGGGTTGATCCGGCTATTATAACATCGAGATCTCTAAGCTTTGTCAGAATAGCGTCCTCGACCTCCTCCGGCTCTATCTCGATCTTGATAAGCTCGACTCCCGCGTCTCTTGCCAATTTCGGTGCATTTGAGAATGCTCCGAATAGGCTTACGTTAACGACTCCTATCCTCGCGGATTCCATGATCGATTATGCTTATGGGCATGAGTTATGGTTTTCCTGGGGTGGGTGGCTGAGAAAAATCCTTTTAAATACTCTTGCATTTTTAAGTCTGGCTCTTCCGGGGGGGAGAATCTGATTGGGGAAGATGAAAGTGTTGGGGCGGCATATAATAGCGGAATTGCATGGATGCGATCCCGGCCTCCTCAAAGACCTAGATAAGACTCTCGAGATCCTTAGGAGGGCTGTTGAAGAGGCTGGAGCGACCTATCTCGGCGAGTTTTATAAGACTTTTGAGCCTTGGGGCGGTATAACCGCGATTATAGCTCTAGCGGAGTCCCATATCTCGATCCATACTTGGCCAGAGTATAGGTATGCCGCTCTAGACATCTTCACCTGCGGGGAGCAGGCGGATCCCTGGAAAGCCTATGAATACGTGGTCGAGGCATATAAGCCTGAAAAGGTTAATGTTACCGAGGTTAAGCGCGGCCTAGTGAGGCTGGAGCAGCTTCAGGAAGTGAGATAAGGGATGCTGATCAGGGTTTCGGCGAATAAGTTCGTCCTAGAATGGATTACCGAGAGCTGGGCTTCCCTCTACGGCGTTAAGGAGATAATCTACTCTGGAGAGACTAAGTATCAGAAGGTCGATATTCTTAAGACTCACGACTTTGGGACGGTCCTCCTCTTAGACGGCCTCCTTCAATCATCTGAGCTAGACGAGTTCATCTATCATGAAAGCCTGGTTCATCCAGCGATGATAACGCATCCAAATCCGAGGAGGGTCTTGATAGTCGGCGGCGGCGAGGGGGCTACAGCGAGAGAGGCTGAGAGGTATCCGGAGGTCGAGGAGATCCAGATGGTCGATCTCGATGGAGAGCTTATCGAGATCGTGAAGAAGTATCTTCCATGGGGGAGGGAAGGCTTCAAAGATCCCAGGCTTAAGCTGGTCATCGCCGAGGGCAGGGAGTATCTCTCTAAGCAGCCTGACGGCTACTACGACGTAATCATAATGGATGCGACTGATCCGGCTGAAGAAAGCCCAGCCCTCCAACTCTATACAAAAGAGTATTACAGCCTTGCCTATCGGAAGCTTGGAGAAGCCGGCCTCATAGTAACCCATATCGGCCCATTACTACATAAGACCAGGCTGGTCCTATCAGTCTATAAGACGATGGAGTCGGTCTTCCCAAGAGCATGTCTATATGCTGTCTATGTAAAGTCTCTTGAAGCGATGTGGAGCTTCGCTGTAGCATCGAAGAAGGATCTCCCATCGGATCTAAGTGGCGAGGAGGTTGATAGAAGGCTGAGGGAGCGTAAGGTGTCTGGATTAAGATTCTACTCTGGAGAGGTTCATGACGCCATTCTAAAGCTCACCCAGGCGTATCTGAGGAACTTCAAAGCGGAGGGAGTGGTTCTAACCGATAAGCAGGCTCTCCCAGCCTCCTCGGGGGAGTAAAACTCTATATCCGCCCTCCTAGGAAGATTCTCTAGGGCTAGAGCATGCCCATCCACGGGCTTGAATGGCTATTCATAGGCGTAATCCTGATAATGCTCATCCTATGGGATCCTCAGAAAATACCGAAGATAGCTAGAGCCATAGCCGAGGCCAGGAAAGAGTATGAAAAGGCTGTATCAACAGTTCAAGAAGTGGTCGAAGATGTTAAGCGGGAGGTCCAAGATTATGAGCTCGATGAAAGGCTGATAGAGACGGCTAAAAGCCTTGGGATAGAAACTTATGGAAAGACTCGTGAGGAGATTGAGCGTGCCATAATTAGGAAGACGATAGAGGAGAGGGAGAAGGCTGAAAAATCTCAAGAGAAAGCCGAGGAGGCGGAGAAAGCCGAAACCGCCGCTCCAGCAGCGGAAAAGCCCTCCCCAGAAAACCTAAGCGAGCAATCCTCCGAGAAGCATTCGGAACAGGGATAATTTCTTAATGATGAAGGGTTTCGATCAATATTCTGGGAATTCAAGCTTAAATAATGAGCAGATTTGCTATCGTCGGCGATAATCTTGAAGCTAAAGGCGTTAGTGCTAGCAATCCTATTAACCCTATCGATCCTACCGATCATATCATCTCCAAGCCTAGGCCAGAAGCCCCCATACAGGCTGATCGAGGTAAACGAATATGGTCTCGTCTACGTCTATGATGTATTGCCAGGAGTCGGCGGCTCTCTAAGCATAAGCTATCCCAAAAGCCTCGTAAAAAACCTCGTAAATTATGCCTGTCTCGAAGACGAATCCCCCGAGCTTAGGGTAGGTAATGAAACTTTCTCGATCGTAGTCGATTCAAAGCCGGGTCAAGAAATCCATCTGACAACAGTCTTCAAAGATGTGGTAAGCTGGGATCCGGGTGAGAAGATCTTTAGATTGGTCATGCCGATGTATCCTCAGGTCTCCGGTCTCGGCGAAACAAGCCTCCAACTAAGAGTTAAGCTTCCGGAGGGAAGCGAGGTAACAGAAGTCTCTCCAGGCTTTCTAAATCGAAGCGACTCAGGAGTTTTATCAGGCGTAATGGAGAAAGTGGATTTATCCAAAGGCGGGTTCCAGAATCTGGAAGTATCCTTTAGGAATGAACGCCTGAGGATTATCGATGTAATCTCGACCGTGATGCACGTCGAGCTTCCCGAAAGACGGATAAGTATAAGCCTTAAGCTTAGGCAGCTTGGGGGAGAGGATCTAAGAGAGCTTAACCTCAAGCTTCCGAAAGGCTCTAAGCTAATCGATGCTCGAGACCCGTTAGGAGAGCTTCCGAAAAGCTATGATGAGGAGACTGGCGAGCTGAAGATAACGCTTAGACAACCTCTAACCACGGGTAGCTCAACATCCATAACATACTCCTTCCAGCCCCCTCAGAAATCCAGCTTGATAGATCTAAGAGATAAAGTCGTTAAAATAAGCCCATATCTGCCATTAAACTCCACGATCTGGCTTTATAGAATCGAGCTAACCCTAAGAGGCGGAAAACTCTATTCTTGGAAGCCTGAGCCGATCGAATATAGAAGAGAATATCCCGAGAAGCTCTTCCTAGCCTATAGATTCACCCATATAGATCCGATTAACATAAGAGATGTTGGCGTAGAGCTGGGATATGAGCCGGGCTTCAGCCTCTTCCAGATCCTACCCTACCTAATCCTAGGAGCAGTAATCTTCACGATAGCATCGATAACGGCTATCTATCGTCTAGGCGCTGGAAAGCCTATTGAAGAAGAGAAGCCGGTAGATGAGATTTTAGACGAGTATAGATCCCTGGCCTTAACCTATCAAGCGGCCATGGATCTCCTCGGAAGCGATAAGATCTATAATCGGGCTAAAGCCCGCCGGATCCTCCTCGAGCTAAGATCCGAGACTAGGAGGCGTTCGGAGAGGCTTAGAAGACTGGCTAGGGAGCTTAGAGGAGAGAAACCAGAGTATTCGGAGGAGCTTAAGCTGCTCGAGGAATCTGCACGTAGATTTGAGGAAGCTATTGAGAGGGTTTGGGAGGATGTTTATCCATATCTATCGGGATCGATGCCTAGGAGAAGGCTGGATGAGATCTTGGAGAGGATTTGCAGCGATCTAAAGAAGGCGTATAATGATTTATCGGAATCCGTTGAGAAGCTTAAGGTGAAGCTATAATAGCTTTTAATTCTCTCAAAACGACCTCGAATGGATCCTCCATTATCTTCCAAAGCTTCTCAGCCCTCCTCCTCCAATCAGCTCTACTCGCCTCGAGATCTCTCATAACCCTTCTCATCTCCGCGATAAGCTTCTCCACCTTATCGCAGTAGACTACGAGCTTCTTCCTCACGAGGAATCTATGGACTGCTGGAAGCCTGCCGGGGTAGATCGATATGGAGGGGACTCCGAGCAATGCAGCCTCCTGGGTCATGGTCCCTCCCCCTCCGATGAATAGCGTGGAGTAGTAGATTATCGATGCTCCCGGGATAAGCCTATTGACTATCCTAGCTCTAGCCTCTCCTCCCAGAAGCCTTCTAGCAAGCCTAGCCTGCTCCTCATACCTGCATGAGAGGACTAGCGTGATATTCCTGAATTCTTCGAGGATTTTCCTAGCAAGCTTTAGGAAAGCCTCGTCATCGGCGTCGAGGTATGCCGCCTGGCTCTCAGGCATCCTAAAGAAGACATAGTTATTCTCCTCGAGCTCGAGTTCCCGCAGGATCCCTTCATCGGGCTTAAAGCCCTTTAGCCAGAAGCATGGATCCAAAGCCTTATAGCGGATGATCCTCCTCCTATCAGCTCCAGCCTCGATCCAATCCTTAAAGGGTATTATCCAGGGCGTGAAGACCTTCTCGGATATCGG
Organism: uncultured Nitrososphaeria archaeon; assembly: GCA_964396455.1. Taxonomy (GTDB): domain Archaea; phylum Thermoproteota; class Nitrososphaeria_A; order Caldarchaeales; family Wolframiiraptoraceae; genus Wolframiiraptor. The sequence goes on along the minus strand of CAYNFG010000025.1, from coordinate 2,420 downwards.
GGCTGTAAGCCTATTTACAGGAGAATGCGGGGTATCTGAGATCAATAGATGGGGGATCTTCAAGCCATAGGCTATTCTCGAGGCTTCTGGAGATCCGCTCGAAAGGCAGATGTGTGGGGTCTCGGAGAGTATCAGGTCCAGTAGTTCCTCCATACGCCTAATGCTCGCTCTAAGTTTTCCCTCGAGGCTTCCTCCACCCCACTCTCCGACCCTAACTATCTTCCACTGCCTGAAGCTTGTTTCGAGAAGCTCGTCAAGCTGAATATATCTCCGAGAGGTCATTAACACATCATATCCAAGCGATCTAAGCTTCTCAGCTATGCTCGTAAAGAGAAATAGCTGTTTGGGGGAGAGGATATCAAGCCAAATCTTCATCAGAACCTACTCCGACTTCTGAGGATTAATCGACTCGAACTCACCATAAACGTCTTCCGCGTCCAGCTCAGAGTTCAGGAGCAGCCTCGCCTCGATCTCATCAGCAAACTCTGATGCAAGCCTCCTATCGAATGATATTAGCTCGTCGATCAGGTCGATCGGGAATGGCAGCCCTGTCGCCGGATTCGCAACAGATACCAGATAGGGCAATACTAGATCTTGATCAACGCCCTCCCCAAGCTCTATGCATGCCGGCGGCATGTAAGGCGATAGCCTAACGTATAGCCGCCTCGGAGAGATTACCTCCCTATAGACCTCCTCCTTCTCCTGGTCGCTGGCGCCCTTAGGACATAGGTCCGTTGTTATCTGGAGCCTAAGCTTCTTCTCAACATGCTCCAAAGCCTTTCTAAGCTTATTGTCTTCAGGCTCATCCTTTATTATCCGAAGGATCTCGTGGAACCATCCCTTCAATCCGCTATAATGTAGGTGGCGGGTCCCATCTCCGAGCAGGTCTGCATAATCAAAATACTCTCCAACCTTCATCAGCCCCCTAAGGATCGCGCGGTCATTCCTATTTAAGACGTCGTCCAGCGACCATCTCCTCGATAAGAGCCATCCATCGATGGCGGAAGTCCTTATCCTCTTTATCACGGCCACGACCTTTCCAGACCTCTTCAGGGTTCTCGTCAATTCATAGACTTCTTTTATCAGATCCCAGCCGGACTCGATTCCCTCGCCTATAACAGTTCCCTCGATTCCGAGATCCCTAAACCTCCTATCCTTGATCTCGCTACACCTGGTTCTAAAGCCGTAGAACGAGCCGTCGATAAGCATTAGATCGACATCGTATTTCTCCATGCATCTTAATGCGAGCTTCCTCTCGAGGAGGGTGGATAGCAGGCTTAGGATCTTCTTCGTGTGGAGAGGGCTTCCGATCTGGGGAGATATTATGTATCCGGCCTCCATAGCATCCTCATCGCCATCCGAGATTATCGCATCTCCGTCAAACACCATATAGCTCGCCGCATAAACCCCTATCCGGAATCCGAGCCTCTCGCTAAGCTTCGGCGAAACCGATCCATCAACAACCCCTATCCTAAGATCCCTCAAACCCTCCTTTGGAACCCTCCTAAACCTCAAAACAGTCTTAAGCTCCCTAAACCTCTCTTCCTCCCTCTTCAGGAACTCGGATACCCTACCAGCAGCCCTATCCGCCAGCTCGAAGAAGGACTCCTGAAGCCTCGGCGGAAGCTTCGAGAACGCGCTCCCCTCTTCAGCCTCAGCCAATCTTAAAACCACCAATAGACCATAAAAGAGCCTAGAGGATAAAGATTTACTCTGCTATCCTCAACCAAAACACCTGCCTAGTTAGTTGCAGGCTAGATATAAGCCATGGAGATCGAGATTATCGTAAGAAGAGTTTTCGGAATTCGTTAAGGAAGCGTTGGAGGTGGTGGAATGGCTCGAAAAACGTTCATAGACTTGCTTATCGAGAATGCGGAGAGGCGGAGGGAATACTTCGCCAACTTCATCAGGTATGCTGAAAAAGTGAAGAGGCTTGTTAGGCGATGGGATCCGGGTGCGAGGGTCATGCTTTTCGGCAGCGTGGTGAGGGGGGATGTAAGGCCGGATAGCGACATCGACCTACTAATCATTACGAGGATCGCTGAGAAGCTTGATGAGAGGATTAAGCTTAGAATAAGGATAATGGAGGTTCTAGGAGAGGAGCGCCCCTTCGAACTACATATCGTTACCATGGAGGAGTATGAGAATTGGTATAGGCGGTTTATAGATCAATCCATCGAGCTATGATCCGCCGTCCCATCTTTTCTAGCTTAGGTTTCCTTGCTTCTGGTTAGTGGCGGCCTGGCCTTCAGGAAGGTCTTCTTCTTAGATCTGGCTAAGATCTCGGCCTCCGGTAGCTCTGAGACTCTCTTGCCTTTCAGGTTTAGCTCCACGATCACCTCCTCCGGCGTATATCTTACGTCGAAGCCCATCTTCCTGCATAATTCGATCATCCTCGTGTTCTCCGGCATGACTATTCC
>CAYNFG010000024.1:0-14442 GCA_964396455.1 uncultured Nitrososphaeria archaeon | reverse complement strand
CCGCAAAACCCGTCGGTAAACTTCTCTAAGACGAGGCCGCCATACGACTCGAATAGGTTGAGGTCATCCTCGGTTAGATCTCCTCTTAGGGTTACTATTATCGAGACGACTTCATCGAGCTTCTCCTTAATCTCAACCTCCTCCTCGAGTAGGTCGTTAACCTGATTGTAGTTCTTATCTAGGTCTGGGTGGGGTTGGGGTTCAACCCTAACCTCATCGTAGAGAACGGTATCGGATGTTAGCGAGAAGATTATCTCGATGAGCTTGGAATCGCCTATCTCTAGAAGAGACCCATTGATAATTGAGAAGATTGCTCGAAACCCTCGATCCTCATCTACGAGCGAGAAGCGAAAAAACTCGGTATCATATGTGGAGCTTTTGAATGCTATTGTTCCGCTTCTGGCTATGGCGAGATAGGAGATGGTCATCATGCTTATCGGGTGATCGACGTTATTCTCAAGGGTCAGCCTGATACTCATCAGATCTCCTTCTCTCTCACTCATCATCAGAATCCATGGATATATGCTAATGATTCTAGAGCTCTCGGGCAGTCCTTCTAGAGCTTGCTCCAGCTCTCTCTGTAGAATCCGTAATCTCTCCTCAAGGTTTCTTATCTCCTGCTCCTTCTCCTCCACGATCTCCGTCGCATTCGCCAGCATCTTTTTCATGTCTTGAAGCTCCGCATCCCTCCTGCTTATCGTCTGCTTAAGCGATTCGACCTCGGCTTGAAGCTCGCTTACGGCTAGCTTAAGCTCATCACGCTCTTTCACCAGATTCCCTAGCTCCGATTGAAGCTTGGATATAACGTCCTCCCTCTTAGAAATCTCCTCCCTCATCACGTTCTGCATCTGAAGATAAACTGCTATCGGGCTGAGGATAACCGCTAGGATGAGGATGATAACGATAAGCCTCATCGAGGGACGCAGCTTTCCAAGCTCCACGAGAACCATAAGCCATAATCTTATATAAGATTTGGCGGCCGCCCGTTCTCGGCTCAGCAGAAGCTTACACATCTAGAATTTCTCGCTAAGCCTCTCGTTTAACGCGATAAAGCTCTTAGAGTATATGGTTCAAAAATGATCTCGGGGATGATAGATCTCGTCGAGGAGTTTGAGAAGAAGCTTGAGATCGCGTCAAGCCTACGGGATAGGCTTGGGGAGGATGCTGAAGCCGCTGAGAGGGATCCGCATTCCCGTAGGCTTCCGAGGCCATGCGGTCTCACAATACACACGGGCTTTGGCTGTAAGTTTGGATGCCTATACTGCTATATCTGGGATATGGGCTTTCGGGGAGAGCCTAGGGCTTATCCGCTCTCGGGTCTTCAGCTAGCTTATGCCATCGCCTCGAATCCGGCCGTCGCCGTGGGGAGGAATGGAACTTTACTCGCCTACGGCTCCGTGACGGAGCCTTTCATGGACGTCAGCAAGGAGAGGTCTTTCGAGTATCTCGCATCCGTCGCCGAGCTTCTCGGAAACCCGATCCAGCTCTCGACAAAAGCCTACCTCTCCTCTGAAGATGCGTCGAGGCTTAAGGAGCTGGTTGGTTATGGAAGCTTCCTCGTCACGATAGTATCCTTGAGCATGAGCAAGCTTCTAGAGCCTAACGCCCCGAGCCCGGCTAAGAGATTCGAGACCATAAGGAATCTTAGGAGGGCAGGCCTCCACGTCTGCCTCTTCCTCAGGCCGATCCTACCGGGCATAAGCTTGAACGAGTTTCGGGAGATCCTCGAGAGGGCTGATGAATGCGGCGTATGCGGGGTCGTGCTGGGATCCCTGAGGGTTACCGAGGGAATTATAGAGCGGCTTAGGGCTGCAGGCTATCCGGGTCTAAGCGAGATACTGGAAAGAATTCCGAGGAATCCGAGCGGGAGGGAGCAGGTAGCGATCAGAGCCTCGGATCTTAAGCGGCGGGTTGCCGGGATCGCGGAGGATCTGGGGATCGAGGTATATCCCTCCGCCTGCGCCGCGAGCATAGCGGCTCATGGCCTCGGCTGCTGGGCTTGCAGATTCGGGCCATGCGGAGATAGGGAGGCGATCCCAGATTTCGAGCCAGCCGATTTGATCGAGCTTGCTCGAAGATTCAAGCTTAAGATTCATAGCCTTCGGATCGAAGAGCCTAAAGTCTTCCTGAAGGTTGATGGCGATATCAGGATGGTGAAGGGGTTTAAGGAGTTCGTGAAGGCCTTGATTAAGAGGGAGCTGGTGATCGGATGAGCAGCCAGCAGGCCGGAAAGCTGCGTAAGGTAATCGATAAGGTTTTGGAGCTTTTCCCCATCGAGGATATCCCGCTTAGGGGCTTAAGCCCCTTTGAGGCTCTAGTCGCCGTGATACTCTCCCAGAAGACGAATAGGGAAAACGTTAGGAAGGCTTTGGAGCGGTTTAGAGAGAGGTTTAGGAGCGTTGAGGAGGTTGCTGGAGCGAGCGTTAGGGAGATAGGAGTCTCCATAAAGCCCGCTGGCTTATGGAGGATGAAAGCTCCGAGGATTAAGCTCATAGCTAGGCAGGTTCTCGAGTTCGGCGGCCTCGAAAAGATTCTAGAGCTCCCATACGAGGACGCGAAGAAGATTTTATCGTCGATGAAGGGTATTGGGCCGAAGACCGCCGACGTCTTCCTAATGTTCATGAGAGGCGACCCCGTCCTACCCGTGGACACCCACATTTTCAGGGTTATGCGCAGGCTCGGGATCGCCGACGAGCGGGACGGCTACGAGGAGCTTAGGAGAAAGCTCGAGGAGGCTACCGAGCCCGGGAAGAGGATTAAAGCCCATTTAGCCCTGATCGAGTTCGGCCGAGAGATCTGCAGAGCCAGAAATCCTAGATGCGATCTATGCCCCCTCCAGAGCCTTTGCGGTTTTCATCGAGGAAGAGGTTATAAGGCTTCCATAGGGAAACCCTAGTATGACGGGCAGGCTCTCGGGTAAAGTCGCTCTCGTTACTGGAAGTTCTAGAGGTATCGGGAGGGCGATAGCTCTAACTTTCGCTAGAGAGGGCGCAAAGATCTGCATAAACTATGTTCGATCCGAGGATAAGGCTAGGGAGGTCGCTGAGGAGGTGAGAGCCCTTGGATCAGACGCGCTCGTCGTTAAGGCTGACGTCTCGAAGCTCGAGGAGGTGAGAGAGATGTTCTCGAAGGTAATCCAAGCCTTCGGTAGGATAGACATTCTGGTGAATAACGCTGGGATCCTCCTAAAAGGAGATCTGGCAGAAACGAGTGATGAGGATTTCTATAGGATATTCGATAGAATGTGGGAGGTTAACGTTAAGGGCGTGGTCTACTGCTGCAAGGAGGCGGTGAAATACATGAAAAAGAACGGGTATGGGAAGATAATCAACATAGCTAGCAACGCGGGGGTCGGGACTGCTTTTCCCGGAACCACGCCATACGCCATCACGAAGGCGGCGGTGATCATGCTTACGAAGAGGCTGGCCTTCGAGCTGGGAAGATACGGCATCAGGGTGAACGCGATAGCGCCGGGTATGGTTTTGACGGATATGGCTTCGCCGGAGGGGGTTAGGCTCGCTAAAGAGAGGAGCGTGCTGGGAAGAGTTGGAGAGCCTGAAGAAATCGCGAGGCTGGCATTATTCCTAGCCTCGGATGAATCCAACTATATTACGGGCCAGGTCATAGTGGCGGATGGCGGGAGGATAGACTACCTAACGCACTCGCTTTGAAACCTATGGAAAACTTATGGAGAGGGTATAGTGCTAGCTGATCATGTGTATCGGCTTCCAGAGCGCCGCCTCCGCAGCCTCGGTAAGCGCCTCGCTGAAGGTTGGATGGGGTCTTATCGAGCTGGCGAACTGCTCAAGAGTCAGCTTATTCTGTATCGCTAGAGCCGCTTCCGAGATCAGCTCGGATACATGCGGCCCGACCATCTGGCATCCTATAAGCTCGTTCGTGGAAGCGTCTGCTATCAACTTGATGAACCCTTCTCCAGCCTCTTCGGCTATAGCCCTTCCAAGCGCGGTGAATAGGAATTTTCCAACCTTAACGTCCATACCCTTCTCCTTAGCCTCTGCCTCGCTTAAGCCTGCAAAAGCTATCTCGGGATCTGTGAAGATCGCCGATGGGATAACCAAGCCCTGTATGCTTCGTTCTCTTCCAGCGATATTCTCGGCGACTACAATCCCATGATAGGCTGCGCGATGCGCTAGGAAGGGCGGGCCTGTAACATCGCCTACAGCATATATTCCATTAACATTCGTCCTTAATCTTTCATCAACCTCTATGAATCCTCTTCTATCCAGTTTGACTCCAACCTCCTCTAAGCCTAGATCTCTTGTCAGCGGGCGTTTCCCGACAGCTACCATAGCATAATCGGCTTCTACCTCAAAGTTTTCCCCACCTTTCCTCTCGACTATCGCCCTAACCCTATCATCCATGATCTTGGAGCCAACGACCTTAGACTCTGTATGTATCTCGACGCCCAGCTTCCTAAGCCTCCTCTCAACGATATTTACCAGATCCTTCTCGACACCCGGTAGAAGCTGATCCATCAATTCTACGATGACCACCTTTGAGCCGAGCTTCGCATACATCATCCCTATCTCGAGTCCGGAGACCCCGCCTCCCACAACCAGTAGCCTTTTAGGAATCTCTGGAAGCTCGAGGGCTTGGCTGGATGATATAATCCTTTTTCCATCGAGCGGGATTTCTTTAAGCGATATATGTTCTCCTCCTGTGGCGACGACTATGTTATCGGCTTTGAACTCTTTCTCGCTACCATCCTTCAACCTAACCTCGACTACGGATTCCGATTTTAGCTTAGCCTCCCCCTCAATCACCTTAACGCCATTCTCCTCTAGAAGATATTTCACTCCAAGCCTAAGCCTCTTGACTATACGCGCTCTCAGCCTCTGAAGCTCGTTCCAATCGATTTCAAGCTTCTCCGCTTTAAGCCATCTAGAATTACTCGCGCTCCAATAGGTATTCACTCTGGAGATTAGGGTTTTCGATGGAATGCATCCGCGATTAAGGCATTCGCCGCCTAACGCCTCCTTCTCGATAAGCAGCGTCTTGATACCATGCTGGCCAAGCCTAATCCCCGCGACATAGCCTCCAGGCCCTCCTCCAATAATCACGGCTTGATATTCCCCGGAGATCATGTTGTATTGATGAACTATGCACAAAATAAGTATTTAAAGCGAGGGCTGCCGCCATCGCGAAAAACATCCTTCGAAAGGCTCTTCTGCGTTTTCATAATAGTAATTAGGTGCTATTAAGCTGGTATACTTGCTGGTGAGGAATCTATGAGCCTAATCGAGATTAGATGGCATGGTAGAGGCGGGCAGGGAGTCGTAACCGGAAGCAACCTACTAGCAAGAGCAGCAATCCAAGAAGGAAAATATGCGCAGCACTTTCCAGAATTCGGTCCAGAGCGGGCTGGAGCTCCCGTAAGATCTTACACGCGGATCTCCGACGAGCCTATCGACATCCATTGCGGAATCTATGAGCCTGATATTGTGATAATAATCGATCCGGTGATGTCTAAGACTCCTGAGCAGTATTGCTATGGCTTGAAGCGGGGCGGCGATCTCCTGATCAATAGACCATCTGAGGAAGTGGATAAGATCGCCGAATGGGCTAAGAAGAACGGCTATAAGCTTCACGTCGTGGATGCTAGAAAGATCTCTCTAGAAGAGGTTAATCGTGAGATATACAACGTGCCGATGCTTGCAGCCCTCCTGAAGGTCAGGGGGTTATGTAGCATGAAGACCCTCGAGGATGTCTTGGCTAAGAGGTTCTCGGGAAATGTTCTTGAGATGAACTTAAGACTTAGTAAGCGAGCTTATGAGGAGGTGAAGACGGTTGTCGGCTAAGAAGATCGTTGAGCAGGTCTTGAAGGGAGATTTCACCTATAAAGATCTGCCGATGGCCGCGATGATACCGGTTCCCGCGACCTCTCTAGAGTATAAGACTGGTGCGTGGAGCACGGTTCAGCCTGAGATAGATAAGCAGAAATGTATTAAATGCCTCTTATGCTGGGTGTATTGTCCTGATGGCGCTATCAAGAGGCTTGAGGATGATAGCGTGGAGGTGGATTACGAGTATTGTAAGGGCTGCGGGATATGTAGCACGGTATGCCCTGTCAAGGCTATTAGCATGAAGGAGGTGTAAGGGTGGATGGCTCAGCAGGTTGAGAGAATAGCTATCATGGGTGATGAGGCCATCGCCCTAGCCGTGAAGCAGTCTAACGTCGATGTGATAGCAGCTTATCCGATAACCCCGCAGACAATCATAGTTGAGAGACTTAGCGAATACGTCGCAAACGGCGAGCTAGATGCAGCGTTCATTCAGGCGGAGAGCGAGCACTCAGCCCTATCCATATGCGTTGGCGCAAGCCTCGCGGGAGCAAGAGTATTCACGTCCACGGCGAGCCAGGGACTAGCCTTAATGCACGAGATAGTCTACGCAACCTCATCGATGAGGGCCCCGCTGGTGATGGCGATAGTCAATAGATCTCTAAATGCTCCACTAAACATCCACTGCGAGCATGGCGATGTAATGCCCGAGAGAGACTCGGGATGGATCCACCTCTTCGCCACGAACGTCCAAGAAGCATACGATTTGATATTCATCGCGTTTAAGCTCTCAGAGCATCCAGAGCTACAGCTTCCAGTCTCGGTAAACCTCGACGCATTCATCCTATCCCACAGCGTAGAGCCTGTAACGCCTATCTCGGATGAGGATGCAGCCAAATTCCTACCGCCGAGAAAATACGAATACGAGCTAGACTTCGATAATCCGAGAACCTATGGAACGATGGCTCTACCCGACGTTTACATGGAGTTTAAGATGCAGCTGAAGGAGGCTGCGGAGAAGGCTAGGGAGATCTATCCAGAGATAGCGGAGGAGTATGCTAAGCTAAGCGGTAGGAGATACTGGTTCTTCAACTCCTATATGGCCGATGACGCGGACGCTGTAGTAATCGCCCTAGGATCGGCCTATGGAACCCTTAAAACCGCTGCGAGAAAGCTTAGGGAGGAGGGATATAGGATCGGCGTAATAGGATTAACGATGTTTAGACCATTCCCGGAGAAGGAACTGATCCAAGTATTAAAGAATGTGAAGGCGGCGATCGTAATGGATCGAGCATACTCTTATGGCGGGCTTGGAGGACCCCTATACACGGACGTGATCACAGCCCTCTACAGGAATGGCGTAAGAATACCCGTAAAGAACGTCGTCTACGGGCTGGGTGGAAGAGACTTCAGGCTAGATGAGGCGGAGGCTGTCCTAAAAATGGCGGTTCAAGGAGCTAAGGAGGGAGGATTTGATACGCATGTTCAATGGTGGGGGGTGAAGGCATGAGCGGCCAGACAGCCTTCTATAAGACTCCGAAAGACCTGCCGAGGGAAGAATACTTCGCGTCAGGGCATAGGCTATGCGCTGGATGTGGGGCGGCGATAGCCACGAGATTAATCTTCAAAGTGATACGCGGGCCGACGATCGTAGTCAACCCGACTGGATGCGTCGAAGTCTCAACCTCATGCTATCCATACACCGCGTGGAAGATACCATACGTCCACGTAGCCTTCGAGAACGGCGCGGCGGTCGCATCGGGGATAATCGAGGCTATAAAGATCCTGAATAAGAAGCGCGGAAAGAAGCTCCACGACGTAATAGTCTTAGCTGGAGATGGAGGAACCTTCGACATAGGCTTACAGGCGTTATCGGGAGCTCTCGAAAGGGGCCATAACATGCTATACATCTGCTATGATAACGAGGCTTACATGAATACGGGGATTCAGAGATCTGGAGCAACCCCGCTCGGGGCGGCAACGACGACGAGCCCTGCTGGCAAGGTTATACCGGGCAAGCAGGAAAGAAAGAAGGATTTGATAGGAATAGCTGCGGCTCATCGGATACCATACGCGGCGACAGCAAGCATCTCCCATCCAATAGACCTAGTGAATAAGGTTAGGAAGGCTCTGGAAATCGAGGGGCCGAAGGTCCTCCACGTCCTCTGCCCATGCGTCCCAGGCTGGAGGTATCCGCCATCCGAAACCGTCAGGGTTGCGAGACTCGCGGTAGAGACGAGATACTTCCCGGTCTACGAGGTTGAGAACGGAAGAGTCAAGATAAACATCAGGGTGGATAAGCCGAAGCCTCTCGAGGAATTCCTAAAGCTTCAGCGAAGATTCGCCCACCTCCTAAAGCCGGAGAACGCCCACGTCCTAGAAGCATTAAAGAAGGCTGTCGAGGAGAATTGGGAGAGGCTCGTTAGGCTAGAGGAGAGCGGAGTAACCCTCTAAGACACATATCTTTTTAACATCCCCAACCTTTTTTAGCCGAGAAAACTTGCCCAAAACCCGGATTATCGTCTGGGAGGGGCTGGACGCGGCTGGGAAAACAACCCTACTGAACGAGGTTAAGAGATTATTAGAAGAGAGAGATTACCGAGTTCTAGTCTATAAGACTCCAAGCGATAGTAAGACCGGAAATTTCGCGAAAAGCTATGGAAATGATCCTAGGATAGACCCGCTCACCAGAATGCTACTCTTCCTAGCCAATACTAGCGATGATTCAAGGATAATCAGAGAGCAGATAGAGTCAGAGTCTCCGAACTTCTACTTCATAGACAGATACTACCTCTGCTCGATAGTTTATGGCTTCGCATTCCTAAAACTTCAAGGAAATCCGTTAAGCGAGGAAGACTTCAGGAGATTCATAACCCTCATGGAGAAGCTCGGGGGGAGAGTCTTCGTGGAGCCTGATCTATACTTGATAGTGGATGCACCCGAAGAAGATAGAGTTAAGAGGCTTGCGGAGAAAGAGAGCCAAGGGGGATTGGAGAATATTCTAGAAAGGGATACGCGGATGCAGCAATATGTAAGAGAGTTCTACAGGGTATTTAGGGAGATGAAGCCCGACCGAGTATATTGGATAATGAATCCTCAGGGTAAGCTTCGTGAAGTCGCGGAGCAGATAGCCGAGATCTTGTTATCGGAAGGCGGGGTAAGATTAAAGCAGTAGGATTTCCGACTATGGGTGAATCTAGGATGAAGAGGGAGCTCATCAGGACGTTTATAGCGGTGGATTTCGATAATCCGGCGATAGTGTCTAGGGTTCAGGATGTCCAGCGAGAGCTTATAAACTCGGGCATAGCTATGAAGCCCGTAGAGCCGCAGAACCTTCACGTAACCCTATGGTTTCTAGGCGAGATAGATCGGGAAAGATTAAACCTCGTGCTTGAGAATGCTGGCAAGGTTGTTTTCAAACCATTCGATCTAAAGGTTGAGGGCGTTGGATACTTCCCAGGAGGAAGCAGGATAAACGTCATCTGGCTCGGGGTAAAGGATCCGGAAAACGGCTTAAAGAATATCCTAGATCAGCTTCTCGAGAAACTAACGAAGCTAGGCTTCAGATATGATGAAAGGGGGTTCACGCCCCATCTAACAATAGGCAGGGTCAAGTTCATACGAGATAAGCAGTCGGCGATCCAGAAGCTCAACAAGCTTAAAGAACTATACTTCGGCGAACAACACGTCGACTCATTCAAAGTCAAGAAAAGCACCCTAACCTCGCGCGGACCGATATACACGGATCTATTGGTCGTCAGGGCGGAGGGCGCATGAGCTACGAAAAAGTCTTGGAGAAGGCTCTAAGGCTTGTCAAGCCTAGCAGGTCTGAGGAAAGGAAGCTTAAGAAGATGGTCGAGGAGGCGTTGAATATCGCGAGAGAGGAGTCGAGGAATTTTTCAGGGATAGTCGATATATCTCTCGAAGGGTCCGTTGCAAAGAATACTTGGATCAAGAATAGAGCGGAGGCAGATGTATTCATACACTTCAGTCCAGAGGTCTCTAAGGAGGAGCTTGAGAAGAAGATCGTGGATCTCGGGACTAGGATAATCGAGAGGCTCGGCGGAAAGCCCATGCTAATGTATGCCGATCACCCCTATGTCGAGGGAGTGATAGATAATGTAACGATAGACATCGTAGCATGCTATAAAACCGAGCCGCCGAACTGGATCAGCGCAACCGATAGGACTCCATACCATACGAGATACGTCTTGGAGAGGCTTAAGCCCGGCCAAGAAGATGATGTAAGACTGCTTAAGGGCTTCATGATGGCATGCGGAGTCTATGGAGCAGAGATCAAGGTTAGAGGATTTAGCGGATACCTTACGGAGCTTTTAGTAATAGGCTATGGAGGGTTCTTAGAAGTATTGAGGAGGGCTGCAGGATGGAAGCCGCCAGTAATCCTGGATCTAGAAGGATACTATAGCTCGAGGGAGGAGCTTCTCGAAATATTTAGGGGTAATCCGCTGATAGTTATAGATCCGGTCGATAGGTCTAGAAATGTCGCGGCGGCGGTATCGATGACGAAGCTATCGGAATTTATCTTAGCCTCAAGGCTATTCTTGGAAAATCCCTCCATAAAATTTTTCAAAGAACCTTCGATAAAGGTGAGGACGAAGGATATCCTAAAGCTCGCTAGGGAGAGGCATATACTCTACATATTCTTCAGGCTTAAGGAGTATAAGCCGAGAGACGTTATCTGGGGGGAGCTAAGGCGGAGCGAAGAAGGCGTGCGTAAAGCCTTGGAGAGGCTAGGCTTCAAAGTCTATAGAAGCGCGTCATGGACGGATGAAAATAAGAAGTGCATACTGCTCTTCGAGCTTGACAAACTAAACCTACCAAGATACATACTACACCAAGGCCCTCCAATCTATCTCAGGAATGCCCTAGATTTCTTAGAGAAATGGTCTAGGAGGGGGGTAGGGCCATGGATTCAGGGAGATAGGCTCTACGTCTTGAAAAGAAATGAGGAGACCCACTCGAAGACCCTCTTGAAGAAGGAGATTGAGAGGGGGATGGTGGCCGTTTCAAGAGATCTTCTAGAATATTTTAGGAAGGCTTCTATAGGCACGGATCTGCGAAGTTTAACTAGAATGGTTAAGAGGGATGAGTATGCGCTCAGGTTTTTATATGAGTTTCTTAAGGCAAGACCGCGTTTTCTTATGCCATGATAGCGGTAAGCTTAGATGAATTAGCTGAGAATAGAGATCTCCTCCTCAGCCTATCCTTTCCCTCGAAGAATATTCAATACGCATCTATGATCCTGAAAGAGCTTATGGATATCGGCGTAACCGAGCTATTCTGTATCTCGAGAAAAGACTCCCTAACTCCTCTAGTGCTTGGAAAGGGTTATCGCGGTCTGGTTTTAAAAGCTAGGATTAGAGAAAGGGTTATCGCTCTGAAGATTTTGAGGACCGATGCCTCAATTAATGGACTTACCAAGGAGGCGATCGCGCTCTCTAAGGCAAATAGCGTTGGCGTAGGACCCAGGCTCATAGGTTATTCTAAGCATGTTTTAGCCATGGAGTTTATTGAAGGGACATCAATGGATCGATGGCTAAAAGACTTACCCATAGAGGATTTTCTTAAGCTTAAGAGCGTTCTAAGAAGATGCTTTGAAGATGCTAGGAAGCTCGATGAGATAGGTCTTGATCATGGAGAGATCAGCGATGCTAAAAAGCATATAATCGTGAAGCCTGATCTAAAACCCGTCATAATCGACTTTGGTAAAGCGAGCTTCTCGAGAAAACCCGCTAACGTAACATCGCTCTTCAGCTATATCTCATTCGGCCCACATTCTAGAAAGATACTCGATATGCTAAGGATAGCGAGTCCGCCTCTAGAAAAGGCTAGGCGATATAAGCGAGACCCCAGCCGCGAGTCCTTCGAAGAACTCCTCAAAGCCTTGAAGCTCATCTAGCAAGCCTTATCTTATAAGCTAAACAGGATTCTCTGAAAGATTATGGATAAACAGCGGATACGCGAATATATCTGGAGGCTGCTCGAGGAGAAGGGCGTTGCCAGATTTCCTAAACCCGTTTACGGAAGGATACCTAACTTCGTTGGCTCCGAGATAGCGGCATTTAGAATCCTAGAGCTTGAGGAGTATAGAGGGGCGAGAGTTGTTAAGGTTAGCCCAGACTCCCCCCAAAGATATATTCGATATAGATGCCTGCTCGATGGAAAGATTCTGATAATGCCGACCCCGAGGCTTAGAGAAGGCTTCCTCATACTAAACCCCTCTAAAATCAATCGAAGAAACTACGAATACGCATCAACGATAAGAGGAGCATTCATTTATGGAGAAAAGATTTTGCCGGAGGATTTGCCGAGGATAGACCTCATAGTTACAGGCTCGGTAGCCGTAACTAAGAATGGCTTAAGGCTTGGAAAGGGCGGAGGGTATAGCGAACTCGAATATGCTATACTAATGGAATATGGTAAAGTCGAGCGATCGACGCCAATAGCAACTAACGTGCATGATCTACAGATAGTAGAATGGCTTCCCAGAGACGCCTACGACCTCACCGTAGATATCATAACAACCCCGACGAAAACCATAAAGGTCGAGAGAAGACATGAAAGGCCTCCTGGAATAATCTGGAATCTCCTATCAGAGGAGAAGGTTAGGGAGATACCGATACTCAGAAGATTGAAATCTTATCATGGACGCACGTGATAGCCTCTCCTATCGAAAGGTTTTATTTCGGCCAATAGCTTCTTAAGAAGACCGCCTATGGCTTCTAGAAAGATCATATGGCTTCTAAGCTTCCTATCATTCATAGTCTATGCTGCTGCAGCCACCGAGATAGGCCCCGCCTTATCCGAGATCCGCTCCGAATTCGTGTTAAATGAGACTATGGCGGGATTACTGGCCGGTCTCCAGCCTCTAGCTGGGGTACTGGCGATTTTCGGCGGCATCCTTTCGGATATCTTCGGGAGAGCGAGGCTTGTCTCATTCTCTTTGATGCTCATGGGGCTTGGCGTCCTAGCAATCTCATCCACGCCCCATATCTGGATACTCGGAGCAGCCCTATTAATCTTCGGATCCGGGATGGGCTTCTTCGAGGCATCCGTAAATGCCTTCATCTCAGAAGTCTTTCATGATAAAAGGGGAATGGCGATAAACTTACTCCACATAGGCTGGAATATCGGATCGACGATAGGCCCTTTGCTAGCAGCTTATGCTATTCTAGTTTATGGAGGCTGGAGGCTGGGGTATTTCTTACTAGCTCCCTTCATGATAGCTCTTTCCGCCGTCATGTGGATTATAGCCAGAGACTCCTCTCATGATCATAGTGGAAAGTCTCGTGATCATAAACCTATAAGCTTGAAGACGATCTTAGAAATCCTTCCACTTATGGTCATTCCCTTTCTAATAGTCGCGAGCCAGCTTGGAATAACAACCTGGCTCCCATCGATTCTCACCAATCAGGGGGCATCTATAATCGAGGCGAGCCTAACCGTAGGGTTGTTTTGGGCGTTAAGCGGTGTTGGAAGATTAGTTTGGTCGCCTTTTATAGATCGGCTTGGATACTGGAGGGTGCTCGTCATTACCGGAGGATGCTCTACTCTTCTAATGCTTTTCGCAATCCTCCCGCTCCCGATTTATATGAGGATGGCGTTATGGGCGTTCTCGGGCTTCCTCCTAGGGCCAGCCTATCCAACTACGGTGGCATGGATAACGGCAATCCATCCTGAGATCGGCGGAACCCTTTCGGGAACACTCTTCGCTTTCGGAACCCTGGGATCATTCGTCTCAGCAATAATTATAGGAGCCTTATTCGACGCATTCGGATCCATCATCGCTCAACTCTTCTTCCCATTACCAATACTGGCGATGGCTTTACTATCCTATCTAATGCGGGAGATCGGAATATCTAAGAGCGATGGTAACACATAAATCTGCTCACGATACACTTCTATTGAATGTGGAGCCGTATTGCGGCGAAATTTCGAGAATTTCCCGCAAGATTAAGAATTGTTAGATTGATGATCGAGAATGGGATTGGGGTTTCCGAAAATGGCAAGATAGTCGTTGGCTCTATAGAGATCCCAGATACATCTATTGCTAGAGCAGCCCAGGTCGATAGAAGAGTTGTTAGAAAAACCGTGCAACAAATCTTGAACGATGAAATCTTAAGAAGGATATTCACGGGGATAAGGCCGGCTGGAGCATTCTTGGCGCCTATAGCGAAGGAGCTAGGCTTCTATGTCGTCGAGATTAGGGCGGATCCAACAGCAGCTGGAATAATAGCGAAGGCAGCCGAGATAATAGCGAGAGAAAACATAAGCATAAGACAAGCTGTAGCCGAAGACCCCGAACTATTCCCAGAGCCTAAACTAATCCTAGTCCTAGAAAAGCCGCTCTCAGGAAATGGCTTAAACCAGCTATTGAAAATACCGCAGGTTAAAAGCGTTACAGCCTACTAGCCGGCCAACTAGAAGCAAACCCCTCATATTTTAACGATCTCCGGCTAAAACCGATTCGAAAGGAAAAGGGTAATTAAAACCCGTGAAGAAGAGCATACTGGTGGGGCCGTGGTCTAGCTTGGTATGATTCCAGCCTGGGGAGCTTAGCCAAATGCCCAGACCGCTGGAGGTCCTGGGTTCGAATCCCAGCGGCCCCACCACCCCCAGA
>CAYNFG010000023.1:0-15035 GCA_964396455.1 uncultured Nitrososphaeria archaeon | reverse complement strand
CTCCGACCTCCGGGTTATGAGCCCGGCGGGCTAACCTGGCTGCCCTACCCCGCTTGCCGCTCCAATCTATTTTCTATGCCAGGGTTTTTATATACTTTTGATTAAGAATCCCCCGCCCGCAAATATTCTTCTATTTTCTCGGTATTCTGGCGTAGTTGAGGGTCAGCGTCCTGACGTTTCGTCATTTCTTCTCGCGACTAGAAACCTTCATCATCCCCTTATAAGCATGTTGAGCGGCTTCTTCAATAAGCTTGCGGCTTTCGATTCATCCCGATGTAATGGGGTATGGGAAAAGAAAGATTGGTGGGTTGGTTAGGGATTCTTGGCTTACTCGCTTATCTCTGTCGATTCTCCTGTTTCCTCCGATTTTTCTTCGCAGATCTTGTCTAGTCCTTCTTTTACTAGGAGGGCGGCTGCTAATGCGACTACTGATCCTGCTCTAAACTTCGTTGGGATTGCTGGAGCTATTGCGGGGGCTAGGTTTCTTATTATCGTTTTTTCATCCTTTCCGCTGAACCTCTCCCTATTATCAGCCCACCATCTACACGCCCTATCGACTATCTTGTTCCAGTAATTGTCTATGAAGGACTTACCCTCGTCCTTGGGCGGGGTCGTTAGGAGGGGGATGCTCTGGATGAAGAATGCCCGTTTATCAACTCTCGCCGATATCTTTGCCCGGGCGAGCTTCGCCGCATTCTGTATAGATGCTAGCTGAGCGCCAAGGATCGCGTGCAGCTCCTCGACGTCACGCTCCAGCAGGTTAGCGGCTCTACCAGCCTCCCTGCGGATCGCCGTCAATAATAGATCGGCTTTAGCCTTGGCGCCCTTTTTAGAACGCGCAGCTTTCTTTTTCGCCATAGCATTAGAAAGAGTTGAATATGAAAATATAACATTTTTCTCGGAAAGCGGCATCCTTCGGATAACGTCTTCAGGAGGAGGATTCCATTTTTACGTGATTGCAGCTTGATGGGCTTAGTCGCGGTCTGAGATCTTCTGTAAAAGTGATGGAGCGATGACGTATTAACCCTTATATCCGGTTTCTGCGTGATGAACTATGCTATGTCTTCTAGGAGGCTTGATGTCATAACTATTGGAGAATGCCTTGTAGAGATAATGAGGGATAAGCGCGATGTCCCGCATAGCGTTCCGGGAACGTATCTCGGACCTTATCCGAGCGGCGCCCCGGCGATCTTCGCCGATGCATGCGCGAGGCTTGGTCTTAAGGTCGGCATAATCGGAGCAGTTGGAAAGGATGATTTCGGAAAACTTTTACTCGATAGGCTGAAGGGAGATGGAGTCGATGTTAGCAAGATGAAGGTTTTAGAGGATAATACCACCGGCGTAGCCTTCGTAACCTATTTCTCCTCCGGGTCTAGGCAGTTCATTTATCATATAAAGCATGCTGCGGCAGGGCAAATATTTCCGGAAGATGTTGATCCGGACTATGTTAGAGGCTCGAGGCTTCTCCATCTGATGGGGTCTAGCCTCTCGATAAACGAGAACTGTAGGGAGGCGTGCTATAAGGCTGTAGAGATAGCTAGGTCTCATGGAGGGGTGATAACCTTCGATCCGAACCTCCGGCCGGAGCTTCTAGATATATCGACTATTAGGCGTATCTGCCGCCCAGTCTTAGAGGTCGCTAAGGTCGTTTTACCCAGCGGCGTGGAGGCAGAAGCCCTAACAGGATCTAGCGATCCGATCGAGGCCGGGAAAAAACTTCTCGAATACGGTCCCGAGATAGCGGTGATAAAGCTCGGCGAGAAGGGGTCGATAGCGGTAACGAGAGACGATGTTGTAGAAATGCCTGCGATAAAGGTGAAGGAGGTAGATCCTACAGGAGCTGGAGACGTCTATGATGCGGCATTCGTATATGGGTTGCTGAATAACTGGCCGGTCGAGAAAATATTGAAGTTCGCTAATGCTGCTGGAGCGATAAAGGTAACTAGATTCGGCCCGATGGAGGGGCCGGTTTCACGTAGGGAGATAGAGGAGTTTCTCAAAAAGCATGGTGGAAGCTTGTAGTTTCTTTTTAGGAGAGTGTGGCTTATAATGGGCATAGGATATGATACGAGTCTCATTAGACGTTACTCATCAGACAAGAATATGCCTATGGTCGACCTCGTTCTAAAGACCATCGACGAGCTTCTTGAATCTGGAAAGCTTCGGGAGAGAGCTACCCTCCTCGGAATATGCCCAATCTCCCATGCGGCTATACGGGCGGCGGTGGAGTGCGCCAAGTTCCTAAACTTCCCATTAATGTTCGTTACAACCCTAAATCAAGTCGATATAGATGGAGGATATACGGGCTTAACCCAGAAAGACTTCGTCGAGACGGTTGCTCAAGAGTGTAAAAGGCTCGAATATGATGGCCCGCTAATAATAGCCTTGGATCATGGTGGGCCATGGCTTAAGGATAAGCACGTCATCGAGGGATGGGGCTTCGACGAGGCGATGGAATGGATTAAGAAGTCTATCGAGGAGTGCATTAAAGCGGGATACGACCTCCTACATATAGATACAACAGTAGATATCAGGCTTAAGGAAGGAGAGGTCTTGGAGATCGATACGATAGTCGAGAGAACCGTCGAGCTGATAGAACATGCGGAAAATGTTAGAAGCGAGCTAGGCATCCCGAGGATAAGCTATGAGGTCGGGACGGAGGAGGTTCATGGCGGGATAACCTCGCCACAAATATTCCAGGATTTCATTCTAAAGCTCAAGTCAAAGCTTAAGCAGAAAGGTCTCGAAAGCGTATGGCCCTGCTTCATAGTCGGCAACGTCGGAACATTCCTAGCCGAGGAAAATCGATTTGACCCCGAAAGGGCCGCAGTCCTAGTAGAGATAGCGAAATCCCACAACCTCTACGTGAAAGGCCACTACACGGACTACGTATCAAATCCGGAGGATTATCCAAAAGCTGGGATGGGCGGGGCGAATATAGGCCCCGAGCTCGCCCACTCAGAATACCTAGCCCTCGAAGAGCTGGATAAGCTCGAGAGAGCGCTGGCCGAGAGAAAGCTGATAACCGAGCCATCAAGAATTCTCGAGAATCTTAATAATGCGATCATCAGCAGCGGCCGCTGGAAAAAATGGTTGAGGAGGGAGGAGAAGGGGCTGGACTTCAGCCAATTATCCCCCAGGAGGAGAAGATGGCTCCTAGGAACCGGAGCACGCTACGTCCTATCAACCCCCGAGATCGTAAAACTAAGAGAACAACTATATCGAAATCTGAAAGCACATGGGGTTAAAACCGAGGAACGAATACTTACGAGGCTAAGGGAGACCATCGAAAAATACGTTAACTCATTTAATCTCCGCAACCTCACCTTCATCCTAGAGGAAAGACTTATCGAAAAGGGCTTGGATTAGACCTGCCGCTTTACCCCTAAATCTTTAAAGTCTTTCGAGGAATTCTGGAGTGTGGAATGATTTTTGTGGATAGTAGGGAGGCGGCGAAGTCGAAGGAGATCTACAGGATGCTCGTTAACGTTCTTGGGCAGCAGGTCGGCGTGAAGAAGCTCGATGTAGGAGACTATCTCCTAGACGGAGCCGAGGGGATAGCCCTGGTCGAGAGAAAGACTATAACCGATCTACTAAACTCTATGAAGCCCGATGAGACGGGCCGTGGAAGAATCTGGTCTCAGCTGGATCAGCTATCCGAGATGGACTCGTGCGAGAAAATACTCGTAGTAGAAGGATGGATCGGGATCGTGCGAAAGCTAACGGAATGGAATGAGGCAAGCCTATACAGGCTGCTCGAAAGCATCCAGAAAGCATATGGAATACCGGTAGTCTATACGCCTGACTGGAGGGGAACCGCCCAATATCTGATAGCGAAGTATAGAAGCCTTAAGGAGAGGCGGGAGCCAAGAGACCTAAGGCTTAGAGCAAGCTCAGCCTCCCTAACACCAGAGGAACAAGCCCTCTACGTAATCGAGGGGCTTCCTAGGGTCGGCCCATCCCTCGCAAAAGCGCTCCTCAAAACCTATGGATCAGTTAAAGGGGTTATCGACGCTCTAGCCGAGAAGCCGATCCCCCTAATAAGAGATGAGATCGCGAAAAACCTTGGCCGAAAACCCCCCGAGCCCGTGATAAAGCAGGCCAAAGAACTTATCCTCAAGAGAATCGAACCCGATTAGCCTAAACCCTTGTTAGGTCTATAGCTAGCCGAGCACATCATCTAAACTAGCGATGATGAGGCCACCCCCAGCTGCGCCCTCTGAACGATCAAGATGATTGACAGTCCCACCTGCTGAGCGCAAAGCAAAAGAATAAATCCTCTTAACGCATCATCTCTGCCGATACCCCTCGATGACGAATACGGGACAGGCTGACACGCCTCCGCGTGGATGATCGAAAATCAGTCCGCAGAGAGGAGGATCGCCAAATCCTCGTTTAGAAATACTAAACTTACGGGTTTGACGAAGATCATCCAAATCTAAAAACTAGATCTTGACAAGCTCCAGCTTCTCCATATTCTCCCCAACTCTTAGCAGGTCTCAGCTCTCCTCTCGAAGGCTGATCATAACTATAACAGAGATCTAATCTATCCATCTTAAACTTTGCAAAGTCATCTCAGTTGTCTCTTGATCGCATGGAAGGAAGAGAAGAGAGATAAGAGTGCTACTTCTGTAACTTTAACATGCCTAGGAAATAGGGGTTTTAGGTGAAGCCCCGGGCGGGCTTTGAACCCGCGACCTCCGGCTTTTTGTCCCGGGTTGGCGGCTACCAAGCCGGCGCTCTAACCAGCCTGAGCTACCGGGGCTCGTTTCTTCCTTTCTCTTTCCTCGTTAAAAATTTATTCCGATGCTAGCTGTGGGGTTTTGTTAGGTTTAGCCTATCTATTAGGGCGTGGGGCGCGTAGACCGGGGTTTCGACCTCCCACCAGCTTATCCAGTATCTCTTTTCTCCGATTCTTCTGATGTTTTTTAGGAGGCGGATGAAGTTATCGCTGATCCTGATGTTCTTTACGGCGCCGTCTATGCCGCCCTTCCTAATCCGTAGAATGGCGTCTCGCGGTATCGTCGAGAAGTCTCCGGTCTGGTAGTTGTGGTATCTGAGATACCAGTCGTTGGTTATATAGACTCCATCGTCTATATCTGAGATCAGTTTTTCTAGGCTTTCCCCTCCACGTGCCTCGACTATTAGGTTGAATGGTTGGGGGACTATCAGCCCCGCGTTTGCCGTCGATTCCGTATCGAATTTCTTGGCTGTTGTCGAGTTATGGAGATACGTCTTCAATACCCCTTCCTCGATTATCGTGTTTCTTCTGGTCGGTAGTCCTTCGTCGTCGAAGGGCGAGGCTCCATAGGTTCCGGGGATCGTCGGATCATCTATTAGCGTGAAGATTTTTGACGCAACCTCCCTATCTAGCTTATCTGCTAGGAAGGAGAGCCCGGAGTCTATATGGAAGGCTGACGCCGCCTCGCCGACCTCCTCGACGATATTCGCGAAGGTCATGGGTCCTAGGATGACCTCGTATTCTCCTGGCTTAAGCTCAACCGGGTTCCTGGATAACCTTGCATGCTCTCCAGCTATTCTCCCAGCCTCCTCCGGGTTGAAGTCTTCTTCCCTCGCCGCGATCGATACGAAATGGCCTGATCCTCCATTTGACGCCATAGCTCTAATCGAGATCTCTATCGACGAGTCCTCCGCCTCTCCATAAGCCTCTCCGCTGGTTCTAAGCCATGTCTTCCCGGTTGAATAGATTAGGGTTCCGGCGGCTCTCTCGGCCCCCTCGGCCAAGGCGGCGTTAATCGCGGTCTCCACGGCATCGACGAGCCTATCAGGATATCCTCTAATCTTATAGGCTTTCAGGAGCCTCTCATCGTATCTGAAGGGTCCCTTGGGGAGGGGCGCGTAGATGTCTGCCGGGCTGCTCAGCCTTGCTAGCTGGATCGCTTGCTTCACCGCTTCATCCACATGCTTCACGTTTAATCCATTTACGGAGATCTCGGCTCTCCGCTCCTTTATAGCCACGAAGATATCGACGGATCTTTCATCCCGCTCCTCGAATATCGCTATCTCGTTATTCGCGAATTTTATCCTCCGCTCTCGGCCGATATACACCTCGACGACGGCATCGGTCGCCCCGAGCTCAAGAGCTTTGGCGATAACCCTCTCCGTAAGCTTCTCCGGCTCCAAGCCTAGTGGATGGGGTTGGGGTGATGGGAAATAAGTATTGCGCGATAGGTTAATTCCTAGACTGGAGAGGAGCTAGGTTTGAGAAGGATAGCCTTGCCCCAGAATAGTAGCATGCTAAGGGCTGAGGTCGAGAGGATACTAGATGATTCTGGGATAGCGGATGAAGCTTTGAAGACCGTCAGCATTCATGGCGCGATAGCCATAAACCATCTTGGAAAACCAGGCCAGCTGCTAGTAACGTTATCCGAGGAAAGACCTCTGAGAGCTCGTAAGGTGAACGGATCCAAGTTTATCGACCTCCTGATAACCATCGGCATTAAAGAATTCGAGAAGGATTGTCTTAGAGAGGAGCTTGGAGGGGCTGCCGCATCCCAACTCCTACTACCCTATAAGCCGCTTACCGGCGGAGAACTGCTGAAAGATCTCGAGATAAGCTATAAGAGGCATGTTATAAGCGAATCCCTCCAAAACCTCATCCTAGAGCATAGGCTCGCCTCGAGCAGGCTATTGATAAAGCCCGAATACTTCCTCTATGATAAGTTGAGAAAGCTCTCGGCGGTATACCTGCCGATCAGACCTCAGCTAAAGGCATGTTTTGAGGAGCATCCCAAGGAGTCTCTGGAGGCGACGCTATTGGGGTTTGAAGCCGCCTTAAAAGAATACGTATCGAAGGGTTATCTCCGCAAAATAGATGGAAGATATTCTCCAAGCGAGGATTACATCCATAGGATACTTTCCAGCTCTCCAGCCTTCATGAAGTTCTCAAGAGAGCTTGAGCACGTTTTCAAGCTTTATCTAAGCTCCGCCCTCTCCTCCCCCCTCGAGTCTCTGAAGGAATTCGGGTTCAATCTCTCGATCCTTAAGCCTCCTAGGCTTCCCGATCCGTTGGAGTTCATCGATGTTGAAACTTCGTTAGGAACACAGTCTCTTAGGGTGGATCTCGGCATCAGGGAGTTCGTTGAAAGGTTTTACGGAGTTAGGAATGGCGGCTTAAGGATCGAGAAGATCGCAGGGGTCTTGAACGCCACCTACCTCGCCGAATTCAGGATAGACGGCTCTGTGAAGAAGATTTTCGTCAAGAAGTATCTAAATTGGACGGACTTTAAATGGTTCGTCGCATGGCTTTGGTCTATCGGCGTTAAGAACTTCTCCGTTTTAGCCTCCATACGGATGAGTAATGAGATATATTTCGTGAACAAGTTGATGGAGCTCGGATTTAACACCGCCGAGATACTTCACGTAAGCTGGCCTAGAAGGCTCCTCTTCCAAAAATATATCGAGGGCGCCGATCTACTCGACATTCTAGCCCAGTCGAAGGATGAGGAAGAGTTTAGGCGGAGAGCGTTTACCGTCGGACGCCTCTTGGCGGAAATTCATGAGAAGGGGATATGCTTAGGAGACTGTAATCCATTCAGCTTTCTATTCACTCCAGATGATAGGATATTCCTTGTAGATCTTGAGCAATGCTCCTATGATGATTCGTTTTCATGGGATCTCGCCGAGCTCCTCTACTATACATCGCATTATCTCAAGCCCGAGGAGATTGATATGTTTGCATCCAGTCTTGCCGAGGGATATCTTACCGTCGGGAATGTGGATAATCTTATTCAGGCTCTCGATATAAGATATGCTCGGGTTCTAGCTCCTCTCGCTCTTCCATGGGCTCCGGTTAGGATAAGGGGCTCGGTTATGAGGGTGGTGAGGCGTTAGGTGGAGGCGGCTTCAAGGGAATGCGCCAGCGTGATAGAGTATAGAATCGGCTCCCAGCTCGTGAGGATTCGGGTGAATAGGAAGGTGTATATGCCTTCGGTCGCCACAATCCTCCTAGCGAGAAATCTTAGAGAGGTTAAGGGGCTTGACGTCCTAGATCTTGGAACAGGCTCTGGGATTTTGGCGATACTCGCTTCAAAGCTTGGGGCGAGAAGGGTGGTTGCTACGGATATTTCTCGTAGAGCTATCTCGGCGGCGATCGATAATGCTCGTCTAAATGGAGTCGATAACATAGAGTTTAGATTGGGTTCTCTTTACGAGCCGGTTCGAGGCGAGGTCTTCGACCTCATAATATGTAATCCTCCCATGACACCCTCACCGAAGCCGTTACCAAGATATACTTGGGGAGGTTTTGATGGGAGGAGGGTTCTAGAGCCGGTTGTAAAGGAGGCGCGGTTCTATCTTAGGGATGGTGGGAGGCTGCTAATTCCCGTGATATCGCTTATAGGTATAGGCTGGGCTTATAGGCTTATGCTTTCATCCGGATTAAAGCCTAGAGCGATAGACTATACCGTTCACCCCTTTGGGAAAAGGTTGCTGGAGCTTAAAGACTATCTCGATTCTCTGCCAACCTCAGAATATGTTTATGATAGGTTTGGGAGGCCTTGCTGGAGGATAGTGCTCTTCGAGGCGGCTAGGATCTGAGTATATCCTCTACGGCCTGCCTAAACCTCCTTAATCCGTCTAGAATGTTCTCCTCTGTTACTGAGAAGCTTAGCCTAATGTATCCCTCGCCATAGGATCCCAACGCTGTTCCGTGAAGGAATGCCACCCCATACTTTTCTATCAGCATCTTCACGAATTCCTCGGAGTTCATGGAGAGCTTTCTAAGTAGCTTGCTTACATCGATCATCGCGTAGAATGCTCCCTTAGGCTTGACGAACCTTATCTCCTCGATCTTGGAAAGCTCCTCGATTGCGAGGTTTCTACGCTTTTCATACCCCTTCTTCATCTCGTATACCGGCTCCTGCGGCCCCTTTAACGCTGCGAGCGCAGCCCATTGGGAGATCGAGTTTGGGCATGAGGTCATAACGTTGAGTAGCTTGAATACTTGTGGTTGGATTTCTTCTGGGATTAGCGCGTAGCCTATTCGCCATCCCGTCATAGCGTATCTCTTGGAGAATCCATCAGCTATGATTATCTGATCGAGCGATTTCGCAACTTCTAGCGGGGAGTGGTGTTGCTCTCCATCATAGAGGAATGGCCTATATACCTCGTCGGATAGGATATAGAATCCGTGATCTATTGCTAGGTCTACGAGCGCCTTCACCTCCTCTCTACTCATTATGGAGCCACATGGGTTATGAGGCGTATTTATCACGACCAGCTTCGTCTTAGGCGTTATCAGCTCGGCGAGCTTATCCGGATCCACTCTAAATTCGTCTTCTATCGTAAGCCTATATGGGATCGGCTTTGCTCCCGCGAAGTATGCCGCCGCCTCATATTCCGGATAGCCTGGATTCGGGTATAGTGCTTCATCGCCCTCATCTAGTATGGAGAGCATGCATGCTAGAACTGCCTGCTTACACCCGCTAGTAACAACCACGTTCTTATTCCAGTCTACCTCGACCCCGTAATCCTTCTTAACGCTCTCGGCTATCGCTTGCCTAAGCTCTGGAATCCCAACCGTCGGCGTATAATGGGTTTCTCCTCGCTTAAGAGCCTCGACGGCCGCCTCCTTGATATGATCCGGCGTATCGAATCCAGCATCACCTATCTCTAGATGCGCGACCTTCCTACCGGCTGCCTCAACCCTCTTAGCGATGTTTAGGACTGCGAAGGCCGCCTCGGCTTCAACATTCTGAATCCTCTTCGGAATCCTGTAGCGCACCATTTAAGATGACTCGGAAAATTATTGCTTAAAAATTTTAAAGGCGAAGCCGGGAAAGCTCCGGCGGTTATCTGGCTTCTATACTCGGGAAGCCTTAATACCTGAGCGCGATAGATCATCGATGGTCTTGAGCGTTCAGGAAGACCTCCAGGGCTATTCTGGGGATGTTAGGAGGATTCTTGAGCAGGCTGGAGTAAGGATAGGCGATGAGATCGAGGTAGATGTAGATGGGAAGGTTTATCGCGGGATCCTGATAGCGCGCTATGAGCTGGCTGAGCCGGGTTATATCGTGATCAAGCTTCCAAACGGCTATAACATCGGGGTAAAGGTCTCCGGTAAAGTCTCGGTAAGGCGTATTGCATCGGCGAGGAAGCCGAGCTTTATCCCGCCGCCTAGACCTCCGGCAAAGCCGAACCTACCGCGAGTATTCATAATGAGCACGGGCGGGACCATCGCAAGCAGAATCGATTACAGGACTGGAGGGGTTAGGGCTGCATTAACGGCGGAAGACCTCCTCTCAATAGTTCCGGAGCTAGCCGATCTGGCGGATCTCGACGCCGGGATACTCTTCTCGCTCTATAGCGAGGATATGACCCCGGATCACTGGAATAGGATGGCGGTCGAGGCGGATAAGCTGATCCGTAAAGGGTTTGACGGCATAGTAATAGCTCATGGAACCGATACCATGGGCTATTCGGCGGCTGCTCTAAGCTTCGCTCTCCAGAAGCCTCCCGTGCCGGTAGTCTTTGTCGGCGCTCAAAGATCCTCGGATAGGCCTTCGAGCGATGCTGCTACGAACCTGATCGCAGCGGTTAGGGTCGCCGGCTACGCTCCCTTCGCGGAGGTATGCGTCTCGATGCACGCCTGGCATTCCGATGACGTTATAGCGATCCATCGAGGAACAAGGGTTAGAAAGCTTCATACGAGCAGTAGAGACGCCTTCAAATCCGTTAACTCTGAGCCGATAGCATACGTCTCCCAAGGCGAGATCAAGATCAACGCCGAGGACCTTAATCCCAGGGGATCCGATGATTATCGCTTCGAGCCGGGCTTCTCTCCAGATGCGGCTCTGGTAAAATTCTATCCTGGGATGCCCCCGGAGGTTCTAGAGTTCTTGGCCGAGAAGGGTTGTAGGGGGATTATTCTCGAGGGGACGGGGCTAGGCCATGTAAGCAATAGGCTCATTCCCACGATCAAGAGCTTAGTCGAGCGGGGAATATTTCTCGGGATGACGTCCCAGTGTATTTACGGCCGCGTGAATATGCGGGTATACGATACCGGCAGATATCTTTTGAAGGCTGGGGTCGTTCCGCTAGATGATATGCTTCCTGAGACTGCTTACGTAAAGCTCTCGTGGAGCCTGGCTAGGGCTAGAGATTTGGAGGATGTCAAAAGGCTTATGCTAACCCCGATCTCTGGAGAGCTTGGGGCTAGGAGTCTTCCATCTAGGCGGGAGGACTGAAGAGTATGGAGATAGATTATGAGAGGGTCGGGCTTAAGGTCGGCTTAGAGATTCATAGGCAGCTGGATACGCGGCATAAGCTTTTCTGCGAATGCCCGACGACGTTTAGGGAAGGCGGTAGGGAGGTGGTCTTCGTTAGATGGCTTAGGGAGGCTCAGAGCGAGCTTGGCGAAGTCGATCCGGCAGCCCTCTTCGAGTCTAGAAAGCGGAGGAAGATAGTCTACCACGCCGATACGCTGAATACATGCCTCGTCGAGATGGATGAGGAGCCTCCACATGAATTGAATAGGGAGGCGGTCGAGGTCGCCCTAATCGCCTCGCTTCTAATGAATGCGGATCCGGTTGATGAGATCCATGTTATGAGGAAGATAGTCATAGATGGATCCAATACGACGGGGTTCCAGCGAACATGCATAATAGCTCTTAACGGCGAGATCGAGGTAGATGGAAAGAAGATCCCAATCCAGACCATAACCCTCGAAGAGGATGCCGCCAGGATAATCGAGCAGAAGCCTCATGAAGTCCATTACGATCTAACGAGGCTCGGAATACCCTTAATAGAGGTCTCGACGGCGCCGGTAATAACCTCGCCCCAAGAAGCCTATAAGGTCGCATATGCCATCGGCAGAATCCTAAGAGCGACTAGAAAGGTCAAGCGCGGGATAGGAACCGTTAGACAGGATCTAAACATCTCGATAAGGGATGGTGCATTAATCGAGATTAAGGGGGTTCAGGAGCTAGAGCTATTGCCGAAGGTCGTCGAGCTCGAAGTAATCAGGCAGCTACACCTCCTCAAGATACGAGACGAGCTGAGGAAGAGGGGGGTATCCGAGGACGATTTAAAGAGGGAGCCGATAAAGGATGTGACGAGGATATTCTCGAAGACGAGGTCGAAGATCATAAAGAGGAAGATCGGCCAGGGAGGGGTCGTCCTAGCCCTAAAGCTGAAAGGCTTCGGAGGATTGGTCGGCCTCGAAGCCGCCCCCGGGATAAGGCTTGGAGCAGAATTCGCTGGCAGGGCTAGAGCATGGTCTGAGGTCGAGGGAATATTCCATACAGATGAGCTTCCGGGCTATGGGATCTCGGAGGAGGAGGTTAAGCAGCTTAAACAGGAGCTTAACGCCGGCGACCTCGATGCGGTAGTCCTAGTAGCAGCGGAGCGTGATCGGGCAGAAGACGCTTTAGAGAGGGTTAGGGAGCGGGCGATAGAAGCCCTATATGGCGTGCCTTCCGAGACTCGGGGGGCAAAGCCTGATGGGACAACGGTCTATCTAAGACCTAGGCCGGGAGCTGCTAGAATGTATCCAGAGACAGATATTCCGCCGCTCCCGATCTCGAGGGAGTATCTTGAGGAGCTTAGAAGAAGGCTTCCACCAACTCTCGATGAGGTTGCGGAGGAGATCTCGAGGAGATATGGGTTGAGCAGGCAGATGGCTGATGAGCTAATAGACTCCGAGAGGGTCGAGCTATTCGAGCAGATAGTCGAGGAGACCGGGGTCCAACCCTCGGTCGTGGCATCCATACTAGTAGAGCACATGAAGAGCCTGAAGCGGGAGGGATTTGAGGTCGAACGAGTAAGAGAAGAAGACCTGCTAGAATTCTTTAGAATGGTCTCGAGAGGAGAGCTGGCGAAAGAAGCGGCGCCCGAGCTAATTAAATGGCTCGCCCAAAACCCGGATAAGCGCATAAATGACGCGATAGAAAGCCTCGGGTTAAAGCCTGTAAGCCTAGCCGAGGTCGAGGAGAAGATCAAGGACCTCCTAGAAAGATATAGCGATCTCGTCAGGGAGAATCCGCGGAAGGCAGTCTCGATCTTCATGGGAGAGCTGATGAAGACCTATAGAGGTAAGATCGATGGAGCAAAACTCTATCAGCTAGTCTCCGAGGCGGTTCATGGCCAAAAATCCGAATCCTCCTAGAATATAGGCTAGAACCTGTGCCCGGCTAGTGCCATAACCCACCTCAGCAATATCCACTTTCACCCAAGCCTAGAAGCCTTAATAACGATCCGGCTTCCCCATATCCTCGGGGCGCACAAATGTCATACAAGTTCAGGCTGAAATCTGGGAATCTGGAGCTGGAGCTTGAAGGCGATAGAGAATTCCTCGAAGCTAGGCTGACCGATCTAAGCTGGCTTGACGATATTCTGGCGAAGCTTGGCGGGGCTGGGAGAGCCGAGCAGCCGGGGGAATCGCTGAAAGCCGAGGAGAAGCCTTCTTTCGTCGAGTTCGCAAGCCAGATAAACCCTGAGGCGAATTGGGAGAAATTCCTAACGATAGCCTACTACCTATATAGATGGGAGGGTAAAGACTATCTAACCTACGAGGATGTTGGAAACTATTATCGTCAAGCACGCTGGCCCATGCCCGGAAACGAGCGAGACGTGATGTCAAAACTGATCCGAGAGGGGTATATGGAGGATGCTGGAAAGATCAATGATCGAAAAGCTTTCAGGATTCTCAGGAAGGGGATAGATCATATCGAGGAGATCCTCAGGCGGGGTGCAGCTAGATGAACTCCGGAAAGATAAGGGTCTCGATAAAGCATGATGAGACCGAGGTCGAGTTCGAGGGAGGATATGAGGAGGTCTGGAAGAGCATAAACAGATATTTCTCAGAGACTTACCCAGCCCTAGAAACGATTAAAGCTCTTACAGGATTAGCAGATGTAGCAGACCTAGCAGAGAAGCTTAAAGGTCTTGTAGAGTTTAGAGAAGGCCGTATCATAATTTTGGGCGAGCTAGAGGCTAAGCGTAAGATACTTCTCTGCCTCGCGGCAGCATATGTTGGAAAAGCCCTTGGCTTATTCGAGAAGGATAAGCTTACCCCAAAAGAGATCGCAGCCTACACCGGGCTGGATGAACGGGTTACGAGAGCGAGGCTAAGCGAGCTTAGGAGAGCTGGTCTCGTAATTAGAAGTGAGGAAGGGTTATATGGCTTTACATCAACCTCACTAAACGAGCTTTTCGGTGAGAAGAGATGAGCGAGGAGGAGCTCAGGGTAACGATAAGATACGGCGATCTAGAAGCAGAGTTTTCAGGCTCGCCCGAATCGGTTTATAGGCAGATAGTCTCATTTATGGAGAAGACTCTCCCAACATTCTCGCTCGCAAAGAAGATAGCTTTCAGCATGGATCTAAACGATCTTCTCGAGAAATTTAGCAACATGTTCGCCTATGATGAGCAGGAGGGACTCTTCTTCAAGCAGAGCTTAAACGAGCTGAAATCGGTCTCCGACGCGATCCTATTCCTGGCGCTTAGGAGGCATCTAGAGTATAAGCTTGGTAGGGTCGAGAACCCGGCAATAAGCTCGGCCGAGCTCGAAGCAAGCCTCTCGGCGAAGAAGAAGACCATATTGAACAATTTGACAAAGCTCGTCCAAGCAGAGCTTCTAAAAAGGCTCGATAGAGGGGATTATGCGATAACCCCTCTCGGAATAAAGTATCTGGCGGATAAATTCGCAGGTCAGGGAGATTAAGCCCTCCGATAGGTATAGCGTCTCGGCGCTCCTTCCCTGATAAGAGTCCTCTCCCGAACTAGGTCTAGAAGGCTATGGGATACGGCGGTTGGATCATAATGATAGCCTCGCTTAGCAAGCTCTTGAACGACCTCGGAGAGAGTTCTAGGCTGATCGAACCAACCTTCCTCGATAAGATTTCTAAGAAGACCTGAGCATGTTGGAAGCGGCTTCCGCTTAGGCTTTTCAGATTTGGCCATAGTAGCCCGCCCCCGCTCAAGCTCGGATCCGAGCTGGGGTAAAGCCGACTTTAAAGCAGCTATAGCGTTTCTTACAGCCTCCTCTACCTGATCTGGTGGAGCCTCCACCCTAA
>CAYNFG010000022.1:4787-15674 GCA_964396455.1 uncultured Nitrososphaeria archaeon | reverse complement strand
TAGATTGGGCTGCGAAAGGTCTGGTGGATATATTCCAGAAGAAGATAAACGATTTGATGAGAAGTATTCAGATTATCTCACCAGAGTCATTTGGAAGATCGCATCTGAAGATAAGGATCCGAATCTAAAACCTAGGAAGTCCGGATTGACTATACATGATAAACGCCTTGTTATAGATCCTACATACACCAAATTGCTCATTGATAAGGCTGCTCGTAAAGTTGGCGGACGCTCCTCACTAGCGAGACTACTTAAAATTTCAAGGAAAACATTAAAGTGCTATTATGAGGGGCGCGCAACGATTCCTCAGAAAATTTATTGGTGTTTGTCAGAGATTGCGGGAATTAAAGTACCTGTTAAGAAGGAACTATCACCTAATTGGGGGCGACGCAAGGGAAGAAGCATCGTGGCTGTTAGGAAAAGAGAGGCGCTTCGTAAAGAGAGATACATGAAGATGGCTGAGGAATTGGTTAAGGAAAAGCCCGAAGAACTTGCTGAATTAATAGGTAGGATGCTTGGAGATGGATCTATTACGAAGAAAAATCCCTGCTATTATTCCTCTAATCTTAAAGCTCACGAACGAATGGCTGAATTGGTGGAAAGTTTATTCGGCTTTAGACCTACTATTAAGCCTAGGAAAAATTACTATCGTATGAATTTGAGAGCTTGCATAACTCATGTTCTTAATGCGTTAGGTATTCCTTCTGGAAAGAAATCAGTGACTAATCCACATTTTCCTTCGTTCATATTTAAATCCGAATCTACCATGAAAGCAGCATTAAGAGGGTTTTTATCAGATGAAGGATATGTAGCTGGAGACTTCGTATACGTTGATATCTCAGTTAGAATTCCGAGAGATAAGTTAGATCTCATAAAGCCATCTATCATCCGTGAAAGGAACTATGAGACTTCAAGCTTCATTAATGAGATAAGAAGCAATTTACTCGAAGACGTTTCAAAAATGTTAGCAAAACTTTCAATACCTCATCAGCTTTATCCAGAAAGAATTACGAGAAATAAAGACTCTGCCTCGATAGTATGGAGAATTAAGATTCAGAAAGACGAACTACTTAAAAATGGTATCGATTGGCGCTTTAACTAGAGTTTGAGTTAAGCTTATATAAAATCCGAGAAAAAATTGTAAAAGGGCCCGTAGCCCAGCATGGATAGGGCGCCGGATAAGCCGCCTGAAGGCGGCTTAGGCGATCCTCCTAAGCCGGCGGTCGTGGGTTCAAATCCCACCGGGCCCGCATACCTTCAATATACTTGAGCTAGGGTTTCTATGGAAATGGATTTTAGATGAGATATTGGAGAATTTAGGGTCGGAAGAATGCTTATCTTTTTCCTAGGATTGCTTAAGCTGTATGCCTGTATTCCCAATCTATTCGTTAAGGGAGCTTGGTGAAGGGGAGCTGAGGAGGATTTTAAGCAGGTCTAGGATTGCTATCGAGAAGGTTGAGGGCGATGTTAAGCGTATCTTGGAGGATGTTAGGGAGCGTGGGGATGAGGCTATCGCCGAGTTTCTCTCTACTCAAGTCGGTAGAGCTGTTAAGCCCGAGGAGATCGTCGTTAAGCAGGAGGATATTAGGAGAGCATACAGGGAGCTTGACTCGAGGGTTTTGAAGGCTATAAAGCATATGATCAAGAATGTGAGAAGGTTTCATCGAAGACAGCTTCCTAGAAGCTGGTTCATCAAGATAGAGGATGGAGTTTATGCAGGTCAGCTCGTCATACCTCTAGCGTCCGCCGGATTATATGTGCCATCCGGCAAGGCGACCTACCCCTCGGTGGCCGTAATGGTTACGGTTCCCGCAAGCGTTGCGGGGGTTCCTAGGATAGCAGTCGCCTCGCCACCCTATCAAAACGAGTTAAAGATGGACCCCGCGACCCTCGTCGCAGCCCATATGGCCGGCGCGCATGAATTCTACATCATGGGTGGAGCGCATGCGATAGCGGCTTTCGCGTATGGGACGAGGCTGGTAAAGCCTGTGGAGGTGATCGCGGGGCCGGGCGGGCCATACACCTATGCTGCTAAGCTTATGGTGAGAGATCTCGTTAGAATAGATATTCCGGCAGGCCCTAGCGAGGCGTTAATCTATGCTGATGGAACTCTTCCACCAAGCTGGGTTGCATGGGACTTTCTAAACGAGGCTGAGCATGGACCCGACTCGGCGGCAGTCCTCCTAACAACCTCGATCGATTATGCTAGAAAGGTTTCAGAGGAGCTTGATAAGGCTGTTGAGATGCTTCCGGAGCCTAGGAGGAGCTACGTCCTTGAGAACGCTGGAAGATTTAGTGTCATAATTGTCGTCGAGAGCCTAGATGAGGCTATCGAGTTTATGAATAGATACGCTCCCGAGCATCTTCTCATAGATAGCCGAAACGCGCGGAGAATATTCCAGAGGATAAGGGATAAGCTTAGAAACTTTGGAACATTATGCTTGAATACGCCGATCTCGGCAGGCAATTATGGAGTCGGGCCTAATGCCACCCTTCCGACGGGTGGTTATGCTAGGCTATACTCGGGGTTAAGCGTTGATTGTTTTCTGAAGAAGCCGACGATCGAGGAAGTGAGAGGTCGAAACGGCTTGAGAAAGATGCTTGAAACAGTTCTCGCCCTAGCAGAGTATGAGGGCTTTCCAGCCCATGCGGAGGCGATGCGATCAAGAGCGTCTAGGAGAAGAGGCTAGTCGATTACCTTTTTTACGCCGGCAACGCTATCCTTCCGCCATCTATCCTCGCTAAGAGCCATAGACAAGGCTATCCCAAATGCTCTAAAAGCAGACTCCCATAGATGATGAGGATCCTCCCCACGCCTCAAATCTATCTGTATCGTCGCCCTCATCCCCTGAGAAAATCCTTGGAAGAATGCTTCTAGAAACTCCTCCTCCAGACCCTCAACCCTCCCAAATCTTCTAAGGGAAGAGTCTCTATAGAGGTAGAAGCCTGCGCGGCCTTCAAAGGATATCCTAGCCTCGGAGAAAGATTCATCCAAGATTCCCTGACCGAATCCAAAGCCCTTAATGCCGTAATCCTTAATCCTCTCCATGGCCATCGCCTGGAATGCTCTCCCAAGCGTTATCCCCACATCCTCTATAATCGTATGACGTAAATTTCTCGAAGCCTTAACCTCGACATCGAGATTGAAACCAGAGTAGAATGCGAGAATTTCAAGCATATGATCTAGAAAGTCTATCCCTGTTCTGAGCTTCCAAGACCTTCTAGGAGCGGCTTCAACCACGCATCTTACCTCGGTCTCCGTAGTCCTCCTCATAACCTCCGCCCGCATACTGCTACTCTCCAATATCTTAACTCCCAGCTCCAAGCCGGCTATACACCTGGCGGAAATCCCTAGCCCGGAGAAGATATAAAGGTTTAAAAGAGATCTCGAAGGATATTGATACGTCCGGAGTGGGCTGGTGATGAAACTCCAACATCGATACCCCAACTAGCCTCCATAGGCGTGGAAAACGATCTAGCCAACGTTTCTGTGGAAAAATTCGAGCATGCTTATCTGATGGAGGTGTTAGAAGCCTATGAGCTCTAGCTCGAACTCTCTCGATAAAGTAGTTAGACTGGCGATACCGAGTAAGGGTAGGCTTCGAGAGCCGGTCATCAACCTTCTCGAGAAGGCTGGGGTTAAGATCCTACTACGCGATGAGAATAAGCTACTCTCATCCCCCACCTCTAGGCCAGAGATACATGTAGTCTTTATGAGAGCCGAGGATATCCCCACCTTCGTAGAAGTTGGAGCGGCAGATATAGGGATCACCGGACTAGACCTGATAATCGATCGCGAGGCGGATGTGGAGGAGCTATTAGATCTGAGGATAGGATTAGCCGAGGTGGTCCTCGCAGTCTCCCAATCATCGAATATAGAATCGATACACGACCTGCCGGATGAGGCTAGGATAGCTACACGATACGTCAATCTAGCGAGAAAGTTTCTGAAGAAGCTCGCGCCCGAAAAAAGGTTCAGGATTATGCAGATAGGCGGAGCTGCGGAGATAATGCCCATGCTGGGCGTAGCCGACGCGATAATAGACGTAAGATCTACGGGGATAACATTAAAGACCCATGGCCTAAAAGTGATCGAAGTCCTACTGAGGTCATCAGCTAGGCTTATCGCAAATAGGAGGCTTCCCCCGTCAAAGCGGGAGACCGTCGAGAAGCTTAGACTAATGCTCGAGGGCGTCCTAAACGCGTCGAAGAAGAAGATGATAATGATGAATGTTCCAGACAGGTTTCTAAAATCGGTGATCGAGGTGATTCCCTCGATGAGCGGGCCGACGATAGCTAAGGTTGAGGCTAGGGAGCCCATGTGG
Source organism: uncultured Nitrososphaeria archaeon (assembly GCA_964396455.1). Lineage (GTDB taxonomy): Archaea > Thermoproteota > Nitrososphaeria_A > Caldarchaeales > Wolframiiraptoraceae > Wolframiiraptor. The sequence continues at coordinate 11,349 of CAYNFG010000022.1, read as the reverse complement.
GAGGTTTATGCGGTGGTGGATGAGGAGGAGGTCTACGACGTCGTCCTTGAGGTGAAGAGGAGGGGGGCTAGAGACATACTAATCCTAGATATCGAGAAGATTGTCCCCTGAAGCAGGAGGCTTTCCGAGAATGGAGGTCATACCCTCGATAGATATCTCGCGTGGAAGATGCGTTAAGAGGGTTAGGGGTGAGGATGGGACGGGGCTGGTTCTAGGAGATCCGGTCGAGCAGGCGGTGAAGTGGGTGGATGAGGGGGCTAGAAGACTCCACGTAGTAGATTTGGATGGGGCTGCTCTAGGCAAGCCCATAAACATGGAGGTGATTAGGAAGATTCTGGAGAGGATTGAGGCTCCGGTTCAGGTTGGAGGAGGGATAAGAAGCATCGAGCATGCGGCCGGCTATATCGAGAGCGGCGCGAGATGGATAATACTCGGCACGAGCATAATAGAGAATCCAACACTTCTCCAAAAGCTCATCGAGGAGCTCGGCTCTGATAAGATAATTGCAGCCCTAGACTACGACGAGCATGGATATCTCGTTAAGAGGGGTTGGAGGCAGAAAACCGAGGTGAAGATTCTAGATTATGCTAGGAGGCTCGATAGCCTAAATTTATCAGCATTCCTCTGCACATACACCCCCCTCGAAGGCACCCTAAGAGGGGTAGATGTAGAGACTGTAAAGATCTTGGCGGGCGAGCTGGATACGCCGATAATCTATGCTGGCGGAATACGGGATCTAAGCGACTTAAAGATCTTAAAAGAGGTTGGGGTGGCAGGGGTAGTGATAGGAATGGCATTATATCTCGGTAGGATAAGCCTTAGCGAAGCGATAAAAGCCTGCAGGTGATGAGGATGACCCTAGCGAAGAGGATAATCCCCTGCCTGGACGTCCTCGCAGGGAAGGTGGTTAAAGGAATACAGTTCAAGAATCTTAGGCTTGCGGGAGATCCGCCGAAGCTCGCAAGGCTTTACGAGGAGCAGGGAGCGGATGAGATAGTCTTCCTCGATATAGGCGCATCTCCGGAGAATCGGAAGATACTCATTGACATCGTTAGAAAAACCGCTCAAGAGATCTCGATACCGCTCTCGGTCGGAGGAGGCATAAGAAGTATCGAGGATATGGAGGAAGTCCTATGCAACGGAGCTGATAAAATCTCGATAAACACGGCGGCGGTGAAGGATCCATCGATAATAGCTGAGGGAGCGGAAATCTTCGGAAGCCAATGTATAGTCGTCGCGATCGATGCCAAGAGGAGGAACGGATGGTGGGAGGTATACATCTATGGTGGGAGGAAGCCCACGGGGCTTGATGCCGTCGAATGGGCGAGGAAGGTCGAGAAGCTTGGAGCCGGCGAAATCCTCCTGACAAGCATGGATAAGGACGGAACTACCGAGGGCTACGACCTAGAATTAACTAGAGCGGTCTCGGAGAGCGTGAACATACCAGTCATAGCGAGCGGAGGAGCAGGAAGGCCGGAGCATATCTATGAGGCATTAACGATTGGAAAAGCCGACGCCGCGCTCGCCGCCTCAATCTTCCACTACGGAGTCTATACCGTGAAGAGCATTAAGGAATACTTAAGGGGAAAGGGGGTCCCCGTCAGACTCGACTAAGAGGTGCATCCCAGATGAGCTTAGAGATCCTAAAAGAGCTTTATGAGGTCGTCTTGGATAGAAGGAGGAATCCTGTCGAAGGATCATATACGTGTAAGCTATTCGAGGAAGGGCTGGATAAAATTCTGAAAAAGATCGGGGAGGAGTCTGTTGAGGTGATTTTGGCTGGAAGGAAGCAGGAGCGTGAGGAGATAATCTACGAGGTTGCCGACCTCCTATATCATGTGATAGTTCTCCTAGTCTACGCAGGTATAGGATTGGAGGAGGTGATGGAGGAGCTTGAAAGGCGGAGAGGTAAGCGTAGCGATCATTAACTATGGAGTGGGAAATCTATTAAGCATCTATACGAGTTTGCAGAAAGTCGGGGCGAGGCCTAAGATCGTACAAGATGTTAAGGAGGCCGAAAGCTTCGACTGCGTAATCCTACCAGGAGTCGGAGCCTTTAAACCCGCCATGAGGAAGCTTGAGTCGGAGGGGGAGGTTATGCTTAGGTTATTGGAGGAGAAGCCTATCTTAGGGATATGCTTGGGGATGCAGCTATTATACGAGAGGAGTGAGGAAGGCTGCCCTCCCGGAGAGTTTATCGAGGGATTTGGAATCTTTAAGGGAAGCGTCAAAAAGCTTCCAAGCGTGGTTAAGATACCGCAGATGGGCTGGAATAGCATCAAGATTCTAAGGAAAGACTGCCCGCTTCTAAAGAACATCAAGGATGGGATATACGTCTATTACGCAAATTCTTACGCCGCCCCCCCATCGGAGGAGACCGCCGCAACGACAAGCTACGGGATAACCTTCTCAGCCCTATCCTGGAAGGAGAACATATTTGGAACGCAATTCCACCCGGAGAAGAGCGGATCCTGGGGTCTTAAAATGTTGAGAAACTTCATCGAGTATGCTTGGGGGTGGGGGAGGTGAGGCTTAGCCGGGAGGAGGCGGAGAGGCTGGCGGAGAAGCTCTGGTATAGGAATGTCGATGGAACTATAATCGCGGTGGTTCAGGATGCGGAGACCAAAGAGGTCTTGATGGTCGCGTATATGAATCGCGAGGCATTCATCAAGACGCTTACGACCGGTAGGATGCATTACTGGAGCCTGACTAGGAAGAGGCTCTGGATGAAGGGGGAGAGCTCTGGAAATATTCAGGAGCTCGTCGAAGCGTATATCGACTGCGATGGGGATGCGGTTCTATTTCTCGTTAAGCAGCATGGGGTGGCATGCCATGAGGGGTTCAAATCGTGCTTCCATAATAGAGTTGGAGTATGAAATCTCTCGTTAGCTGCCGCTCATTCGGCCTACTAGGGAGGAGATTATAGCAGAGGATATGATGACCGTTATTATGGCGGTGTAGATCTCTAAGCTGATTACCCCGAGTTCTAATCCGAAGAGGGCGGCGACTATCCCGAAGGTTAATCGAAGATTAAAGCTTAACCCTACAAATCTTGAAAGCGTCTCCCCTACGCCAAACAGCTTTCTGAAGACTATCTTCGCAGAATAGTATTTCGCGAGCAGCGCGATGGGCAGTAAGATCGCGATATAGATCAGGCTCTCAAGACTGAGTAATGAGAATTTTAGATATGAGCCTGCCTTGAAGAAGAATATCGGCGAGAAGAACGCGAAGATTATTCCCTTAAGCTTCTCGACGATAAGCTCATGCTCCTCCAAGATCTCCGAGAAAAGGAATCCCATCATGAAGGCTAGAACCGCCTCGCTAATCATAACCCTCTCCGCGAAGAAGAGTAGGGCAAGTAAGACGAGCAGTAGAAACTTCAACTCTATCTCCGAGAGATTTTCCCGATATCTCGCGAAGAGCCATCTTCCAAGCCTAGGAGCATGCCACATAAAGACGACGAGCATTAGGAGGAAGATTATGCTGAGATAGTCTATTGCCGCGAAGACCAGCGTGAGAGAAATCATGCTCAGCACATCTATAAGCATAGCCGCCGATAATATCACATGGCCTATCTCGAGATTCAATAAACCACGCTCCCTAAGAATTGGGTAAAGTAATGCGAGAGAAGTAGTCGAGAGGGCTATCGCTATCAGCGCCGACTTCCTCAAGTCGGAGGTCAATAGAAAGGATGAGAAGAAGATCAGGATGAAAGGTATGAAGTATGCCGCTAAAGCGAGAATAGAACTCCTCCTGAAATGCCTTCTAAGCTCATCTTTATCTATCTCGAGGCCGGCCAAGAACATTAAGCCTAAAAGCCCGTAATTAGCTATGAAGTCCATCCAGTGGAAGGATGATACGTCGAGGAGATTGCCTCCGATTATCCCGGCGACTATTTCTAGAACCGCTGTCGAGAACCCGGCTTCTAGGGAGACTATGCCGAACAACACTATCAAGAGAATGACCAGAAGCTCGTTCATCATCCCAACCGCATCGATAATCTCACCAGACTCATGGCAAGTATATTAATCCATCTAATACCGTTTATCTAGATAGAGCCTTCCTATGGGATCTGAGAGCCGAGTCTAAAAGGTTATATGAAGCTAACGCCTACTAGCCTCTGGAGTGGGAACATGTCCTGGGAGAGATGGTGGAGGAGAAGATCGCCCTTCAGCAGGATCTTCGAAGAGATGGAGAGAATGATGAGAGAGCTTGATGAGATGTTCTCAAAATCATTCGAGGAACTCGAGAAAGAGCTTCCGAGAAACCTCATTAGGGAAAGGAAGACCGATCGAGGATATATCCGGGAGTTCGGGCCGATAGTCTATGGATACTCGATCACGATAGGGCCTGATGGGAAGCCGGTAATCAGAGAGTTTGGCAATATTAGGCCGGGTAGGGAGCCGGAGATAGTTGAGCTAAGCGAGGCTAGGGAGCCGCTAGTAGATGTCTATGAGGAGGAGGACGCGGTTAAGGTCATCGCTGAAGTCCCCGGCGTCGATAAGAAGGACATAAACCTAAACGCAAGCGAGAGAAAGCTGATAATATCCGTTGATACACCGCAGAGAAAATACTACAAGGAGGTAGATCTACCAGCAGAAGTCGATCCGCAATCAGCGAAAGCAACCTATAGAAATGGAGTCCTCGAGGTAACCTTGAAGAAGATCGGTAAGGGAGAGAAAGGGGTCAGAATAAAGATCGAGTAGCCCCCTCGAACCCTACATAACCTCGAGAGCGGGTATCCCTAGAAGGTCGAGGACTATCGAGAAGACGTTGAGGAAGGCTTTCACCAAGCCGAGCCTAAACATTCTTACATCATCTTTTGCTTGTAGAACCGGAGCATGCTCATAGAAGATGTTGAAGTCTGAAGCGAGCCTATAGGCGTAATTTGCTATCGGCTTAATCATCATATTGGATGGGAAGTCTTCCAAGAGGACTGGGAAGTATGCAAGCCTTCTAAGCAGGTTCTTCTCAACCTCCTCGAGCTGACCATAAGGCTTCGTCGAATACTCCGGTGACCCAGCCTTCTCTAAGATCCTACATGCTCTTGCATAGGTGTATTGTAGGTATGGTCCTGTATCGCCTTCAAGCCTAAGCATCTCATCCGTGTCTAGGACTATCAGCTTATCGGTATCCTGCTTTATCAGCGAGTATCTCAGGGCGGCGACCGCGATCTTCTCTCCATTCTCCTCTATCCTTTCCTTACTCCAGTCTGGATGCCTCTCCTCAACCTCCTTCATAGCCCTCTTCTTTAACATATCGAGAAGCTGATTTACCTTGACGTAAAGCCCCTTTCTACCGCTCATATGGACTATCTGCTGGCCGGGCTCTGGATGGTAGCCGAGCCTCTCGGCATCCTTCCTACTTAATGCGACGACCTCATATCCGTAATGTATGTATTTGCTCGAGTCGAGGCCGAGCATTCTTAGAGCATATCTCACGATCTCTTGGGGACGCTTCTGCCTGACATCTATAACGTTGATCACGAGCTCGACATCCCTTATCGGAATCCTCGTATCACCATTCTCCGAGGTTATGTATATCGGGCTTCCATCCGGATTCTTTCCGAAAAGCCTATACTTGAAGTCTCTTAAGGTCCCACCGAGCTTCCAAGCGGCATAAGCGATATCTCTGGCGATATAGGTTGTCGTGCCGTCGCTTCTCACCAGAACTTCATCACCCTCCTTAGATAGGACTGGATGGCCGGATAGGTCTAGAAGCCAGCATCCAGCCTTAGCTCCCTCCCTCGCAAGATACACCGCATTCCTCTCCTTCAAACCCTCAAAGATCTCCTCCCACAGCTTGTAGGCGAGGATGTCGCTCTCCATGTTCAGTATATCGTATCTCGCTCCAAGCCTCCAGCAGGTCTTAAGCTGATCACGTAAAACCCTTTCAACTATCATCTTATTCAGCTCGAAGACCCTCCCAGCCCTAGACTCGATCTCCTTAACGATCCTCCTCCTCTTCTCAGCGAGGATGGGATCGGACTCCACCTTCCTCACCGACTCGACATAAACCACATCCCCACAGTATTCGTCAAAGCTCATGCCGGAGGGTGGATCAAGGGAAAAACCAAGCTCTAGGAATCCTAAAACCACATCCGCCATCTGAGCACCACTATCATCAATATAGTTTAGGACCAAGACCTCATAGCCGAGAAACTTGAAGATCCTTGCAAGGGTATCGCCTAAGCATACGTTCCTCGCATGACCAACGTGAAGAGCCTTATTCGGATTCACGCTCGTATGCTCTATAACAACCCTCTTCCCCCTGCCGGCCTCCGAGGAGCCGTATCGCCTCCCCCTCGAGAAGATCTCCTCGAGAATAGCCTCCGCATACCTCGGCCAATTAGCCTTAAAGTTTAGATAGCCGTTAACAGGCTCAACAGACTCTATCAAAACCGCGGAAGATAAATCGATCCTGGCAGCAAGCTCCTCAGCAACCTCCCTAGGATCCTTCCCTAGCTCCCTCGCCAACATGAAAGCAGCGGTGGAGGTTAGCTCGCCGAACCTCGGATCCCTTACAGGCTGAATTAAAGCCCTCTCCACCCCAGCCCTCGCCA
>CAYNFG010000022.1:0-4687 GCA_964396455.1 uncultured Nitrososphaeria archaeon | reverse complement strand
GGGCTGGCCGGAAGAGGAGGACGCACCACGGAGAGGGTCACCGGGGGGTGCCCCGGAGAAGACCTTCACTCCAGTGGTGCATCACGCACCTGCCCGTGAGCGCCGCGTAAGCGGTCCTCGAAGGCGGGTGCGTGATGTGGCTGAAGGGTGCCCTGCCTCGAGGGTAAAGCTCATGTGGCGGGGTGCTCGTAGGTCACGCTCCTCCGAAGGCCAGCCCTCATGTATCTTTTTATCTGAGATTGGCTCGGGCATAGGTTACCGAATTTTTCAAGGTATTTTCTTGGGGTTAGTCGAGTTACCTCTAGTAGGTCGACGTTAATGATGTAGATTGAGTGGAGCCTCATCTTTGACAATTTTTCGAATGCTATTTTTGGGGTTGTATAGTATTGGTCGCATAACTCTTTTAGGAGCTTTATCTCCTCGTCTCTTCTCTTGTTCATCGGTTTGAGGAGTATTCTTGGTATTTGGAGGATGTTGTGGGCTGGCGTTGCGAGGCTGAATTTATCTGCATAGATGCTGTATCTTGCAAGCTTGCTTACGACCCTCGAGGTGAGATATGCCTGCGGGTCTAGAGCGTTTTCCGGTGATGTGAATCCTGTCTCGACCTCGATTATCATGCTTTTCCCATTCCTCCATGCCATTAGGTCTGCGATTAGATCATCTTCTAGGAGGTGTTCTGGATCGACTTCATAGCCTTTATCGAGAAGATATGCTGCTAGGATTAGTTCCATTACCGAGTGGTTTATCTTAACCCTATTCATCTTATGGAGTTCTATGAGCCTCTCGGCCACGCGCTCTATCTTCTCTCCTAGCTTAGGATCGTATTTTCTTTGGAGGGCTTCTTTCGTTAGGATTATATCTCGCTCAAATGGATCCATTCTTAGTTTCCGCGATTCTGCTATAAGATTAACCTAGCGAGGATTGGCCATGGATTCTTTCGAAAATCTTTGCGTAATGAAGTTTGTATGGCCATGGTCTTATCGTTCAGCCGAGATTATGAAAGCATTTAGCTTCCCATATACTATTTGCCTCTTGAAGGTCGTTTGATAGCCTGCTTTCTCAAGCGCTCTTCCGAATATCGTCGGCTTTGAGACTATTACCGTTAGCTTCGCGTTTGGAGCCGCTTCAGCGAGCACTTTACACACCCTCTCATAAAACTCTTCGATCTTCCTAATCCCCATTCTTATCCCATAAGGCGGGTTCATGAGTATATGATCCGGCTCTTCCTCAAGCCATTCACCAATCTTGAATACATCCTTTACGAGAAATTTCACCTGATTTAATACCCCGGCTTTTTCCGCGTTCTTTAAAGCGCCTTCTATACTCTTTGGAGAAGCATCCGTCCCCATTATCTTTATCGGCGTGCTATGATTAACTTCCTCTTCAAGCTTTTTCGCGATCATCCCTATCCTCCAATCTTCTATGAATCGGAGTTTTTGAAGAGCTAGCTCTGCTAGCTTTCTAGCTCCGGGCGGTATCTTTAGAGCGATTAACGCTGCCTCTATTGGTATGGTTCCACTTCCGCACATCGGGTCTAGAAGCCTTTTCTTCTTCTCCCAGCCCGAGATTCTGAGCATGGATGCTGCTATCGTTGGCTGGAGTGCGGCGCGATGATGATAGACCCTATAATATCTTCGATGGAGAGATTTCCCGGTGGTGTTTAGCCCTAGTATGAATTCCGAGTCTCGGAGTAGGCAGTAAAGTTCCACGTCGGGATCGTCTAGATTCACTTTGAGCCGCGTCCCCGTCTTCTCTTTAAAGCTCTCAATTACAGCCCTTCCGACTATTGCCGCCATATCTAAGCTCGTAAACGGCTTATCCTTTGAGTGCCTCTCCCCCCTCACCGCGAAGGTTTGATCAGGATTTATGAACTCAGTATAATCTATCCCTCGCGCAATCTTATACACGTCGTCGAGCGTCTCCGCCCGGGATCTAGCGAGCATTATGAATATTCTATGGAGGGTTCTGGATGCTAGGTTTAACTTGATTATCTGCTCGAGATCCGCCTCGAAGATTATCTTCCCGACATCCGGTTTTGCATCCACGCCTATGAGCTCGCGGCATTCCCCTGCAGCTATATCCTCTAAGCCGTAGATCGTCGTCGCGAAGCAGTTGAACCTCAAAAACCATACGCCTCGAGGTTATAGCTTAATCTCGACCACGTCTCCATCCTCTAGAATATGATCCGGCCCAACCCTCTGGCCTTGAATTCTTACAGATCTTCCCCAGACCCTCGCATACCTCATCTTCTCGGCGAACTCCCTATGGATCACCTCTGCGAGATCTCTGATCGTCGAGTTTCTTGGAAGGATTATAGGCTTATCGGATTTCACCCCGCCCTTCCTCGTATAGACTCTTATCAGGTCGAGCGACTTAAGGATCACCTGCTTAAGTTTTTCCAGCCCATAGCCTTTCTCGGCGGATATCTCTATTATCGGAACCTCTTCCGATCCAGTAATCTTTCTTAGAAGATCGAGTGAGGTTGACCCTATTTTGTCCATCTTATTTACTGCTATCACCGCCTTCTTATGAACGACCTCTCTTATCACTAGGTCTTCGAAATCTTCTATTCCGGCATCTCCGCTGACTTTTACGACTGCGTTCTTGATTCCAATTGATTGGAGTAGGCTGATGATCTCTCTCGTATCGGCTTTTAGCCTTCCGAAGGTTACGAATCTTATCCCGCCGCTATCCTTCTTCTCTATCTCGATCTCGCATCGCTTCGGCTTTAGGGTGATTCCGGACTCGTTTAGGATCTCCAGTATTTTCTCGAGCTGCTTGGCGGGATCTAATTCTCCGTCGAGGAGTATTAGGATTAGGTCGGAGTTTTTGGCAAAGCCTATAGACCTGTTTGTAAATTGCGTTTCCTCTAGGTTTTCGGTTAGTATCGCTGGCAGCTCTACGAGCTGGAGTTCGACGTTATCGTATATCATCATCCCCGGGGTCGGCAGGGTGGTTGTCAGGGGATAGTAGGAGATCTGGGGCTTGGCATTAGTCAAGGCTTTTAAGAGGCTCGACTTACCGGAGTTAGCGACGCCTATTATCGCTATCTGAGCCGCTCCCTCCTTAGGAATATTGAAGTCTTTTCTAGCTGCTTTGAGCGCTGCCTTCCGCTCCGCCTCTCTTTTGAGCTCGGCGATCCTTCGCTTAATCCTTCCCCTAAGCTTTTCAGTTCCCTTATGATCTGGGATGAGGCTGAGGGCTTCCTCTAAAGCTTTAATCTTATCCTCGATCGTTCTTGCAGCCTGATATTTTGCTAGGGCTTTCTCGGCTTCGGCTGGAAGGTTGGCGGGCATTTCTCCCTACTTCTAAGAGAGTTGCGGGTTTTCAAGATTACGCCATTATCCTCCCAGATTCTCATCATCTATTCGTGGCTAAGCTTTCTCGCCAGCCTCTCCATCATTCTATCGTATGCGTCGGCGAAGACTCTGTATATTCTCTTCCCAAGCCTATAGAGCGTTATGAAGAAGAAGATTGCGGCCGCCGCCATGACCAGCTTTGAGACGGCTTCTCCGATTAGGGGGATCTCCGCGAGGTTCGTTGCATAAACCCATGCTATTAGACCTAGAACCGCGTAGGTTAGATCTAGGAATATCCTCTTTATGGTTTCTTTCGTCGCCCCGACCTTGCTGACAAGCCTGACGGCTATCGCATCGGCCAATTTTCTAACAGAGGATAATATCGCATACCCGAAGTAGATTACGATGAGCATCTCAAGGACTAGGAGGACGTGAGTCGATGTTAGGGCCGATTCGCCGAGCTCTATAAGCGTGAACCCGGAAAGCACAGGGGTTAAGAGCCTTAGGATTAGGAAGGCGACTATGAATTTTAGAAGCCTGCCTACAAGCTCTGATAAAGCCTCCTTAATAGGGATCATATGCCTGGGGATCTGAGGCCATGGAACTCTACCGGATTTAATCGAGGGCTGGATAGCCTCCTGTCTTAAGGCTCTTCCCGCTAGAACTACGCCAGCAATATAATACAGGAAGGGGGCGAATGCCAAGAAGTATAATGCGAGGTCGAGGACGTTTAATAGCGCCGCGGCGAAGATCACGAATAGTCGGACATCACGGGTAACGGGGATTCTTCTAATCGATTCGACCTCGACTCCAGCTCCTTGGAGGAGGTGGGTTATGTAGCTTACGAGAATTGTATTGGCTGATGCTAGGATCGAGGCGATTGCGAGGAGGAAGTTTAGAGGCCAGAGAGCGAAGATTATGCCGCCGATTATGGATAGATCTGCAAGCCTATCTAGGAAAGAGTCTAGGAGCGCTCCAAGCCTGGACGATCTTTTATAGAGCCTTGCGATCTCCCCATCCATACCATCGATTATCGAGGATGCTTGAACGAGGATGCCTCCTAAGAGAAGACTTCTAAAGGCTAGGAAGAATGCTCCAGCAACGCTTACTAGAAACGAGAGGAGGGAGAGGATATTCGGGCTTATGTAAAGCCTCCGCTTATAGAGGGCTAGCGAGATTGTGGAGGAGATTGATCGATTTAGATAGCGGGAGACCCAGCCATCGCTCGGCCTTATAAGCTCACGCTTCAAGATCTTCCAGTAGAGGCTTCTAGCCTTCTCGAGATCCTGCTGGGTATCTATATCCTTCCAAAGAAGCCCTGTTACATCTACGTAGCCGACCCTTCCATCGGCTGCAGCTAGGTTTAAAGCATCTCTAATCGAGGCTTT
>CAYNFG010000021.1:1396-16925 GCA_964396455.1 uncultured Nitrososphaeria archaeon | reverse complement strand
CCTCCTCGAGGTTAGCCAATCTTTGATAGAATGCGAGAGCTCTCTCCCTTCTAAAGGGATGTGGTTCCGGGAAGCTATACTGGAGAAGCTCATCGCCCCATGCAACCCCAACCCTACATCTCATATCTCTCCACCTAGAAAAAGTCGGCGGAAAGTGTTAAGTTTTCGTTGATGTGATTTAGAAAGCGCCACCTTGTAAAAAATATATCCGGCAGAAGCATGCTATCCCATATGCGGAAAATAAGCTTGGATGCCAAGGATCTTAAGATAATCGAGATCCTGCAGGAGAATGGTAGGGCGTCGTATTCTGAGATAGCTAGGAGGATAGGGATGAGCGAGGCCGCGGTATATTCTAGGATTCAGAGGCTTCTCAAGCTCGGCATCGTTAAGAAGATTCAGGCGGTCATTAATGCGGAGAAGCTAGGATATACCGTTACTGCGTTCATCTCGATAACAGCCCAGCCCGCGAAATACGAAAAAGTCCTTAGGATGCTTTCTGAGATCCCGGAGGTGTTAGAGGTGCATGATGTAACCGGGGAGCATTATTGCTTGGTTAAGGTCAAGGCGAGGGATAATAAGGCTCTCGCAGAGATCCTCGATAAGATAGGGGGGTTCGATGGCGTAATCTCAACCGAGACGAAAATCGTTCTTAGAACGATAAAGGAGGAGCATAGTATTCCGATAAGAGCGTAGGCTTTAGGGGTAAAGCTTCTCAACCAGCTCATAGAGGTTTTTGAAGACGTAGGTTGGCTTGAGCTCCGGCGGAATCTTAGGCAGATCCTCTTCCCGGGTTATCCCGGTTAAGACTAGGGCGGTATCCGATCCTATACTCTTCCCAGCCTTGACATCAGTATCTATCCTATCGCCTATGATGAGGACTTCTCGAGAGCTTAAGCCGAGCCTCTCCAACGCGATATCCATAATTATTCTCGAGGGCTTCCCGACTATTATCGGATCGCGGCCCGTCATGCATTTGAATGGAGCTATGAAAGCGCCGGATCCAGGCTCCGGGCCATTCTTTCCTGGATGGACTGCGTCGGGATTCGTTCCTAGGAAGACCGCTCCCTTAAGTAATGCTCGTAGCCCGGCTGTCAGCTTCTCGTAATTTATCTCTCGATCGAATCCGACGATGACGTAGTCAGCCTCCTCCCACTCGTTTAGATCAAGCACTCGATGACCAAGCCTCCTACAATATTCCTCGACGCCCGGGCCTGCAATTATCAGGACCTTACTCGGACCCGACCTCGAGTAGATGTAGCGTGCTATCGCCTCGCCTACGGTTAGGAATTCGCTTGCATCGCAGTCTATCCCTATCGATTTAAGTCTTTGAACGCAGTCTTCGGATGTTAGCTCAGGGTTATTGGTAACGTAGAGCAGCTTAACCTTAAGAGACTTCAGCCTTCTGAGCGCCTCTATGGCTCCCTCCGTAGGGCTTCCATCGACATAGACACAGCCATCTAAATCAAGTATTACTCCTCGATAACGCGGCCTCGCCATACCATCCCTAATCGATCCGAGGATCGGAATCTTAAAGGATTACGCCATTTAGAATGGCAAACACTCTTATTCTGCTTATCTAAGTCTGGTTTTAGAGTAGGTTGAGAGATGAGCGCAGCTTATAGAAGGCTCATCCGCAAGCTTACGGTCGAGAACCTTTGGCTATACGTTCTAAGCCTATTGAAGAAGGAGCCTCTATACGGCTATGAGGTTAGTAGGAAGATCGAGGAGAATTTCGGATTTAAGCCTGGGAGGGTTACATGCTATATCGTCCTCTACAAGCTTCAATCCGAGGGCTTGATAACTTCTAAAAAGCTGAGGGAGGATAGCGAGACTCAAAGAAAATACTATGTCCTGACTAAGAAGGGTGAGAAGGCTTTGGAGGATGCCAAGGAGTTTTTGAGGAAGCTGTCTGAAAGGCTTTGATTTATGGCTGTGAAATATTTCATGCGTATGAAATAGTTATATATGGAGCGGGCTAAATTATCTAATGCTATGCCAAAGGTAAAAGTTGCGATTATAGGGGTTGGTAACTGCGCCTCAGCTCTCGTTCAGGGAGTTTACTACTATAGGGACGCGGATGAGAATGAATTCGTTCCAGGGCTTATGCATGTAAGGCTAGGACCATATCATGTTAGCGATATCGAGTTCGTAGCCGCCTTCGATATCGATAAGAATAAGGTCGGCAAGGATCTATCGGAGGCGATCTTCGCGCCTCCTAATTGTACGAGGAAGTTTGCCGATGTTCCGAAGCTTGGAGTCGAGGTTATGAGGGGGATGACCCATGATAGCCTTGGAAAATATCTGCAGGGCGTTATCGAGAAGCATCCATCGCCAACAGTTGATGTAGCCGACGTATTGAAGAGCACTGGAGCGGATGTCGTCGTAAACTTCCTGCCGGTTGGAAGCGAGTCTGCGACCAAGTGGTATGTTGAGCAGGTTCTAGAGGCTGGGACGGCGTTCGTTAACGGCATCCCGGTCTTCATCGCTAGGGAGCCTAGATGGCAGGAGATCTTCGAGAAGCGCGGAGTCCCGCTTATCGGAGACGATGTGAAGAGCCAAGTCGGAGCTACGATCCTTCATAGGGTTTTGGTAAAGCTTCTAGTCGATAGGGGTGTTAAGGTTGAGCGATCTTATCAGCTGAACTTCGGCGGCAATACCGATTTCCTGAACATGCTTGAGAGGGAGAGATTGACCTCGAAGAAGATCTCGAAGACCACGGCTGTTACCAGCTTACTGCCATACGATATAGGCGAGGAGAATATCCACATAGGGCCGAGCGACTACGTCCCGTGGCTGAAGGATAGGAAGTGGTGTTATATCAGGATCGAGGGCAAGGCTTTCGGCGGATGCCCATTAAACATCGAGGCGAAGCTAGAGGTCTGGGATAGCCCCAACTCCGCCGGAGTCGTAATAGATGCTATTAGATGCGCCAAGATAGGCAAGGACAGAGGGGTCGGCGGAGTCCTGATAAGCCCATCAGCATACTTCATGAAGAGCCCGCCAAAGCAGTATCCAGACGATGTCGCTAGACAAATGGTTGAGGAGTTCATCGAGGGGAAGCGGGAGAGATAAGACCGGCTAACTAGGTTCCTCGAGGCTGCCGAAAACATTCGACAACCTACTTAGCGCTTTTCTTTTTTCTGCTAGAGATAGATCCGCCTCCTTTATCGCTTCCACCAACTCGTAAAGCCATTTATCCTCATAAACTCTTTTAGGAATATCTCCGAAAAGTATTGCGGGATCCTCTAAGCTTGGATAGACTTCGCAGATCTCGATCGAGGCGGCGGCTAGGAATCTCACCATCGATGGTCCAACGCCTTGGAGCGATAAGAGTTCTTCATAGTTTCTTGGCGACCGCTTGTGGATCTTTAGGATTGTTGACCAGCTGACTCTAGGTATCTTGAATGGGCATTTTCTCTGCTCGTGAGCATCGAATTCTGTTAGGGTTAGCTGGTTTGAGGGTATGTCTTGCTGGAGTCTTCTAAGAGATTGTAGATCGTTGTTTATGAGGTCTACGCTCGTCTTCCTCGCCTCGGAGCTCTTCCTGCTCGTCATATCTAGGACCAGCTCCCCCCTCTCGGCCGAGACTATTCCGCTATGCGGCTCATCTATGAAGTCTCTAAGCTTTACGGATGTCCAGTGGTATCTTCTTACCAGGTTTGTCATGGGCTTGATCCCCTGCTGGACTATAGTCCACTCGCCGTCATGGCTTACGATCATTAGGTGAAGGTATAGCTGGAACCCATCTTGAATCGCTGCATTATCTACTTTCGCGACCATCCTGCTAGCATACTTTAGCCTCTCGATCATCTCCTCGCTGAACCCGAATACCTCCGATAGCTTCTCAAGCTCTTTCGGAACCTCGTAGCCTTTCGGCCTCTTACCTCCTAGGACCGCTAAACCCATCTCGGGTCTGATGAAGTTTTTCAGAATTATCGCTATTATCGTGGTTGCTCCTCCTCCAAGCTCGTCGAGCCAAGCCGAGGCTGCTAGGCCATCGAAGAAGATCGGTGATGCTAAGCCTATCATAAATCTCTTGGATCCGAAGAGGGAGATATAGGAGCTGACTATGCTTGTGAGAGCTTTTTCAACCATCCTAAAATACCATTTCGGCTTGGAAGCATAGATTAGCTTAAGCTCTCTAAGCCCTGCACGATACATTCGACTCCTACTGAGGATATTCCAAGATTAAATCATTGCGGAGAAAGCTTCCCGCGGTAAATACGCTGGGATTACCCTTTCAAAAACTTCTTGATGAGGAGATATGCGGAGAATGCGAGGGAGATTATCATGGGGATTAGGAAGATGAATATGTAGAAGGTTTTCTCGAAGATCGGGATGAAATAAAAGAGGGTTGTTATGATCGCTAGGATGAGCGAGGAGATTAGCCAAGAGAATTCTTCTTGGGTTAGGTTAAGCCGCTTCTTCAATAGGCTTTAACAGCTCCTTTAATGGTATATCGACGTATGTTCCGTCGGGTCTCCTCCGCCGGATTATTATCGGGAGCACTCCCGCCTCGAATTCTCGTTTAGCTATCTCGATCGGCGTATCGTCGGGCTTTACGGGGACTAACGGGAATGCTCCGAGAGCTAGCTGTAACGCTCTTCCGGCGATTATCCTAGCCTTCTCGTAGCGGGTTAGCGGCCGCCTATACGGGTCTTCATCTATGTTACTCTTCAAGGGATGTCTCTTCCTCGCTCTTCTTCTCCTTGCTCTTCTCCTCGAGTCTCGAGGCGGCGATTATGTCGTCGATCTTTAGGATCATGGCAGCGGCCTCTACAGCGGACTTGATGGATTGCTTCTTTACTAGGACCGGCTCTATCACGTTCAGCTTATACATGTCATCGATCTTTCCTTCCATGACGTTTATTCCAGTCCATTTCTTGCCCTCCTTATGCCTAGCTCTTAGGGATACTACCGCCTCGATTGGGTCTAGGCCGGCGTTCTCAGCTAGCTGGGCTGGGATTACTTCTAGGGCGTCTGCAAACTTTTCTACTGCTAGCTGCTCCTTGCCGGGTAGGGTCTTGGCGTAGTCTCTTATCGCGAGGGAGACCTCGATCTCCGGCGCTCCTCCTCCCGCCACTATCTTAGGCTCGAGGATTACGTCCTTGATTACGTTTAGCGCATCCTTTAGGGATCTCTCAGCTTCGTCTACGAGCCTCTTCGTTCCGCCTCGGATCAGTATCGTGATCGACTTCGGGTTCTCGCATCCCTCGATGAAGACCATCTTATCCTCTCCAACTCTCCTCTCCTCGACGAGCTTCGCCTTCCCTAGGTCTTTCCCGCTTATCTCCTCGATCCTAGTGATTATCCTCGCTCCGGTTGCTCTCGCGATCTTCTCGATATCCGACTTCTTTATCCTCCTGACGGCGAGTATTCCCTTTCTCGCTAGGAAGTGCTGGGCGACGTCATCGATGCCCTTCTGGCATAGGACCACGTTTGCTCCTGCCGCCGCGATCTTCTCGACCATCTCCTTCAGCATCTGCTCCTCCTGCTCCATGAACGCCTTCATCTGCTCCGGGGTCTCGATATGGAGCTTCGCATCAAACTCCGTCTTCTCGATCTCGAGCGGGCAGTCTAGGAGAGCGATCTTCGCATCGTGGACTAGCCTCGGCATTCCTGGATGGACTACCTCCTTATCCAAGACGACGCCATCAACTATCTGCGTATCCCTTATCGACTGACCCTCCTTCTTCTCGATCTTGACATTATCTAGATCGACCACCCATTTTCCATTAACCTGCTCCGCTACCCTGAGAACAGCCTCAACAGCTATCTCTGCTAGATAATCCGCATCCTCCGAGACTATCTTCGCAGCCATCGAAGTCTTAGCAATCTTCTTCAGGACCTCCTTATCGGTTGGCGAGATTGGTATGGCGATCTTATCATAGACTTCTAATGCTTTCATCGCAGCCTTCTTATATCCATCGATTATGATCGCTGGATGAACCTCCTTCTCTATCAGCTCCTCGGCTCTCGCTAGTAGCTCTCCCGCTAAGACTACTACCGAGGTTGTTCCATCCCCGACCTCCGCATCCTGAGCCTTAGCTATCTCGACAAGCATCTTGGCTACCGGATGCTCGACCTCCATCTCCTTTAGGATCGTAGCACCATCGCTCGTAATCGTAACGTCTCCAAAGCTATCAACAAGCATCTTATCCATTCCTCTTGGACCTAGCGAGGATCTCATGGCCTCAGCGATTACCTTAGCAACCATGATATTGTTTAATTGAGCTTCCCGACCTCTAGTCCTCTGAGTCCCCTCCTTGAGTATTATGACAGGAACCTCTCCTTGGACAGGTTGTCCAGCTGCCATATACTCACACCTCCACCTATATATCCAAGGGTATGTTTGGGTAGGCTAACTTATAAACCTAAGAGCACTCGAATTTAAGCCGTTAGGAGATATCGTTAATATCTAGGGCATCCGGCTCGAAGGTTTCGTAATCCGATTTTTGAGCACTTTAGGCTATGGGGCGTTGGAAGCTTAGCATTTGCTGGGGAATGCGGGGGCATATTCGTAGGAAAGTTTTATGAAATACCCGGGGCATTATCCAACTCGGCGGGGGTGAGGAAGATGAAGCTCATATCCGTTAAGATGCCTGAAGCCTTGATCGAGGGAATGGATGAGCTTGTTAGGAGGGGATCGTATCCTAGTAGGAGTGCTGTTATGAGGACTGCGGTTAGAGATCTTCTTAAGAAGGAGCTTTGGAAGTAACCAACCTAAACTCAAGTTTTTCTCTTAATACCGAGCTTGCGGAGGCTTAGGAATGGTATCTGCTTTATCGTTATCACCCGGGCATAGAAATGCTTCATATCAGAGATGTTCTCCGCATAATCTAATGTTTCCCTCCCGTTTAATGCCTGATACTTTATGAATGGGGCTGGCTTTTTATCAAGCTCTATATAGAAGAAGACTGGAAGAGCGCTGACTTCGTAATAGTCGTAGAATGGTGCTATGACTCCGAGTATATGCCTGTTTGGAGAGATTTCGTAATGCCATATCGGCGGCGACACCATGTTATCGCTCATGATCAATAAGACTCTTAGAAGCGAGAATAGGTTCTTCGCCCGGATCGGGATAGGCTTAACCCTTAATCCATTTTTCATGGATAGGGCTTTTGAGATTATCCTTGGCGCGGATTCTATCTCGATGACGGGGCCGTAGATGAATCTATTATCGTCGGTGCTATCTGTGAAGAATACTTTCTCGACCCCTAGGCTTGTATAGCCGATATATCCTTTTATGGCTACGTCCTGCGGGAGCCTCGTATAGGCGAAGATCGGGAGGCTTCCATGCCAGTATGGTATTGAGAGGAGGTTTCCGAATATTCTCTGCTTTCGATAGTTGAAGAACCAGAAGAGCGGCTGGGAGTCCATTCTAGTCATGGCAAGCCTTACGAGGTTTGTCAGGTCTGCTACTTCCAAGGCTAGCGGAGGCTTTTCATGTTTCATCCGCTAGGAAAGCATCCTGAATCCAGATTCATAAATCTTCATCAGATCTTTCTTATCGAGCTTTTCGCGCCGCAGATCTCGCATACGAGGAATCTTAATCTCTTCTCCGAGACTATCTTCGTATCCAAGCCTCCGCAGATCGGGCATTTAACAAATTCTCTAACATAGAGTTCTAGAAGCCTTCTAAGCTCCTCATTCGATAATCTTCCTTGGATTATTAGCCTCTCGCCCTCAACCGAGCCTGGCTTCCCGGATTCTTTCGATAGGAATTTTGCGAGGTGGGCTGGATCCCTATTTAGCTTCTCGGCCATATCCTTGAAGTTGAGGACTATCGTCCTCCTGCTTTCATGGAGTATCTCGGGGTTGAGGATTATTGCTCTATCTCCTGCTCCGGTTGCGGATTTCGGCAGCATCGATAATACTTCATCTAGGATCTTGAGATAGCCCTCCTTCGTCCTGATGAACTCCTCCCAGTTCAAATCCAAAGGCTAGTAGGATGCTCCTCTAATTTATATCATCCCCCATTCTCCTGAGTTCTGGGCGGGATATATGAGGGATTACTGGGTTAGGGATTTATCCCTTGCGGGGCTTGGCAGGAGGAGGATTGAATGGGCTAGGAACTTCATGCCCGTCCTATCGAGGATTATTGAGAGGTTTGAAAGGGAGAAGCCTTTGAAGGGGTTGAGGATTGGCGCATGCCTGCATATCACGACCGAGACCGCGATCCTGGTAGAGGCTTTTAGGAGGGGTGGGGCGGAGGTGAGTATCTGCGCATCGAATCCGATGAGTACTCAGGATGATGTTGCAGCAGCCTTAGCCGAGGATGGGGTGCATGTTTATGCCTTTCGAGGGCAAAGCGTTAGAGAATACTATCGATGCATCGGATATGTTCTCGGCTTCGAGCCTCAGATAACCATCGATGATGGAGCCGACCTAATATCCACTATTCATAAGCTCTATTATGGCGTTAGATCCGAGGAGCTTGATTACGTTCTGGAGGTTATCGGCGGCCTCGATGTCGGGAGGCTCGTCGAGGGGGTTATCGGCGGCTGCGAGGAGACTACTACAGGCGTCCTCAGGCTTAGGGCTATGGCTAGGGATGGAAGGCTCCTCTACCCCGTGATCGCTGTTAATGATGCGGAGTCGAAGAGGCTCTTCGATAATCCGATAGGGACTGGTCAATCTGCTTTGGATGGGGTTATCAGGAGCACGGGAATGCTCCTAGCTGGTAGAGATGTCGTAGTCGTAGGCTATGGTAACGTCGGCTCGGGTATAGCCCGGAGGCTTAAGGGTATGGGCGCTAGGGTTACGGTAGTCGAGGTAGATCCAATCCGAGCATTAAAGGCTGCCATGGATGGGTTTAGGGTCGAGTCTATGAGGAGGGCTGCGGCTCATGGCGAGCTCTTCATAACCGCGACCGGCAACATCTCGGTGATCCGAGGAGAGCATTTTAAGCTTATGAAGGATGGGGCTATCCTAGCGAATGCTGGGCATTTCGATGTCGAGATAGATAAACGCGATCTAGAGGATCTGAGCGTGAGGAAGGAGAGGATTCTACCATGCGTGGATATGTATGTTTTGGAAGATGGGCGTAGGCTCTTCCTCCTAGGCGAGGGGAGGCTCGTAAATCTTGTCTGCGCGGAGGGTCATCCGACCGACGTTATGGATATGTCTTTTAGCCTCCAAGCCTTATCGGCGGAATATCTTGCGAAAAATCGGGGGAGCCTGCCTAGAGACGTTATAGATGTTCCGAGGGAGATCGATGAGCTTGTTGCTAGAATGAAGCTTGAGTCTATGGGTATGGAGCTGGAGGAGCTGACCGAGGAGCAGCGGAGGTATCTGGCTAGCTGGGAGCTTGGATCTAGGTAGGCTTAGCAGCTATGGAGGAGCTGCCAGACATCCGCTATCGAGAGGGCTGCTATTATCACTCCTACGGCACCTACAAGCGGCGAGCCCATTAGGGCTGCCATTACTAGGAGGGAGGCGGATGAGCCGAAGCCTATCAGGGAGCAGCCCACTATCGCACGCCTATTAACAGGCTTTCTATCCATCCCCCTCTTAGATGGCATAGGGCTAGCAGGTTCTATAAAAATTTCTCTCTGGAGGAGGCGTGATCATACCCTAGTTCTAGCTGGGGATATATTTCCGGGGATGGGTTGGCCATAGGAGGCTACTTCCCCTCCTTCTGGGCTTTTTGAAGCTCGGCGAGCCTAGCGGATAAGGCTTGGACTATTCTTCGAAGCTCTTCCATCCGCTGAGCATAGTTTACTATCGTCTCCTCATGAGCCTTTATGGACTCGCTAAGCCTCTCCCTACGCTTCTTAATCAGCTCATAGCCGTCCTGAAGCGATTTCTTGATCATTACTCCGGCTCCTAGGCTTACATGAACCTCCTCGACGTCCTTAATCTCTGCTTTGAGGAAGTTTCCTCCGCCTATCGGGATTAGGATGTTTAACCCCGTCTTCCTATTCTTTAGCTCTTCTAGAAGGGCTATCGCTCCATCATACTCGGTTAGTAGCGCTCTTAGGGCCGTAGCTCTGTTCTGTAGTTCCGAGACTATTCTTTCGAGGGCTTGGAGCTCTGCTATTGCTTTTGAGAGATCTTCTTCTAGGGAGGACATATCTCTAAAACCTCGGTCAGATTGAATCTGTATCCTGCTAACTATTTATATTCTTTCCAAGATCCGCCTTCCGAGAGGGTTTATGAGGATCTCAGAGGCTCAGAGGAAGATGCTCGGCTTTGAGCGGGAGCGGGGCTGGGATAGGTTTAGCGAGTCCCAGATATTTACCCATCTAATCGAGGAGCTTTCGGAGATAGGGCGCCATATACTGGTTAGGGAGGGGTATAAGGTTCCCGGTCTCGGCCATCAGCAGCCCGGGGACGAGGTTTGGAGAGAGTTCGCTCAGGCATTCTCCCTCTTCCTCCAGCTCGCGAATAGGTTCGGCGTGGATCTTGAGGAGGCTTTTAGGAAGGAGTTTGAGAGGATGGAGGTTAGATTTGATGCTGAGAAGTGGAGGAAGCATTTCATGGAGAAGGGTTAGAGTAGGGTTTGGGCTGCTGCGAGAGCCCCCCTCCTAGCTTCTATCTCCGTATCTCCTCCAGCGATAAGGATAATATCCCCGTTCTTAGGTCTTACAAGCTCGATTATTCTAGCCGCGAACTCGGGCTTCTCGGATGTTAGATCTGAGACGCTGGGCATTAGAAGCCTTCCATCTAGATAGGATAGGATTAGGAGAGCTTTTGCCCCAGCTCTAATCGCTTCATCTCTTTGCTCAAGCCCTCTACGCAGCTTCAAGGCGGAATCCCTCACGATTATCGCATAGTTCTCTGGATAAGACCATGGAAGATCGATATCTAGTGAGCCGATCGGTATAAGCTTCGACCTCAATTTCGAGATAAGCATCTTACCCTTCTCGCTTAATATGCAGCCTCCCTTTCCGCGAACATCTATTAGAGATCTGGATTTAAGCTTCTGGAGTAGGGTTCTAACAGCCCCCTCGCCTAGCCCAAGCTTCTCGCTAAGCTTCTTCCTGCCTATCGGAGCCTCGCGATCGATTATTAGGAGCGCATCTAGGATTTGGAAGCTTTGGAAGCTCGGTTGAGGCCCCGCCGCTGTAGAGGCTAGCGATTCTAGTAGCTGCTTAATCGACATCGCTTATTCCTAGGCTCTTATAGCAGATTAAGATTATCCCATAGCCTCGTGGGAGGTTAGGAGCTGATTAGGGCGGATTTTATCAAGTCTTTCGTAAATGGTTTTAGCTCCTCCAGGCTTTGACCTGTCCCTACGAAGAGGATTGGTTTGCTTGTTTGATAGCTTATTGAGATTGCTGATCCTCCTCGAGCATCCGCGTCTAGCTTTGTGAGGATTACATAGTCTATTCCGACGTATTCGTCGAAGTTTTTTGCCTGTTCTATCGCCGCGTTTCCCGCTAACGCGTCTCCTACATAGATTACGAGGTCGGGCTTTACCACTCGCTTAATCTTCCTCATCTCCTCGAGTAGGTTTCTATTGACCTCGGTTCTCCCGGCGGTATCTATCAGCACTACGGGGATCTTATTTGCTCTGGCGCTTATTACGGCGTCCATCGCTACCGCGGCTGGATCTGCTCCATACCTCTGGCTGATCATCCTAACCCCGATGGATTTCGCAAGCTTCTCAAGCTGCTCTATCGCTCCAGCTCTAAAGGTATCGGATGCCGCTATAATAGACTGGTATCCAAGCTTTTTCAGGAAAAGCGCCAGCTTAGCTATCGTAGTAGTCTTTCCCGATCCATTCGGGCCAACGAAAAGTATTACGAACGGCTCCCCCACCCTCTTCTTCTCCTCTATCCTCCCTAGGAACTCGTTCAGATCCCCCTCCTTGAGAACCGAGTCGATTATCAAGGAGAATTGTTTCAGGATCTCATCGGATTCGTCTTTGAATCTTTTGAGCTTGAGATTTTTGAGCCTCTGAGAAAGTTCTTCTCCAAGTCTATCCGCCACCTCGACCGCCACGTCATTTGCTATCAGCCTAAGCTTGAAGTCCTCGATATATCTTTGGATCTCCTCCTCGGATAGGCTTCGGGTCTTAAGCTCTTCTATAACCTCCCTGAAGGCATTTCTTAATCCATCAAGCATTTCTTTCAGACCTCCATACTAGATCTTCTTCGCCTCGGAATTCATCGCCGAGATCATTATCTTTCCAGCTAGGAGCAGGTCTTCTGTTGAGAGAAAATGTCTAGCCGAATAATTAAACATTAGATTGGCTTTTGGGGAAATGTATTCTTCCTTCTTTCCAACCCAGAGCTGGGTGAGGATCCTAACCTTTGGGAGAAAGTTGAATGAGTAGCTTAAGCCTCCGAGCCTCTCCTTCCTCCCCCCAAGCCTCTTGCATACGAACTCGTATTTCTCGGAGTCGTAGCCGAAGAGCCTTGTAAAGGGCCTTATGACATATCTTTCGAAATAGTTTCTATAGAGCTTCCCCCTGGGGAATCCCTCGATGGACGTCCAATCCTCTTTTCTCCCAACGCTTCCGGAGGAGGATAGATAGCGTAGGATTATGAATGCTGTTTCGCAGCTTGCAGCCTTTCCAGCTATCAGGTCTATAACCTCGCCGGTATCGAGCTCCACCGAGTAGGTTCTCGTTAGGAGATTTACCACGAACCTACCCTTCCTTCTACCCGGCTTCGGCGGCGCCAGAAATATTACACCACATCGCTTAGCGATCTTAACCTCATCCATTTTAAGAAGCTCTTGGAGAAGTTTCTTGCAATCGGCTTCGGTCGGCTGAATTAAGCCTCTTCTAGAACTCATCCTCGAGAACACCAGCCAATATCAGTTTTCTCCTAGCTCTTTATTTGCATTCTCCCAGGCAAGATTTTTCACGAGGTTATGAATATCGCGAATGATTATATATCGTGATTTATGGAGAGAGTATAAGGTATGGTTTCTGGGAGGCTGCAGACGCTATTTGACATCATATCTATTGGTTATGAACTTCTGGATGGTAGGGTGTTAAATACGAATGCGAGGTGGCTTGCCGAGCAGATAAGCAGGATGGGTGGTAGGGTTTGCAGGATTACGATGATCGGGGATGATGTTGATGAGATAAGCGCCGTGGTTAGAGACTCTATTAAGAGGAGGGTCGATTGGGTGATCACGACCGGAGGTCTTGGACCAACCTATGATGATGTTACCCTCCAGGGAGTTGCTAAAGCTCTTAAGCGTAGATTGGTTCTGAATAGGAAGGCTGTAGAGCTGATTAGAGGGAGGTATGAGGAGCTCGCTGCCAAGGGGGTCGTCGATTCTCCGGAGCTAACTCCTTCCAGGCTTAAGATGGCTATGCTTCCGAGGGGGGCGAAGCCTCTCGAGAACGATGTTGGAACGGCTCCCGGAGTCCTGCTTAAGGCGGGGAGGACGCGTATCGTCTGCCTTCCAGGAGTTCCGAGCGAGCTTGAAGATATCTTTCTTAAAAGGGTTAAGCCTATCCTAGAAAAGTCTGTTAAGAAGATCGCCGTCTCCGATCGCTGGATCTATCTTAAGGGGGTTCCAGAATCGACCCTCGCTCCGAAAATCGATGAGATCAGGGCTAGGTATCCTGAGGTCTTCATTAAGTCTCATCCGGAGAGGCGTGAGGGCGTCTCCCTTATCAGATTATACTTGAGGGTTTTAGCTAAGCGTAGGGAGAGATGTGAGAAGATTCTCGATAAGGTCGAGAAGGATTTGGCTAGGGTTATAGAGGATTTGGGTGGAGCTATAATCGAGCCTAGGGAGGTAGAAAATTGAGCCTAGATCTGGATTCCTCTGAAGTCTATCGTAGGGAGCCTTATCGTAAAGCGTTTAGGATCGTTGCAGAATTCATTCAAGATTTTAAACGCGGTTTTGAGGCTGGGAGGAGCGTCGAGTTAGATCTAGCCGGGTTGGAGAAAATCCTCTTTATGGGGGTCGGCGGATCAGGTATAATATGCGATGTTATGAGCCAGATCTTAAAGGAGCGTGGAGTCTACTGTGAGGTTTTAAAGGATTATAGGCTTAGAGGGGGAGGCTGGGATCTGATCATGGCTGTAAGTCATTCTGGGAATACGGCTGAGGTTTTGAACACTGTTCTCGAATTACTTGATAAGGATGCTAGGCTACTATTCATAACCTCTGATGGTATTCTGATGCGTATCGGGGAAAGATACGGTATTCCTATCGTACCCGTCCGGGGAGATGTTCCGCCGAGATACTGCTTCCCGAATATGCTCGGTGCATCCCTCGGAGTATTCTCGAATCTCGGCCTCGTAGATCTAGATCTAGAGTATTCGGAGCTTGAGAGGTTTCAGGAGAAGGTTAGGGAGGATGTTCCCTCGGAGCGGAATTATGCGAAGAGGATTGCGTATAGGATTGCTGGAGGATTTCCGGTAATCTATGCCTATGAAGAGGTTAGGTGTGCTGGCTATAGGCTGAAGTGCCAATTGAATGAGAATGCGAAAGTCTACTGCGGGTTCGGGGAGCTTCCAGAAGCATTCCATAACGATATTGAGGCGTTGCCGGATAATGCGTTAATCATCCTGCCTAGGAGCTTTAGGGAGAGCGAGGAGCTTAGGCTATCGATCGAGGCGTTCTCCAAGCTCGTAGGCGAGGATCGGGTGTTCTCGATTAGAGGCGATTCGAGGAGGAGGCTAGGCGAGCTTTTAGAGCTGATAATCTTCGCAGACTATACCTCATTATACCTCTCGATCCTGAAGGGATCTGACCCGCTTACGCTCCCCAGAATGGATGCGCTTAAGAAGAAGAATAGGGCGTATGGCATGATTAAGGAGGAGGCTACTAAGAGAATTGAAGACCGTTAGGATATTGGGTAGGAGGCTGAAGCTGGCGATCCTGATAAGCATAGTATTGATGGTGCTGATGCTGGCCGGATCGCTAATCCCCCTAGGAGCTGAGGAGGGCGAGAAGATTAGAGAGGAGCTTGAGAGATTAGGTGGAGAAGGGCTTGAGCAAGGAATATTCCTAAACAACTTCACGATAGCATTAATAGCTCTAATACCCTTCCTCGGCCCCATAATCATGGGCTACGTGGTTTTTCATACCGGGAGATTTCTCGGATGGATGGGCCTCGAACTCGGGATATCCCCATACCATCTGATACCCTTCACGCTTGGAACAATAATCCTAACAGGCTATGGTATTCTAGAATTCCTAGGCTACGGCGTCGCGGTCTCAGAATCTCTAACCCTCTCCTATTATATTCTCCGCGCCCGAGCCCTCTTAAGGAGCGAGCTTAAGATACTCCTAATCGTCATAGGCGTTATAGCCCTATTTCTCTTCCTAGGCGCGGTGATAGAGGCAGCCCTCATAAAAGCATTAGAAAGCGGATTTAGCGAGGCTCTACAAGCCTCTCCAAGAATATAAGCGAGAACAGCTAAAAACTCAAAAATAGGAGACCTAGATTGAAGACCTTGGATGCCGGGGTCCCATAGCCTGGCTAGTGGGTCGGCCTCGAGATCTTGAGACGGCTGGTCAGAGCCCCGGGAGAGCCGATGCCCCTTCGGGGGCGCGTGGGTTCAAATCCCACCCCCGGCGCCATAAAATCTTCTCCAATCTCTCCAGC